>JBDKGX010000008.1:0-53575 GCA_039797965.1 Pseudomonadota bacterium
AAACGTGTTGGATTACTTTTTCATCCATTGTGATTATCCTAACTGTAGTGGAGTGCGGAGCATACACGAGGCGACAAAAAATTTAGAGTTTAACCTTGCGGTACTTTGTTTTAAGGACAATTGCAGGACTAGCAAGCCCCCTTTTATTATGCCCTTTTACCCACCACCGTTAGAGTTAGTATGTCACATCATTTACGTCTAGTGAGTTTTAAACTCTGCCCCTTTGTACAACGTAGTGTCATTGTCTTGAACTACTGTCGTATTCCTTATGAAATTGATTATATTGATTTAATGAATCCCCCTGAATGGTTCAAAGCCCTATCACCACTCGGCAAAGTACCCGTCGTACAAGTGGATCATGATCGTGTGATTTTTGAGTCGGCTGTGATTATGGAGCTAGTGTCTGAGCTCAATCCGCCGTTATTGCACCCCGAAGACCCGATTGATAAAGCCCATAATCGGGCATGGATTGAGTACGCCAGTGCCATGTTAGGGGCTCAGTACGAAATGTATACGGCGGAATTAGAGACAGGGTTTACTAAAGCACTGAGTACTTTAAAAGAACAAGCGGCACGAGTGGAGTCACAGATCCAAGTTGCTCCCTTTTTTAATGGTGAGCAACTTAATCTCATTGATGCGGCGTATGCGCCCTTGTTTATGCGTTTGGCTATTTTAGAGCGTCTTAAACCACTCGGTGTATTTTCAAGTACTCCTAAGCTTAAAGCATGGGCAGAGCACTTATTAACTTTGGACGCAGTCAAACAATCGGTTGTTTCGGATTTTGAAGCGTTGTTTTATGCCATGTTACGTAAGCGCGATAGTTATATTGCGCAATTTGTACCAGCTTAAAAACTCAGATAGTGCAGTAGCGGTGGCAAAATGACTGAGGCTACAAAGGCGGATAATGCCATCGCTAACCCTGCAAAGGCGCCCATTTCTGGTGAGACTTGAAAGGCTCGTGCGGTACCGATACCGTGAGCCGTTAAGCCCATCGCCACCCCTTTGATGCTGTCATCTTGAATACCCAGTACTTGGAATAAACGTGTACCCACTAATGCTCCTATAATGCCCGTCGTTATTACCAATACTGCCGTTAAGGGTGCAATCCCACCTAATAATTTGGCAATACTCATCGCGATAGGTGTGGTTACTGATTTAGGTGCGAGAGACATGAGTACAGGTTTAGATGCCCCCAAGCCCTTAGCAATATATAAAGCACTTAAAGCACCTACTACGCCGCCAACAACCAAGGTGATCAGCAAAGGCATCAGTACTTGCTTAATTTTGGGTAATTGCCGATACAAAGGTACTGCTAATGCAACAGTGGCAGGCCCTAATAAAAAGTGTACGAATTGCGCTCCCGCAAAGTAATCTTTGTAGGGAATATGAGTCAGCAAGAGCACGCCAATAATAATCGCTACTGCAATAGCGACCGGATTACACAAGGGTGATGAGCGCGCCGCTAAATACAGCCGATAGGCAATCCCATAGGCTATTAAGGTTAAGGTCAAACCGAATAAAGGTGATGCAGCTAAGTACACCCACAGCTGGGTAATGGTAGGTTCTAAATCGTTCATGAGGAGCGTTTGAATAAGCGTTGTAAACTTTGCATGAGTAGAGCACTGAAGCCTAGTGTAAAGAGGGTGCTGATCACCACTGCAATAGTAATCGGTAGCCACTCCCTAGCAATGTAATCAAAGTACACCATAAGACCCACTCCCGCAGGCACAAATAACAAAGACAAATGACTGAGCAAACCAGTAGCCGCTACTTCTAATGCTATGGGTACGCGTCGATACACCAGTAGTCCCACAAACAAATACCCCATTCCAATCACAGGACCGGGGATCGGTAGCTTTAGTAAAACGCTAGTGATTTCCCCTGCTAGCTGAAAAACCAGCAATATCGTAATTCCATTTAAAAATTGCATAACTATACCTCATGGTCTGGAGAGTACTGAACGATTCATCGGAAAGTTACTGTTATCTTAGAAACTTAACCCCTCAAATACTCTGACTTGGACTATATAAGCTTGATACGTAATGGTTATAGGACATAGCCCATTAATGGAGTTAAGGAGAGTATCATGATTTGGAGTATGCTGAACCCATGGTGGGTAGCAATATTGCTAGGTGCATTATTAATCATAACCTTACGGTTAGTACGTGCTCATGTGGCGGGTAAAGCTGTTTTATTAGCGGGTGCGCTATTGAGCTTAGTACTTGCGGGGTATTTAGCGTGGTTAAATTTTGGTTTAAGTACTGCTTTAGTACTGGCTTGGCTAATTGGTGTAGCTCTTGCGCTATTACTGAATGACTTTATTTTTGCACTGCCACGAGGAGTGTTTTATGTGTCGAGTAAAGATCGCTTCATTTTCCCCGGAAGTGTGTGTTCCTTTATTTTAGCATTGGGTTTAGCGGTCTTGTATTACAGCGTCAAAGTAGGGCAGCTTTGGACGATGCTGTGGTCTAATTGGCCTTATTTAAGCTACGTAGTCACCGTGTTATATGGTTTCTTAGGAGGCATGTTTGTCTCGTTATTTTTAGAGGCATTACGTGCTCGTACAGAGCGCTCTATTGGTCACAGTTTTAATAATAACAATAAGGTATATTGGACAGTCGCGAAGTAAACTCAAAAAACTCCAATGGAGCTAATCCTATTAGAGGCAGAGTCTAAGAAAATCGGGGATGCCTGATCTTTCTTCCCTCCCTTACCAATGAAGGGAGGGGCTGCTCGATAGCAATTAAATTTTACTGACCTGACACAATAATGATTTAAACGGTGGAAAACCACTAATAGGGTCTAAGTGTTTATCATCCGTTAGCTCATTAATGTTGGCAGTATTCCAACCGTGGAAGCAATGCACTACGCCCTGTTTCATAATGTCAGTCACATCCGCATAAAACGTTACCTTACCCCGTGGTGATTTCACCTCTACTGCATCACCTGTTTGAATGTTACGCGACGCAGCATCATCAGGATGGATTTGAATACGGGGGCGCGGATCGTGTTTCAACATTGCCGCGACATTATGTTGTTGTGAATGGGTAAAGTACTTTTGCCGCCCGCCTGAAGTCAGTACTAGCGGATAATCTTTCAATAACTCAGGTGTGGAAAGGGGGCTTTCAGCAGGTTCTTTATAGGTGGGTAAACCGTCATAGCCTTGGGCTTTGAGTTCTACCGAATCAAATTCGACTTTACCCGTTGCAGTTTTAAAGCCATATAAACGCCATTGCCGATCCGCATCTAAAAAGCCATGCTCCACCAGTTCCTCGATTACGGGGCTGTAAACCACCACACCATCAGGATTGTTATAAGCCTCCTCTCGTACCTCATCAGGTAAACCAGATGCCATTTCTGCCCAAGATGCCTCTAAATCACCCTGCCAAAATAAATCAGCCATACCCCATTTTACACCCAACTCTAGAAAGATTTGCCCATCAGGTTTGGCTTCGCCGCGTGGCGCTAAGGCTTGGTGACGGTATTTAACCTCACCTTGATACGCACAACCCGGATAAGCAATCAAAGCAGGGCGCTCTAAATTAGTCGCCGCAGGTAGTACTATATCGGCTTGTAGGGTGGCGGGATTATGGAAAAAATCCGATACCGCAAAAAAGTCTAATGCGCCTAACGCTTGCTCCATACGCTTGGAGTTTGCCCACATCGCAGTGTTGATGCCCATCGCTAATAAGGCGCGTAAAGGTTGCGGTTTGCCTTCTAAAATACAATCAGGCATGAGCATACTTTGTCCCGCAGGCCAGTACTTTGTCCAAATGGGAAAGACTTCATCGCCCATTCGAGGGGGTAATTCGTTGACGCATTTATCAAATAGCTCAATCGGTTTGGGGAGTACTTTATCATTGAAAAAGCGATTGCCGCCTTCACGATCAATATTACCCGTGACCGCTGAGAGTAAAATCATAGCGCGATGATTTTGAAAGCCATTACTGTGCTGCACGGTAGAGGTGGGTGACATAGCGATTTGTGCGGGTTTACTTGTAGCAAACATTTCAACCGCTGCGTGTAAAGTATTCACTTCAATCCCGCAAATCTCAGCGACTTTTTCAGGGGTAAAGTCTTTAATGTACTCCAAAAATGCAGGCAAACCATTTGCCCACTCATCCAAGAAGGCTTGATCTTGCCAACCATTTTTAAAGATTAAATGATGAAAGCCGAGTGCTAATGCGCCATCCGTACCGGGGCGAATTTGAAGATGAATGTCAGCCAGTTCAGCCGTTTCGGTTCGACGGGGATCGACCACAATCATGGTACGACCTTTCTTGCGACGATTGAGATGGTGAGTATCAAACGGGGGAATAGAACCCACTGCGTTAGTGGACCAAACTAATACACATTTAGTTTTGGGCGACTCAATCGTGGAGGTCGTCTTAATCTTATGCCCATAAGTGAGCTTTTCCGCGACCATCGTCGCTGAGAAACAGCAACCCGATTCGGTTAAGTAATTAGGGCTACCAAATGCATGAGCAAGGCGCTGTAATTGTGGGCGAGCCTCCTTGGTATAACCTGCGAAAAATCCCACAGCCGGTGCGCCATATGACGCTTTTGCCTTATTGAGTTCGCGTGCAATGGTGTCTAGTGCCTCATCCCAACTAATGCGTTCAAATTGCCCCGATCCCTTAGCGCCAATGCGTTTGAGTGGGTATAGCAAGCGCTCAGGATGATATTGGCGCTCTAATTGCATTTGACCACGAGGGCAGTTTGGGCCTTTTACGGCAATGGCTTGCCCTTCGGGATTAATCGTGACATCAAACAAGCAGTTGGCGTCACATTCATAGCAAGTGGTGCGTTTTATAGTTGAAGTAGTCACAATGAAAGTAGCTCGATGAGTAAACGTGTCGAAATGGTAACGTATTACCCCCAGTCCTGGCAGTAGGAAGTACTTCGCTAGGGGATTGCGGATTGACAAGGTGACAGCCAAGTACTTTGCTATATTACGAGTGAAATGAAGGTAGAGTTTAATAATGCAACAACGTAATCAGCTGATCGTCGGTAGTCTTATCGCTATTGTGGCAGGTATTGCAGTCGCGTGGGCAGCGGCTCAATGGGTCAATAGTACTAACCCCACTACAACGCCTTTAGTACAGTTTAGTCAGTCGATTTTGCCAGAAGGGGGCGATTTTACAGTCAGTTCCGTTCAGGGCGATATCCGGCTCAGTGATTTTAAAGGCAAGGTGGTATTACTGTATTTTGGATACACCTCTTGTCCTGATGTTTGCCCGACATCGATGGGAACGATTAAAGGCGCATTGAGTTTATTAACGCCCGCGCAGTTAAGCCAAGTCCAAGGGTTGTTTATCTCGGTAGATCCTGAGCGGGATAAATTAGAGCAAATTAATAATTATGCTCAGTACTTTAATGCCAATATACGGGGTGCATCTAGTCAGCCTGAAAATTTGGAAAAAATAGCCCGCCAATATGGTGCGTTTTTTCGCAAAGTACCCATGCCTGAATCCGCATTGGGCTATATGATGGATCATACCTCAACGATTTATGTGCTCGATAAGGAAAGCAAAGTACAAAAAATGATTGAACATGCGGCTCCACCTGCGGAATTAGCTGAGGCTATTAAATCCTTATTGTAAGGCTTACTGCGGCAGGGAAAAGTACTCGATAACACTAAGTTATCAAGTACTGGAGGGACGGCATTTATTTAAAGGCTTCGCCTGAGGGTTTACCCATTTTCTTTAGAATCATAGCTAGTGGGCAAAAACCCGTGAAGGCGGATTGTAGTAAGTTCGCGCCCACAAAAATCGTTAACCAAATCCAATTAGGGCTAACATAAGCCGCTAAGCCAATCGAAATCAAAATCATTGCGCCTGCAAACGCTAATACCATACGGTCAATATTCATCTTTACAACTCCATAGATAGGTACGAGCATTATTAGCCTTTGCTTATGGAGTGTAAAGTATTGCCATTAGGCTACTTGTTGCAGTGCCGCAAATTGCGGTTGCTGATGAGTGGCTCGTTGAGTACTACGCTTAGCAATTAACAGCTCTAAATCTAGCTCGTCGCGATGACGTTGTAGCCATTGTTTAGTACTGGCAGGCGTATCAGCATTAATGACTAAAGCGGTTACTCCACTATTGCGGCAAATGATGGCGTGCAGTAAAGCCTCTTGTTGAGTACTTAAGTGATGAATAACAGGTAATAACGTTAATTTCACTGCTCTAGCGGCGCTGCAACGGATTTGGTCACGCACGGCATGGACTTGCTCACTAAAGTACTCAGAGCTTTCATCTGCTACCGTTTGAATGAGTAGACCACCGCGATGATTGGCGAATAACCATTCACAAGCGTGCTGTGCGTCAACGGTATTTAACGTAGGTTTGGCTTGTACCGCAACGATATGCTGCCAACGTTGATTTTTAAAATAATGTTTTAAATCTTTGACACTCGCACGAGAGGACTTAAACCGAGCGTGTAAAATCGGTTTCACTGCCTGAATCGAACCGGCTGCAAACCAATAGTCACTAGTGATGTTAGGCTCAAAGAACTTCACCGCTTCTAAAGCCTCGCTGGGTAAACGATACAGTTCCGTGACTTGTACTTCGGCAATGACTCGGTCGTCACTATCAGTGAGTGCAATACGACCGCTTAATTGTGCGGTTTGTTTTTCAGCAGGAGTGAGGGGCAAAGCTAAGGGTAGAGCGGCTAGCTGACCATTCGTTAAACGGGAGTACTGTTGTACACTGAGTACATCCGCACGACTTGAAAAGCCCATTTGGGGGGCTAATGCTCCACTGAGTAGTAGGTTTATAATTTCTAATTGTGAAGGGGTTAGGGTTTTAGTGTTTAGTATCATGTTGTAATCCTCTTAGCAGCTTGTAGTGATGGTAATGAGTGAGACTTAGCCACAAATACCATTATCAAAAACCCAATATTCAACTACAGGGGGCGGCTGAACAGTAGCAGTCGGTACTAGTGAGGTAGTGTTGAGATCTTCGGTATTAGTATTAGATTGAAGATCAACACTAGTGTCATATTGATAAGCTTGAGAGTCCATGTGGTGGTGCTCCGATGGTTTAGCACTTTAATATGGGTCACAGCCTAACCCTATTTTTAAATCTTGAAAAACGATATATTTAGATAATTATATCAGGTTGCATCATATGAAATTGTTTCAGCTCCAGCTATTAAAAACACTGTATTACAATGGCTTAAGTGTATCACGAGCGGCTGAGCAGCATTTCGTGGTGCAGTCTGCGGTGAGTCGTCAGTTAGCACTGTTGGAAGAAGAATTGGGGATGCCTTTATTTGAACGTAAAGGCAAACGATTGGTAGAAGCTACCCCGCTGTGTAAAGAAATAGTCCGTCAGGTCGATACCATTGATCAGACCATGGAAAACATTCGCGCCATTGCGGATGATTTCCGAATGACGACGACGGGGGATATTCGGATTGCGACAACCCACACTCAAGCCAAGTACTTTTTGCCTGAAGTACTGTTAGAGTTTCGCCAACGTTACCCCAAGGTCAATATTCATCTCCTCCAAGGCAACCCCGCTCAACTAGTACAAATGCTGCGTGACGGTGTCGCCGATATTGCGGTGTGTACAGAGGAGCTAGCCACTGCGCCGGGGTTGGAGAGTGAAAAGTGTTATGATTGGAATCATGGTTTAGTCGTCGCTGCCGGACATCCCTTAGAAGAGGGCGGGCTAACCTTAGAACGTATTGCTAAGTACCCGATTTTAACATATGTCTTTGGTTTTACGGGGCGTGGTAAAATCCAGCAAACCTTTCGTGATCAAGGTTATGAATTGGATGTAAGCTTTGCTGCGACGGATACGGATGTCATTTTAAGCTATGTACGTCTAGGGTTTGGAGCGGGCATTATTGCTAAAATGGCGTATTCATATATTCATGATAATGACTTGACTCTGCGAGATTTATCGCATCTTTTGCCTGTTTCTACCACACGAGTGGCATGGCTTAAAAATAAGTACTTAAAGCGCTATGTATCGGAATTGGTAGAGTTACTGATTGAGTATGGCAAGAGCGAAGAAGATTATATTTAATAGGATGTGTGAATCATGAAATGGAAAATGAGCCTAGTTGCTGTTTGTATGGCAGTATTGCTAGGGGCATGTGGCTCAGATACTCCCCAAAAGGTGACGGATTTACCGTGGCAGGTTGAAGTACTCCCCGATGGAACGACTCATGTGTTTGGCGTATCGGTAGGCAAGGTTACGTTCCGACAATTAGCAGAGTACTTACGCAGTGTGCCAGAGCTAGCGGTGTTTGAAACGCCTAAAGGTGAGCGTACTTTAGAAGGCTATTATGGCAAGAAACGTTTAGGGGTTTTTGAAGCTAAAATTGTAGGTGAGTTAAATGCTGATAAAACCACGATTGATCGTTTTGTGGCTGCCCATACTGAAAAAAAACCACAACCCACTGGAACTTGGCGCTATGAACTAGCTGAGAAAAATGTACTGGAAGCTAATGACTTTTTAGTGAAGTACTTAGTTTATATTCCTGTAGTAGATTATTCGGCGGACGAGATTCAAAAACACTTTGGTACACCTATGAATACTGTAAAAGCAGGAACGCGGGTGACTTGGTGGCTGTATCCGGCTAAAGGTCTAATTATTATGCAGGATAATGAGGACTCAGAAGTATTTTATTACAGTACGCCTGCCGATTTTGCTGCGCTGGAAAAGCGTTTAACCACCCAAACAATGAGATCAGTGAATCATGAGTGATACTAACGCGCCTTGGTGGGAAACCTTGTCGCTCACCGAAATGAGCCGTGAACAATGGGAAAGTTTATGTGATCAATGTGCGAAATGTTGTCTCATTAAACTAGAAGACGAGGATGATGGAACGGTCTATTACACCGATGTGGCGTGCGATTTATTAGAGGGTAAAACTTGTCGCTGTACCGATTACGCTAATCGTGAAGTACTAGTACCTGATTGCTTACGCCTTACACCGGATAATTTAGATCAACTGTATTGGATGCCACCGAGCTGTTCGTATCGGTTATTACACGAAGGTCATCCGTTGCCGCCGTGGCATCATTTGATTACTGGCGACCCGAATAGTATTCACGAATATGGTGAATCGGTAAAAGGACGCTTTGTATACGCAGCCCGCGTAAAAGAGGAAGAATGGGAAGAGCACGTAGTGGAGTGGCCACTCCTTCTGAGCCAATCACTGAACAACGCTTAGACAAATGGCTATGGGCAGCACGGTTTTTTAAAACCCGTGCCTTAGCAACCGAGGCGATCTCAGGTGGTAAAGTTCATATTAATGATGAACGGGTCAAACCCTCGCGATTAGTTCGAGTGGGCGATAAATTAAAAATTACCCGCGACTTGAATACGTGGATTGTGATCGTTCAGGGCTTAAATGAGCACCGCCGCCCCGCTAAAGAAGCTGAGCTTTTGTACCAAGAAGACGAGCATCAAAAAGAGGTACGCGAAGAACAACAAGAAATGCGTCGCCTTCACGGTGTCGTTATGCCTAAACATAAACCGGATAAACATGAACGTCGCCAATTGGAAAAATTCAAAGAAATGTGGAGCGAGTAATTTAGCAGCCTTAATACTGGTACTTTATAGTGCCAGTACTTTGGAGGCTTATGCGGCTAATGATTATTTAGCAGGGGATTTGCCCGATGAAAATGTGGCAACTTTGGATTACCCGACTCAATTAGGGGTGAAAGGGGAGAGTTATTCTTTTGCTAAATCTAAATACAGTTTAGCGAAAGAGGTTTATTCTGATTATTTCATTGATTTTTATGGGGGCTGCAAATATGAAATTAAGGAAAAACTCTTAACACCGATTTGGAGTACTTGCGGTTTTAAGCCGCGCAAAAATCCAGAACGTGCTAAACGCATAGAATGGGAGCATGTGGTTCCGGCGTGGGTATTTGGTCATCAATTACAATGTTGGCAAAACGGGGGGCGCTTAAATTGCCGTAATACCAGCGCTAAATTCCGCCAAATGGAAGCCGATATGCATAATCTCGTTCCTGCTATTGGCGAGATTAATGGAGATCGCAGTAATTTTGCCTATGGTATGATTGAAGGTGAATCCCGTCCTTATGGTAAACCCAATGCCGAAATTGATTTTAATGCCAAAGCCTTTGAGCCAGATGATAAGCGTTTTGGTGATATAGCCCGTACGTATTTTTATATGCGGGATCGTTACGGCTTTAAAATCAGCCGTGCCGAAGAAAATCTAATGATAGCGTGGAATAATTTAGACCCAGTAGACGATTGGGAAAAAAAGCGTAATGAACGAATCGCTAAAATTCAGGGCAACTCAAACCCTTACGTTACTTACTATAACCCCCTAGAGCGCCCAGTTAATCAAAGTACTCCTGATACTACTAATACTTCGACAAATACCAACGAAACTAAAAGTGATTGGTTTGACCAGCTTTATCAATGGATTCAAACGAATCAAAATACATTGCCTTATCCGATTGTAGTAATCGTCGGAGTACTTTATTGGTGGTTTAGACAACGAAGCAATACGGCAAATACTAGTAAACGAACAAATACTGTCGTTAAAAAAACCGCTAAGAAATAGAGAGTGGCTTATTAAGCTTTACGTGGTTTTTGGGTGATGATTGAGCGCGACCTTAATAAATGAAATAATTTATCAAGGTCATATATTAAAATAAGTTTAAACCCCTAATCCTGCTCTAGGATTAAAAGCTAGTTCCTTTGCCATTTGCTCATAAAGCTCTTTGGCTTTATCGGTATCGGCAGGGGGCAACATAATTTCAAGTACTATGTATAAATCTCCCGCCGCTGGGCTCCCTGGAATGCCTTTGCCGCGCAAACGTAGTTTTTTACCTGATTTAGAGCTGGCAGGAATTTTCATTTCCACGCTGCCACCTTGTGGCAAAGGCACTGGAACGGTTGCACCTAATGCAGCTTCCCACGGTGCTACAGGTAATTTTAGGGTTAAATCACGCTCATTAATTTCATAAAGCGGATTAGGATTAAATTCAATCTCTAAAAATAAATCGCCATTCCCTGCGCGCCCTGTAGCTCCCTGTCCCGCTAAACGAATTTTTTGTCCGGCTTTAATCCCTTGAGGAATGTTAACGGTCAAAGTACGAGGCGCTTCATTGCCCGTACGTAGGCTAATAGTTTTTTTCGCACCATGTAAGCTTTCTTCTAAATCAATGGCTAGTTTAATGGTTTGGTCATCGCCTTTTGTGGCTTGTCCGCCCCCAAAGCCACCCCCAAAACCTCCTTGCCCTCTGAAACCGCCACCCCCAAATAAGGTTTCAAAGAAATCACTAAAATCAGCACCCCCTGCATTGCCACCCGAATAAAAGCCGCCGCCTGCGTTGCCAGCCCCACCTCGTCCAAAACCTTCCCAACCGGGTGGGGGGCGGAAATCCTGACCATTTTTCCAGTTAGCACCTAACTGATCATATGAGGCGCGTTTTTCAGCGTCTTTGAGTACTTCATAGGCTTCACCCACTTCTTTAAAACGGGCTTCAGCATCCGCCTCTTTACTCACATCAGGATGATATTTACGCGCCAGTTTGCGGTAAGCCTTTTTAATATCGTCTTCGCTGGCGGATCGCTCCACACCTAGTATTTTGTAATAATCTTTGTATTCCACCGAATAATCTCCTTTACCCAACGTCAGTTGAGCGAACTACTTACCTGTATGGGGATGAGTACTTTAATTTCAAGAGTATAGTGTAAGTAAAAAAATTCAAAATTTTTTAAAAAAAGCTCTTGAAGTAAAGTCTTGTGACCCTATCTTAGTTTCAACGCAATATAACCAGCATAACCGTTGGAGTTTAACTATGTACGGATTATTAAATTTCGCAGATGAATTATTTTCAAATATTGATCAATGGCAACGTCAGTTAGAAGGACGTAATGCTGTGAGTAATATTCGCCAATTAACTCAAGGCGCTTTTCCTAAAATTAGTTTAGGTAGTACTACTAATTCAGTTGAAGTACTAGCCTTTTTACCCGATGTTGATATTAAAACATTAGATATTGAAATTGATAAAAATGTTTTAACTCTCCAAGGTGAGCGAGTCATCCCAACACCTAGTGCTGACGAGAAAGCCACAGTGTATGCACAGGAGCGTTATTCAGGCAAGTTTAAGCGAGTAGTCTCTTTACCCGATGATATGGATGTTAATCAGGTTAATGCCACTTATAAAGAGGGGGTATTACGGATATCTATTGCTCGTCGAGAAGAAGCTTTACCCAAACGTATTGAAATACAATAATAAAAGGAGAGTAATAAAATGACTACTCAAGTACTAATTAAAGACACTAATAATGGGGTTAAATCCGTGAGCAAGCTAAGTAATCAAGAGCGTGTTCTAACACCTTTGGTAAATATTATTGAAACTGACCAAGGTTTTACTCTGACGGCAGAAATGACCGGAGTGCCTAAAGATAATATCCAAGTGAATGTTGAAAATGCTTCTTTGGTATTAGAAGGCGTAGTTAAATTAGATTTGCCGGAAAATCTACAAATTACCTATAGTGAGTTGCCCTCTGTGACTCGTTATCGGCGCGTATTTACTTTAAGCCGCGATTTAGATGCTAGTAAAATAGAGGCAATACAGCGTAATGGGCTGTTGACTGTGACTATTCCTAAAGCCGCCCATGCTCAACCGCGTAAAATCACTGTACAGGTGAGCTAACTACTCAGCTTTATTTACACCCGTTGTGCTTAACCCTTCTAAATTTATATTGGTGTAAAATTTTATGAGGAGGCTCATATTTTGATGAACCTCTTCTTAACAAGAAGCGACACAGTAGTGTGTGGGCTTGCTCACACTTTGTGAAGGAACCCCCTTGGACATGGATGTCCCTCCCTTCTTTAACTACCATTTATCCTCGATCTATTACCCTCCTTACCGTTCATCCTCTACACAAGTGCATAGATAATGCTCTATAGTGCATAGCAAATACGGTCGAGTAGGACAATATGCAAAAACGATTCTCAGCCAGTGACATAATTCTATATATAATTTTACTGACTTTAATTACCTTACTACTGAGTCTGATGTACCAAGTAGATCGCCAATGGAAAGAGTTAAAAACAATACAAAGTACTTTGGCAGATCAGACTAAACAACTGCAAGCCCGTAATATCGGCAGCAGTGCCACTACAGTAATAGCTGCAACTGCACCGGCTAGTACTTCCTCCGCCATTAATTCCAAAACAGCGTTAGGTGATGCCTTTAAGCGAGCCGTAGCTGTTACACAGCATCCTGATTACTCCCAAGGTGATTGGCAAGTAGATGCGTTTGGGCAAGATTTAAAAACGCTAACTCCTCTCGTCTCTTCCGATGCGTATGCTTCGCAAGTACAAAGTTATATTTTTGAAAGTTTACTAAAGCGTAACCCTGATACCTTGGAGTGGCAGGGCTTTATTGCCAATAGTTGGTCAGTCAGTCCTGATGGTCTAACGATTACTTTTAAAATGCGTGAGGATGTCACTTTCTCAGATGGTGTCCCGATGACAGCTAAGGATGTGGTATTTAGTTTTGACTTTATTATGGCTGAGGAGATTGCAGCAGCACGCTCCAGAGCCTATTTAGAGAAATTAAAATCTGTCAAAGCTTTAGATAACTATACTGTCGAGTTTGTGTTCAAAGAACCGTATTTTGAGGCGCTAGAGTTAGCCGGTACGATTGATATTATGCCTAAGCATTTTTATGAGCCTTATCTTAAAAAAGCTAATGAATTCAATGAGTCTAAAGCTATATTGTTAGGTAGTGGTCCTTATAAAATGCCAGAAAATAGCAATTGGACACCGGATAAAGGCACCATTGAGTTAGTCCGTAATGAACGATATTGGGGTTTAGCCCCCACTTATAATCGTTTGCTGTGGCGAATTATCAAAAACGATAGTGCACGTTTAACTACTTATCGTAATGGTGAGATTGATAATTATGGTGCCCGCCCAAAAGAGTTTCAGACTCTAAAAGCAGATAATCAATTTATGGCTAAAAGCCAAAGCTTTGAGTACATGCCACCTGTCGTAGGTTATAGCTATATTGCATGGAATCAGATGATAGAGGGTAAGCCTACATTCTTTGCTGACAAACGGGTGCGTCAAGCCATGACTTTACTCACTGATCGAGAGCGCTTAGTCAAGGATGTGCTATTGGGTTATGGTGAGATTGCCGTCAGTCCTTTCAGCCCCACCAGTAAGCAACATAATAATGCCATTAGTCCGTGGCCTTATAACGTAACCCGTGCACAAGAACTATTAAAAGAAGCAGGGTTTAGTGATAGTAATAATGATGGCGTACTGGATAAAGACGGCAAACCTCTAGAGTTTAAACTAACCTATGCTGATTCAAATGAAGATACTAAGCGTATGGTTCTGCTGCTCAAAGATTTATACGCTAAAGCAGGGGTACGCCTGATTCCATTTCCACAAGAATGGCCTGTCATGATTGAAGCTATGGATAAACGTACCTATGAGGCGATGACTTTAGGATGGACTAGTGGCATTGAAACCGACATTTATCAGATGTTTCATAGCGCTCAGATTAAAGATAATGGCGATAATTTCATGCACTATCAAAACTCAGAGTTAGATAAACTGATTGATGAGGCGCGTAAAACGGTTGATGAGTCTAAGCGTATGCCTTTATGGCGACAAGCAGAGGGAATATTGCACGAAGATCAGCCTTATACTTTTCTTTTTAGACGTAAGACTTTGCTATTTATTGACAAGCGCATTCAAAATATTCAAATGACCAAGGTAGGTCTGAATGCAGGGATTATTCCACTAGAAACCTATGTTCCTAAGCCTATGCAGCGTTATAGCCAGTAAGGGAGATTATCGGGCATGCTGACCTATTTAATGCGTCGGATCTTACTGATGATCCCGACGCTTCTGGGTATTACGATGGTGGTATTTGCGGTGATGGCGTTATCACCTGGTGGCATTTCGCCCCAATCCCTAGTCGATGGCGCCATGAAGCCCAACCAACGCCAAGCACTCATGGATTATTACAATAAGCGCTATGGTCTGGATGACCCTGCCCCTGTGCAATATTTGCGATGGCTCAATAATGTTTCTCCGATTGGTTTTACCACCAATGAAAAGCATGAAATCACCGACTTTTCATTAACCAAAGGTTCTGATCTTGGAACGAGTTTTGCCTACGGTCGTCCGGTATCGGAAGTACTAGCCGAGCGTATTCCGATCACACTATTACTGAATGTACTGACTATCCCTTTGATTTATATCGTAGCTATTGTAATGGGTGTCAAAGCCGCGAGTGAGAGCGGTAGTCGGTTTGATGTGAGTTCTAATATTGCCATGCTGGCATTATGGTCGATTCCTACCATGCTGGCGGGTGTGTTGCTATTAGGGTTTTTTGCGAATGTGCAGCACTGGCAATGGTTTCCTACGGCAGGAATAGGCAGTCGTGCGGCACAAGATATGCCCTATATGCCCCATTGGAACTCCATACAGGATGCTCTAAAGTTTTTTGGAGGCATGATTGCAGGTACTTTGCTCATGGTGTGGTTGAGTCGTTGGCCTGAAAGCAAAATTCGTATTGTGATTGCGGCCTTATTTGGTTTGGTGGCGAGTGTGGCGATGGCTCAAGATCACGGACAACAATCTATTGCTGTTTGGGTGTTAATACCTTTATTAGGTATGTTGAGTGTGGGGGGATTAGCCGCCATTAATTACACGCCACTACGAGTATTAGGGTTGGGTACTTTTGGTTTAATCGTCGGAGGGGCGCTGGCTTATCAAACGTTAGATCAAGGCTTTGTTCGTGGTTTTTTAATGGATAGAGCATGGCACTTAGTACTGCCTATTATTTGTATGTCATATGGTGGCTCTGCAGCACTCACAAAAATTATTCGCTCCTCCGTATTAGAAAATCTCAATGCAGATTATGCCCGCACGGCTCGCGCTAAAGGTTTAAGCCAAAAAGAAGTACTCTGGGGGCATGTGTTTCGTAATAGTTTATTGCCACTGATTACCATCATTGCAGGGCTATTGCCCAGTTTGTTGGCGGGCTCTTTAATTGTTGAGAATATTTTTAGTATTAATGGTATGGGGCAATTAGCCGTCGAAGCCGTAAAAAACCGTGATCGTGAGTTAGTACTTTCTATTACTTTGATTAGTGGTTTCCTGACTCTGATTGGCTATTTAATCGCGGATATTCTTTATACCTTTGCTGATCCACGGGTGGCTTATGACTAGTTTTTTAAAACGTTGGCATAAACAGGCGCCTAAAAAAATCAAAATTAATCGCCCAGAATTTAGCAAGCAAGAGCCGGTAGCTGCTCAAAAAGTAGAAAAACCTGAAACGCTGACTCAGCGCGTAATGAAGAAAGCTTTGAGTGGTATTGGGGTAAAGTTTGGTTTGGTTTGGGTCGGTATCTTAGTGATTGCTGCCGTATTTGCACCTTTTTTGGCGAATAGTATGCCCTTGGTTATGAGTCTACACGGTCAGATTAGTTTTCCTGTTGTTCATTATTTGACTTTGGAAGATTGGGTGGTACTGAGTGCGTTTGGGGTAATGGTACTCGTGTGGCTACTGCCCATTAGACATCATATTCGTGTAGCACTAGTACTTTTACTGACTATACCTGCGATAGTGGGTTTATTAGTACACTGGAAAATGCCCCCTAAGCCATTGGTGATTTACGATGATTTTCGACAAGCACCTTACACCCAAGCGGATTGGCGTATTATGCCGCCGATTCCTTATGCCCCTAAAGATTATTTGCGTGACTATGGTGATACAGGCTTAGAAGCGCCTTTAGCAGCTCAAGAGCGAACTCATTTAATGGGAACTGAAGAAAATGGGGCGGATGTCTTTAGCCGTATGATTCATGCTTCACGCATTGCTTTAAGTATTGGCATTGTTGCGACCAGTATTTCGATGGTGATTGGCATTATTATTGGTGGGCTGATGGGGTACTTTGCAGGCTGGGTGGATATGTTAGGGATGCGGCTATTAGAGATTTTTGAGGCAATTCCGACCTTATTTTTGCTACTAACCTTTGTGGCTTTCTTTGGGCGCAGCCTGTATATGATGATGATCATTATTGGTGTCACCAGTTGGTCGGGGTATGCGCGTTATATTCGTGCTGAATTTTTAAAACTACGTAAGCAAGATTATGTACAAGCTGCTGTAGCTTCCGGTTTACCGCTAAGCTCCATTTTGTTCCGGCATATGTTACCTAATGGAGTTGCACCGTTATTAGTGGCAGCCAGTTTTGGAGTGGCGTCAGCGATTTTAGCTGAGGCCACCTTAAGCTTTTTGGGTTTAGGGTTAGTAGATGAGCCGTCGTGGGGGCAAATGCTGGATCAAGCCGTGAAATCATCGACCTTTAATTGGTGGATGGCCGTATTTCCCGGTGGGGCAATTTTTATGACGGTATTTGCTTACAATCTGATTGGTGAGTCCTTCCGTGATGCGATTGATCCTAAAATGTCTCGCCGTGCAGGAGTCAGTGCATGAGCCTATTAGATGTGCGCAATTTACGCACCTATATCAATACCCATACTGGAAGCGTACAAGCCGTGGATGGTGTGAGTTTTAAGATTAATCAAGGTGAAACTCTGTGCCTAGTCGGTGAGTCAGGTAGTGGCAAATCCATTACTGCCTTGTCGATTTTGCAATTATTTCCTAAAGGGTTGGTCTCGCATCCTACAGGCGAAATTTGGTTGCAAGGTTCAGGACTTCTACCTGAAGTACTGCATTCTCCTAAGGCTGATTTGGCAGCCAAACGTCTGAGCTATGCTAAGCGCGCGGTGAGCTATTATCGTGATGAGAGTGAAAGTACTCCCCCTGAGGATAGTGTTAATTTATTACAACTCAGTGAGGAACAACTAGAGCAAGTTCGTGGTGATCAAATTGCTATGATTTTCCAAGAGCCTATGACATCGCTTAATCCGGTTTTTACGATTGGGGATCAAATTGCCGAAGCATTGAGTATTCATGAGCCAGAGTTGACAGCAGCAGAACAAGAATCGCGCGTATTGCAAGTACTGGATCAAGTGCAATTACCCAATCCTCGTGAGCGTATTCATGCCTTTCCCCATCAATTATCAGGGGGGCAACGTCAACGGGTTATGATTGCAATGGCATTGATTTGTAAACCACGTTTATTGATTGCCGATGAACCTACGACCGCCTTGGATGTGACGGTACAAGCTGAAATATTAAAGCTGATGCGTAAGCTCCAAGAGGAAACAGGGATGGGTATGCTATTTATTACCCACGATTTTGGCGTAGTTGCCGAGATGGCACATCAAGTGGGAGTCATGCAACACGGTCGCTTAGTGGAATTGGGAGCTAAGGATCAAGTACTGAATCATCCACAACATCACTATACCAAACAGTTATTGGCAGCCGTTCCGGATAATTTAATTAAGCAAAAGTCGGTAGTCGTGGAGTTTAAACGTCCGGCGCTGGATGGCTCGATTGATCTAAAAAAGGCAGCTAACCAACCTGAGCCACTGATTCAAGTGAGGGAATTAAGCGTCTGGTTTCCGGTTAAGAAAGGATTATGGCGCCGTACCGTCGACCATATTAAGGCGGTAGATAAGGTGAGTCTCACTGTAGAGGCTGGCAAAATTGTAGCGCTAGTGGGGGAGTCCGGTTGTGGCAAAACCACTTTAGGTCGAGCGATTATTCAACTAGAGCGACCTACCGCAGGGCAAGTACTATTAGAAAGTACTGATTTAACTCAACTCTCGCAAAGTCAATTACGTCAGTGGCGCCCTAAAATGCAGATTGCTTTTCAAGACCCGCAATCTTCATTGAATCCCCGTTTATTGGTAGAAACCACCCTGACCGAGCCTATGAAAGTACATGGGATTGGGCATGATCAAGAGGAGCGTATTGAAAAAGCGGCTCAGATTTTGGAGCAAGTACAGTTAAAACGTGAGTACTTATGGCGTTATCCACACGAGTTTTCGGGGGGGCAAAAGCAGCGGATTGGTTTGGCACGTGCATTGGTCTTGAATCCACGTTTTATTGTGTGTGATGAGATTACCAGCGCTTTGGATGTGTCCGTGCAGGCTGAGATTTTAGAGTTATTATTAGAAATTAGAGCACAACAAAACCTGACATTATTATTTATTACTCATAATATTGGCGTCGTCGAGTACTTAAGTGATGAAACGGTAGTGATGTATAAAGGTCAAATAGTAGAGCAGGGTAGCACCGATCAAGTGTGTCATCGTCCTGAACACCCTTATACACAAAAACTACTCGCCGCAGTACCTCGCTTAAAATTTGCTTAGGAGACGACCATGCGTGCATTAGCTTCCCTCATCAGTGCTTTAGTACTCAGTCAAACAGTACAAGCTTATGATCTCAACTATAACTCCCTACCTTCTACTGATTTCTATTATCAGTATCCCATCCCTAATACCCAGTGGAGTACTGGGGGCTATAACCAACCTTGGGGTAATACCGCATGGGCTACACCTATGCCGCAATGGGGCTGGAATAGTCAACCTTGGGGTAATTCTTTTGGAAATAACTTTAATTACGGTAGTTACCCTAATACTCAGTGGAATGGTTGGAGTAGTAATTGGAATGGAGGAAGTTTCCAGCCTTGGGGTAATAATTGGACGGGGGGATTTAGACCTTGGTCAAATGGTTGGGGTAATAGTTGGAGTAGTTTTCAGCCTTGGGGTAATGGCTGGAATGGTAACACGGGGTTTAATCCTTGGAGTACATGGCAATGGAACAATGGAGCGACGCCGTGGCACTCTAGTGCTAACAGCATAAATCCGTGGAGCTATACCGCGATTGAGCCTTTGGCTTATGGCTATAATCCGTGGGTAAACAATCTCGCCACCCCCATCACCCCAATGGTCAATGAGTCACTGGCAAATATTAATTCCAACCCCTTAGTGCCTTTATACACTGAGCAACAAGCCTTGCAGTATACGGCAGATGATACCCCCATGATGCCCCTACCTGAGCCACAAAGTACTCTGTTGACTCGTAATGATGAATATATTTATCCCGATGTAACCGAGTTCACTCAGCAGGGAGCTACTTTCACACCTACCTTTAACGGTGGAAGTACTGCGGTCGCTGCATTGGCACCTATTGCGTTTAACGCCAGTACTACATCTAGCAATAATACCTATTTACCTCCCGCTCCGCCTTTAGCGCCCTTAGCCCCGTTGCCTCCGGTTGCACCTGAAATGCCTAACTTTGATGAACCAGAGAGTGCCCCTATCTATGAAGGCAAACTATTTGCCCCATTGGAACTCCCCTAAAAGCATAAACTGTTCAGTAAAGTGGGTTACTCCTTGCCCAGAGTAGTGCCTTCAATTTATACAACATTTTTACACCTATATTGACAGAATACACCTAAACCCCTTAAGGAAGTTATTCTGTCCTACCATGAAAAACTGGTTCCTGAATGTGCCCGCGTTGTCATCGCTCGATAAAAAGGCTCTTTGGCAACGCTATCTGCTAGCTTTATTAGCGATTACCCTAACCATTTTACTGACATTACCCTTAGTTATTCATAGCTATTTAGACCTTACTAATATTGCTATGCTGTTTTTACTCATGGAAGTAATTATTGCAGTAAAACTGGGGCGGCGTCCTGCCATTATGGCTGCCTTTATTACTGTTATTGTATTCAACTATGTTTATGTTCCTCCCCGCTGGGAGTTTAATTTAAGCCATACCCAATACATTATTACTCTAATCGTAATGCTATTTGTTGCCTTAATAATTACTCAATTAACAGAAGAGTTACGCCAATTAGTAGTACTTGCAGTAGGGCGAGAACAACAAGCTTTAGATTTATACCGTTTAGAGCAAGAGGCACAAGAAACTAAATTACAAATAGCGGCTGAGCGTTTACGTAACTCCTTATTATCAGCCTTATCTCATGATATTCGTACACCTTTGACCTCTATTTATGGGCTAGCAGAGTCTTTAAAGTATTCCTCTACTCATTTAGACAGTGAGGCTCAACAAAATCTTCGTGAGTTACAAGACCAAGCTTTTTATTTGAATAATATGGTCAGCAATCTCTTAGAAATGGCACGTTTACAAACAGGTGTTATTAAAATAAAAAAAGAATGGCAGCTCTTAGATGATGTGATTGGTAGTAGTTTAAATTTGCTGAAGCCAGCACTAAAAAATCACCTAATTAAAATCGATTTGCCAGATGATTTACCTTTAATAGAGTTCGATGCCGTTTTAATAGAACGAGTACTGTGTAATTTAGTTGAAAATGCTACGAAGTACTCGCCTTTAAATAGCATTTTAACTATTAAAGCCACTATTTTAGCTACAGATGTTGAAGTTTGTATTAGTAATGAAGGTGATGGATTCCCAGCAGAAAAATTGCAGCAACTATTTGAGTTATTTGAGCGTGGAGCTATGGAGTCCTCTATTCCAGGTGTGGGTCTAGGCTTAAGTATTTGTCGTACTATTATTGAAACGCATGCAGGTAAAATTTATATACATAATTACCCAAACGGCTGTAGTACTTGTTTTACTTTACCTAGAGGTAATCCACCTAGTTATAAGGAATCCATGCCTAGTTTAAATCTTCAGCCTGATAATACGTTAGGATAAGTAAATGGCTACTATTAATCCATCCATTTTAGTAGTTGAAGATGAGCCTCATATTCGACGTTTAGTAGGTAAGGCTTTGCAGGAGGAGTCTTATTTGGTTATTGAGGCTAATAAAATTCAACAAGCTTCGGATTGTTTAAAAAATAAAACTATCGACTTATTAGTGCTGGATTTAGGATTGCCTGATGGTGATGGTTTGACATTAATTCAACAGTTACGCTTATGGTCAAAACTACCTATTTTAGTGTTATCTGCTCGTACCCAAGAGCAAGATAAAATTAAAGCCTTAGATGCTGGAGCCGATGATTATTTAGCAAAGCCTTTTGCAATGGGTGAGTTATTAGCTCGTGTTCGCGCTTTACTAAGACGTAGCCATGCACATACTAATAAACCAACACAGTTTGAGTTTGGTGAAGTAATTGTGGATTTACAAAAAATGAAAATTACTCGTCATAATGAGTCAATTCATTTAACCCCTACAGAGTTTCAACTACTGAGTGTGTTTTTATTAAATTCGGATCGAGTACTCACTCAGCGTTATTTATTGCGTGAATTATGGGGAAGTACTTTTGTCGAAAATAGTCATTATTTACGCATATACGTTCGTCATTTACGTCAGAAACTCGAAAAAGACCCTAGCCAACCTTGCCATTTTATAACTGAAACGGGTATTGGCTATCGGTTTCAATGGTAAAGGTTAATTATTAAAAATGGAAAAATTATTATGTCTACCCTAAAGGCAACTTCACGCCCTATGGGAGCATTAGCTTTAGCCACAATGGGTGTGGTTTATGGTGATATTGGCACTAGCCCCCTCTATGCTTTTAAAGAAGTATTTGCTCACGGTTTGCCAGCCACCCAATATAATATTCTTGCAACACTCTCAGCCTTATTTTGGGCTATTACTATAATTATTTCGATAAAATATATTTGGCTAGTATTACGCTTCGATAATAAAGGTGAGGGTGGTGTATTAGCCTTACAAGCATTAGCATTAAGGCATAGTAGGCGCGTAATTCCAAAATGGTCTAGTACTATTGCTTTATTAGGTATATTTGCCGCCGCATTATTTTATGGAGACGCAATTCTAACGCCAGCTATTTCGGTATTAGCTGCCGTAGAAGGTATTAGGGTTATTGCACCTCAATTTGAGTATGGGGTTTTACCTGTCACAGCTATTATTATTTTAGGACTGTTTTTAATCCAAAAATGGGGAACTTCCAAGGTGGGAGTGTTATTTGGTCCTATTATGTTGCTATGGTTTACTACCTTAGGCATTTTAGGAGTAAATAGCATTGTACAACATCCTCAAGTATTAGCTGCCCTAAATCCTTGGTACGCCTTAGAGTTTACTATTCATCACCCTACGGCAGCGTTTTTTTTATTATCAGCTATTTTTTTAGCACTGACCGGAGGAGAGGCTTTATATGCAGATATGGGGCATTTTGGTGCAAAACCCATTCGTATAGCTTGGTATGGAGTCGTTTGTCCTGCACTGATTTTAAATTACTTTGGTCAAGGGGCATTAATGATACATAACTCTCAAATAGCTGAAAATCCATTTTATTTCCTAGCACCTGATTTTTTATTAGTTCCTTTAGTCATATTAGCTACTTGTGCCACTGTAATTGCTTCACAAGCAACGATATCAGGCGCTTACTCCTTGACATTACAAGCTATTAATTTAGGTTATTTACCAAGAATACGCATTAGTCACACCTCCGACACTGTACGTGGTCAAATTTATATTAGTAGTTTAAATGGAATGATGTTATTAGCCGTATTGATATTAGTAGCCAGTTTTGGATCGTCTAGTGCTTTGGCTTCTGCTTATGGTGTGGCAGTTTCTGGGACTATGTTAATTACAAGTTTCTTAGTTATTGTTGTTGCTTATACTCGACCTAATCAACGACTCAGACGAGTGATTATTAGTGTTATCCTAATTAGTAGTATCTTTGAAGTACTCTTTTTATTATCTAATTTAACTAAAATAGCTAATGGTGGCTGGTTACCTTTAGTATTAGGTGCCTTGATTTTTACTTTACTTTCGACATGGAAAAAAGGCAGTGTTATTGTTGCTGAGCAGCGTAAACGCATAAATATGACGATTCGACGTTTTATTGATGAGGTTTACCCTAGTGCTGGGCGTATAGCAGGAACTGCTATTTACCTCAATTCTAGCAATAGTTTAGTGCCTAGCCGTTTATTTCATAATCTTAAGCACTATAAAGTACTTCATGAGAATATCGTGTTTTTACATGTTAATATCGAAGAAATCCCTTATGTTTCGATTGAAAACCGCCTAGCTATTATAGAGTTGGCTTCTGGCATCTATACGGTTAATGTCCACTTTGGGTTTAGGGAGGAGCCTAACTTAAGGACAGCGTTGCAATTAGCAACTATTCAGCAGGTACCTATTGATCACAGGTCTTCTTATTTTGTAGCTAGAACTACTATTGTAAAATGCGCGGGTATATTGCCCTATTGGCAATGTGCATTATTTAGTGTAATGATGCGCCAGTCTGAAAGTGCCGCAACTTATTTCCATTTGCCTGCTAGTCAAGTAGTAGAAATAGGTACACAAATTACCGTTTAGTATCTTTATTTTTAACTAATCAAAGTACTTAAAAACGAGTACTTTAGTGTTTTATGCAGTTTTGATAGCGATTATTGACATTCATCGCAAACTTTTCGGTCGTTAGAATGCGAGTGGTTTTTTCGCTGTGTAGAGTAATTTGTGGAATGATAGCGTAAATAGGGTTACGCTTAGTTTGTTTACGATAAATATCACGAATAACTTTATAAGTACTAGTGTCTTTAAATTGCTGTGATTTTTCTAACGATAAGTCATTACGAATTTTGCTATCATTTAAACCTAGTGAGTATTTAGTATTCAGTAATTTTAATGCATTTTCAGTTTGGCTCAATGTACCACTAATCGTACCCGATTTAGTATAAATTAATAAATCACCATCAGGTGTTAGTTTTTGGGCGGTCAACTCACCAATAATTTGTTGAAAAGCAGCATTACGACTGGCGTATCGACCTGCGTTGAAATCAGCAAATCGGTAAATTTTTTTGTCATAGCCTGTTTCATAGCCTAGCAGGAGTAATGTACCGTAATATAAGCCGCCTTTACGGGTATACATAAAGTCACGTATTTGATAAATATCTTCTAAACTGAGTGATTTACGACGTTTTTCGCTTTCATATTGAGTGGCAAAACTAACCGCTACTTGCATAGATCCTATGGTGTCAATTTCATTTTGACCTTCAATCAAATTGCGACCTATGCTGTTTTTTAATAAAAAATCAAACTTGTATCGCTTACCTAGTTCAGTTATTAAATCTCGATAAGCTAAATCTAAATCGCGCTCTGTTTTGGCACTACGAATACGTTTCATAAAGCTATTAGTAGCATCAGGAAAACTATTTAAAAACTTTTCAGCTTGTCCGCCTAGCATTGGGATTTGATTTAATTTATCAATTACCGCTTTTTCAGAAAGTTTACCTAAATTAGGCACAGCCGGATTAGCTACAAAGCCAGATTCTTGATCCACTATCGCAATAATGGAGCAAGCATTTTCTTTAGTTTGTGCCAAATTATGCTGTTGTAGGATATCTAATAGATCTTGTGCCCATCCTCGTGCATCTGAGCGTTGGGGTTCAGCCGCTTTAATTAATTGTGTTACCTGATTGATGTTAATGGCAGGTTGAGTAGGGGTAGTTTGTGCTTTTTGGGTTGCACTTAAATGATCTTTAATAGTGGGGTATGCCCAAAAACCAGCCCCAATAGCGCCGGCATTTAATACCCACAAAGCAATTTTTCGTACGCTCTCAATCAGATCATCGACCATTTAACTAACCTAATATACTTTTTGCTAAACCTTGGGGCATTAGTGTAGTGAAGTTTAGGGGGTGGGGGTATAAAACCCAAACAAATAGGCTAGGAAAACTACGAGCGCAGGGAATGTTAAGCGCAAAGGATTGATGTGAATATACCAAAAGATCATATTATGGAAGGTATTGTAAGTACTTTCCGCACCTATGGATATGAGGGCGCTAGCCTTTCAAAACTATCAACAGTGACGGGGTTAGGTCGTTCGAGTTTGTATCACTATTTTCCTGATGGCAAAGTGGATATGGCTAGAGCTGCTTTTATACATTTGACCACACAATTTGAATCCCAAGTACTTAACCCTTTAACAGACACTCAGCTCACACCTAATGAGCGCTTGGACTATTGCAAGCAGGGATTACAGCATTTTTACACAGAGGGGTATCAGCCGTGTTTGCTAAATATTTTTAGTATGGGGCAGGCAAGTGAGGCTTTACGATTACCTATACGAGAATTTACTTTAAAAGTTAAACACCGTTTAGCTGTTTTTATGACTGGTATTGGGTTAGCCGAATCTGAGGCTGAGCGGCGTAGTGAGGCTCTTTTAATAGAGTTACAGGGGACTTTAGTGCTTACACGTGCGCTTAATGATAGCGCTGTCTTTCAAAGGTTTTTAGATAAATTGCCTACGCAGTTATTAGGCTAAACCAGACTTGTTAGTGAAAAGTACTCCCAGGCTGGCTAAAGGTACTGAGTGAAAATGGGAGTACTTTAAGCTAAGAAATTAATTAGTTGCGGCAAAAGCGTTTAAAACCCGCGGCTGAGTTAGCAAAGCTCCGTTTTTTGGCAAGCTCCCAAGGTCTTTCACATTGACGAGTACTATTGCACCATGAGTAACCTGCTGCTACTAAGCAACCGTGGCTATCTTTAGCGCCGCCAATGATAGGTGGTTTGGGCGTAGGCGTAATAGGTTTGGGTGGTTTTGCAGGGCAAGTACCTCGAAATAGTGCCCACTCCTCACAACGTGTTCCATTAGGTAATTGGCAATAACCGACGCTATCTACTATTTGTAGCTTGCCCCCCAGTTTAATACAGTTAATGGAGGCCGGATTACCCATAGCAACTACGCTATTGGCTAAGCCTAGGCTCATGACCAACGCTAATACATATCCCCAAATTTTTAACATAGTGAAGTACTCCCAGAGTAGGTTTAACGGCACCATCATAAACTATTTTAGTTAGCGGAAAGCTGCATTTAAGAAGAGAAATAAAGCGCTGAAAATAAAACCCCCCGCGTATAGCGGGGGTTAGAAATTCGTGATTATTATTATTTTAATAGTTGGCGGAGAGGAAGGGATTCGAACCCTTGATAAGCTATTAACCTATACACACTTTCCAGGCGTGCTCCTTCAACCACTCGGACACCTCTCCAGATAGGGACGCAATGCTACCCCAGTAGGACTTTAAAGTAAATAACTGCCCAGAAGCATTTATCTTAAGTGGGTTGTTCTAGCCAATAATTGGTCATACGCACAAAATCTCTCACCTCTAAGGCTTCTGCACGAGTACTAGGATTAATGCCTAAAGACTCTAGAGCTTCAGCGCTAATAACCCCTTTTAAATTATTGCGTAAGGTTTTGCGGCGTTGGGCAAAGGCGAGTGCCACTAATTGGGACAGTTTTTTAATATCTTTTACCTGCTCAGCAATGGTCGTTCTAGGAGTCAAACGTACGACCGCAGAATCTACTTTAGGTGGAGGACTGAATGCTGTAGGAGGCACATCAAATAAAAACTCAGTCTCACATAAGTACTGCACCATGACCGCCATGCGCCCATGATCTTTATCACCCACTGGAGCAACGAGTCGGTCTACTACTTCTTTTTGCAACATGAAGTGCATATCTTGAATACTATCGGCTTGCTCTAGTAAATGAAAAATCAAGGGTGTGGAAATATTATAAGGCAGATTACCTACTACACGGATTTTAGTTTGGCGGGCGAGTTGCTTAAAATCTACGGTTAAAGCGTCTTGAGCATGAATGGTAAGCTTATCAGCTAAATCGGTTTGTGATTGCCACCATGCAATCACATCACGATCTAATTCAATCACTTCTAAATGATTAACTTGATCTAGTAAGGGAAAGGTCAATGCGCCGCCCCCTGGACCAATCTCAATGATTTGCTGATCAGCTTTAGGGTAAATGGCTCGTACTAAACTATTAATAATATGAGTGTCATGCAAAAAATGTTGGCCAAAACGCTTTTTGGTGCGGTTTTGATAGTGAGTCATAATAATTATCTGGGTATAGGCTTAAATAAAAAATGGCGGACTAGTTGCCCGCCATTTTAAGGGGATTACGAGTAAAATAGTAAGACTATTGCATAATCTTTAATTCAACCCGACGATTTTGGGCGCGACCGGTGTTGTTAGTATTAGAAGCAATGGGTTGAGTTTCGCCATAGCCTTTAGCGGTGAGATTGGTCGCCTTAACACCTTTATCGACCAAGTATTTCATAACTGCTTGAGCGCGGGCTTGTGATAAATTCATATTGGTGTCGTCATTACCACTGCTATCAGTATGCCCACCTACTTCTAGTTTAAGTTCAGGATACTTACGCAACGTTTCTGCAGCATCATCTAAAAGAGGCAATGAGTCAGCAGTTAAACGATCAGAACCTGTTTCAAAGTTCACACCTTTAAGGTTGATATTAGCATCTTTAGCACAACCCACTGGATTAACGGCGGCTCCCGCTACGGTATCAGGGCAAAGATCATCGCTATCAGCAATAGTGTCTTTGTCGCTGTCATTGATTGCATTACAACCTTGCTCGTTGACTTTCACACCTGCTTCAGTGGTGGGGCAAGTATCTTTGCTATCGGCTACGCCGTCTTTATCAGAGTCCAGCTCACAACCTTGAGCATCGACCTTGGCACCACTCGGTGTATTAGCGCAGTTATCTTTACTATCCATAATCCCATCATTGTCAGCATCTAACTCGCAACCTTGGGCATTAACTTTGGTACCTGCGGGAGTACTTTGACAAGTGTCTTTGCTATCAACAACGCCGTCTTTATCAGAGTCCAGTTCACAGCCTTGAGCATCGACCTTGGCACCTGTTGGTGTATTAGCGCAGCTATCGACGCTATCTAATACCTTGTCTTTATCAGTGTCTAATTCGCAACCCTTATCATCAACTGTTACGCCTGTAGCAGTGGTAGGGCATTGATCTTGGCTATTGGCAACCCCATCTTTATCGGTGTCAATTTCACAACCAATATCATTTACTTTAATGCCTTTAGCAGTGCTAGAGCATTGGTCTTTACTGTCAATAATGCCGTCTTTGTCAGAGTCGAGTTCACAGCCTTTATCATCTACTTTGCTATCGACTGGAGTAGCAGGACATTGGTCTTTGCTATCAACAACGCTATCTTTGTCAGAATCTATCTCACAACCTGAATTACCTACGCGAACACCTTCAGGAGTGGCAGGACACTGATCTTTGCTATTACCCACTTTGTCTTTATCGTCGTCTACTTCGCAACCATTCGCTTCAACGGGTAGATTACTAGGAGTACCTAAACATTGATCTTTGCTATCAGGCACGCCATCGCCATCGTCATCAACCTCACAGCCTAGTGAGTCGACCTTAGTTCCTTGAGTGGTGTCAGGACAAACATCTTGGCTATTGGCAATACTGTCTTTGTCATCATCTAGCTCACAGCCTTTATCATCTACGCTAGCTCCCTTGGGAGTCGACGCACATTGATCTTTGCTGTCCACTACACCATCTAAATCAGTATCTAGCTCGCAACCTGTGGCATCGACACGAGAGCCTTTAGGTGTATCAGGACATTTATCGCGTGGGTTAACTACTAAATCCTCATCGGTATCAGCAGTGGCTTGTTTAAGCTCATCCTCAAGTTTCTTCTGAGCAGCTTGAGCGGCACTCAGTTGCCCTGCCACTTCGGTAACTGCACCTACTTGGGCAGTGAGGCTTTGTTTTTCAGTTGTCCAGCTTTGGCTTTGGTTTTTCAGTTTGTCTAAATCAGCCACGAGTTGTTGGCGCTGGGTATCAAACTGACCTTTAGCTTGGGTTAATTGCGTAGCTTGTGCCTTGGCTTGTTCCAAATCAGCATTTAGCTTCTTACGTTCGGTTTCCCATGCTTGCCATTTTTTATTGTACTCATCTTGTTGAGTCTTGAGATTGGCTTGTAATTGAGTACGTTCTTGTTGCCATGCTTGGGCTTGTTTTTCTTGTTGGGTCAAATTAGCTTGCAGCTCATCACGTTTCGTCGTACAGGCTTGTAAACTACTTTGCGCCTCTTGTTTGCTAGTAGCTAGGGATTTTTCTAGCTGGTCGCGTTGTGTCGTACAAGTACTGGCTTGCTGATTAAGGGTATCCAGTTGAGTCTGAAGCTTTTGTTTATCCTCATTAGCTTTCACAATTTGGCTGGCTACTTCTGGAATAGTTTTGACTTGCCCAGTGAGTTGGGTGATCTGATCATTGAGACTTTTACGTTCTTGATCCCACTGCGACTCGGTTGTTTTAAGCTGATCCAAATCGCCTAACAGTTGTTGGCGATTTTGTTCGGTTTTGCTGATCTGTGCTGCAATACCGGGAATGGTATGAACCTGAGAGGTTAAATCTTGAATTTGCTTCGTGAAACCTTGTTTTTCACTCAGCCATTTTTGCTCAAGGGTTTGAGTACTTTGTTTGGTACTCGCTAATTCTTCCTGAACGGTAATCAGTGATGCTTTAACTTGCTCTAGTTCTGCCAAGGCTTGGGTTTTTTGAGCTTCTTTGTCTGCGATTTGTTGTTGTAAAGTACTTAGCTCTTGCTCTTTGGTTTTGAGCGTAGTTTGTAGATCAGCAACTTCCTTTTCCTTGGCAATAGCCAATTCTTTTAGGTCGTTTTGCTCTTTATCACGCTCACTTAAGGTTTTATGGAGTTCATCAAGTGCCTGATCTTTTTCTTTTAAAACGGTATTGAGCTCTTGCGTTTTAGTACCTGTAGTTGCTTGTAATTGCGTTAGCGTTTGAGTTTTGCTGGCAATATCCGCTTTTAAGGTTTCAATTTCTTTACGGCCTTCGGCAAGCTGAGTCGTTAAAGAGTTTAAATTTTCTTTATTGGTTTTAACTTCTTGCTCTAGTGCGCCAATCCGTTGGGCTTTAGACGATAAGGTTTCTTGTAGCTCTTTTAGTTCTGGCCATGACATATCTACGGCAGAACGGCTAGCAGAGTTAGTACCGACTAAAGGTAAAGTACTTGTTCCTGTCGTGGCGTTATCCGCAGGTACCATTAAGCCCATACCGTAAGTGGGATAAGCCGGCATCATAACAGCAGGTGATGTTCCGTTATCTGCTTCGGCGGCTTTTGGAGCATTAGACGCTTTTGGCGGTGTGGGAGCTGCTGTCGTGTTAGTAGTATTTTCTTCACCATAATAGGGGTAAATAGGTACGCCTATGGCATAAGGAAGTCCACCATTGGGATTTTGCTCTCCATTCGGTAATACCGGAGGGGTATCTGTAGTTAGCCCTAGTGTGTTGCCTGTGCCATTACTCCAAGTCATAGTTCCTTGTGGGCTGACCATGGGGTAAACCAGCATACCTGCTTGATTAGGATCAGTGGGTAACGCATTCAGCGGTAGAGTACTTTGAGCTGTAGTAGTATTGCCTGTAGTAAGTTCATTAGGGTTGGGCCACTGATTATCGGCATGGGTGGCTAAGCTCACCAATGCGGTCATCAGAGTTACTCCGGTAATCAGTTTATGCATGCAACAAACCTCTCGCTGAAATGGGGTAATGGGGTTATTTGCCACCTATAGATAGGTCGCGCCGTGCAGAGGAGATTGTAATAGTAAAGCCTGCTATTACATCAAGAAACGACATACAAGCCAAAATCAGGAATACTGAATTTCCTCCCCACGGATAAATAAGCCAACACACTAGATATAAAATAAGTACTAACGTTGAGAGCAAATGATCCACAATCGTAGTTTCTGAGGTGCGTGTGGCTTTAAATATCTCGATATATAACACTAGTATACCTGTTAATACCATAAAGTCTCCCCATGTAGGTCGCCAAATATGCCCAGAAGGTAGGGTGACATTAAATAAAATGCGATTTAAGCCACGGGGAAAGAACTCAAATTGGACAGCTAGCCAGTAAAAAACCAGCAAAACACCAAATAACGGTAGAAACGGTAAAAAGCGGGGCATAGTTGATCTCTAGACTAGTGGATTTATCGTAGTAGCAACGCCTATAGGGGTTATGTCGTTAGGCTTAGGTTTGCTGTTCATCCAATTACAACCCATTGCTATACCGCGATATTATAGAAGATATCGGACAGTATCGTTAGGTATTGGGATGAGGACGGGTAGGAATTAGACGAACACAACTCCGTTTATCGAAAGACCTATTAAACATGCTGCGTTTGTCGGCATTCGGTATAAGTGAGCAGATAAACTTCTTATACTAGTGCATATAAGGCGCTGTCCTGACTACATAACAATAAAAATAATAAAACTATAGCGAGACAAACCATGAAAACTACCAAGCGCTATTTGCTTTCGCAATGGCTGTTGCTCCCTTTGTTATCGTGCTCCTCGATTGTATTAGCAAGCGAATTACCCGATTACGAAACTGCTGATGCTTCAAGCTTAACCTTAGAAGACGATAGTGCCGTAGGTACTAGTCAAGAGGTAGAGCTAGATAATGCCACCCCTAATGCAAGCGCTCAAGCAAAAGCGTTAGCTGATGAAAGCGATGGTCTATTAGACGATTCTAAAGCGACCAATGTGGTAGGAGGCAGTAAAAGCTATATGGGCGGCAATACCCGTATTGGTGTAGGAATTGATACTAAATATAAGGCGCGTATCGATGCTTCTCATGTTTTTTCTGATACCAAAGACGCGGTTACCAGTGGTGAAGGCTGGGTTGGCGTTAATCCAAAAGCTAAAGACGGTGAGAAAAATCTAACAGGGGCTGGAGTAAAAATTAATCATAACTGGGTAGGTAAAAACGATACAGGTGGCGTAGATCGTGTGCATAAAGTCTTTGGTGCTTATGATCAAAACGAAACCAGTGATAAGAAGTTTACCGCAGGTTATGGTCAAGAAACTCAATCTCTGTTTTGGTCAGGTCATGCTAGCTTTACTAAAGGCGAGGATCGATTAGTTGATCCTTCCAATACGAAATCAAACCTTACTGATCGTGCTTATGATTATGGGGTGGGGGGGCGTGTAGGTGCTTTTCTACCTAATCAATTAATGCAGGTACAAGGTGGTTTGGACCTAGATATAGGTAAAACTTTTACTTCTGCTGAAAAGCGTCCTACCCAACTCACAGTTTCCGGTACTGTTGAAAAGTTTTTTGCAGACTCACCACATAGTATTGGTGCCAATGTTGAACTACTCAATAAAAGTGGTGGTATAGAGGCTGAAAAGAAAACAGATGCCCGTGGTAGTCTTAACTATCGTTATGAGTTTGGTAGTGCAACAGGCTTGTATGAGCCTAATCAAACTTATAAGCGTGTACGGGTTGAAATACCAGGTGAGGTAAAAGTAGTACATACTCCACCTAAGGTAGAGCGTAAAATGGTGAAAAATACCATGGAGCTAGAAGGGGATACCTTCTTTGAGCGTGGTAAATGGATTCTTTTACCAGAAGCCAAACAACGCTTACAAAGCATTATGGCTCGGATGCGTGATGGTAGTGTCACAGGCAATATTCATATTGTGGGTAATACCTGTGATTTAGGAACAGAAGAAAGTAATCAGATGTTATCTGAAAATCGTGCTAATGCTGTACGAGAGTTCTTTATTGAAAGTGGTTTCGATCCTAATACCTTAGTAGCTGAGGGGGTGGGCGAAGCCAATCCTAAGTATCCTAATGACGAAGAGCATCGTTATCGTAATCGTCGTGTTGATATTGAATACATGACCTATCAAACAGATTATAAAGAAGTGGTAGTCGACGAGGGTAACACTGAGGAGGTACGCGGGGCACCTAAAGTCACATGGCGTCAAGAACTAGTCAATACTCCGCCAAAATGGGTTGAGCGTGCGTTACGTAATAATATTCAACATAAACGCGCTATTGATACTTATAAGACTGCTGGTGATTCCTTGCCAGAGGTAAAAGATTACAGCGAAAGTTTTGTATTAGGTAGTACTGATCCGATCAACTTAAATGTACTAGAGGGTGCCAAAGGTGATGGATTAATCATTACTGATGTCAGTACTCCTCCTTACGGTACCGCTGTTATAAGCAAAGATGGTAAGTACATCATCTATACCCCCCGTCATGGTTATTGTGAGAGCCACTCCTTTACTTTCAAAGTTCGTGATAGTAAAGGACGGATTGTAGAAGCCCAAGTCTATATGTCTGTTGAATAATTAATTCTTGGCTCATTTCAAATCGATAAGGCTACTATTAAAAAGTAGCCTTATTATTTTTTGCCTACTCTGTCTACACAGCATTTTTAAGACACTATGCTATGCTAGATCACGTCATAGTTTAGCTGAGTTAATACCTTGTTACGTCGCTCATCTTCTAGTGCTCTTACTACTAAAAGCCGTTCACGGTGGTGGTGGCTGGTAGAACTGTTGATTATTTTATTAATTGTTTTGGGGTTTCGCGCTTGGAATCAGATGGATTTATTGTCAGGTGCTGCGCCTAGTTTTAAGGCAGAAATGATCAGTGGCGAGCAGGTTGAGCTAATAGATTATCGTGGTGAACCGTTACTGTTATATTTTTGGTTGCCTGACTGTATAAGTTGTAATTTACAGCAATCCACGATGACGGAGCTTATGAAAAATCACTCCGTATTAACAGTAGTAAATGCCAATAATAAAGAGCAAGTACTGGCTTATATGGCAGAAAAGGGTATTAGTGATTGGCCGACTATTGTGGATGAAAAAGGTGATATTTATCGCCAATTTGGCGTAACCGCGACGCCTACTCATTACATTATTGATGGGGAGGGAATGATTCGGTTTCGTGAGATTGGTTTGAGTACTAGTTGGGGATTACGCTTGCGTTTGTGGTTTGCAGGTGAACGTATGAATGATGAGGTAATGCCTTAGACTTAAAAGAGTCCCCTCAAAATTTTTTAGAGTTTGGTTGAAAATGATAATGGTTATCATTAATATCAGTGCATTCATAGCATTTGAGGTATTGAAGTTAATGCGTAACTTATTCAGTTTATTAATGGGTCTAACATTGGTAACACCCGTTTGGGCAGAAGGTGAGGTTAATGTCTATTCTTCCCGCCAAGAGCAACTGATTAAACCAGTACTAGAAAAGTTTACGGCTAGCAGTGGCATCAAAGTTAATCTAGTGACAGGTAAAGATGACGCATTGATCGAGCGCCTCAAACTCGAAGGCGACAATTCCCCCGCTGATGTATTGCTGACTGCCGATGCAGGTCGTCTCTATCGCGCTAAAAGTTTAGAACTCACTCAACCCGTTGAGTCTGAAACCCTCAAAACTAATATCCCTGAAAATCTCCGCGATCCCGAAAATCATTGGTTTGGTTTAACGTATCGTGCGCGTCCGATTTTCTACGTTAAGGATAAGATCAAACCCGAACAATTATCCACCTATGCTGATTTAGCTGACCCGAAATGGAAGGGCAAAATCTGCGTGCGTAGCTCGGATAATATTTACAATCAATCAATGGTTGGCTCAATGATTGCCAGTCAGGGTGCTGAAACCACCGAAAAATGGGTCACAGGGTTTGTGCAAAACTTTGCCCGTCCCCCCGAAGGCGGTGATCGTGACCAAATCAAAGCGGCAGCAGCCGGTCAATGTGATTTAGCAATTGCCAATACTTACTACTTTGGGCAAATGCTCAGTGGCGATAATGCTGAGGAAAAGGCCGCCGCTGAGAAAGTCGCGATTTTCTGGCCTGATCAAGGCGAGGGTCAACGAGGTACTCACATTAATATTAGTGGTGGCACAGTCACTAAAGCCGCAAAAAATAAAGACAATGCTGTTAAGTTATTAGAGTACTTGGCTAATGATGAAGCACAAAGTTGGTACGCAGAGCATAATCAAGAGTACCCAGTGAAAGCAGGTGTTGCACCCAGTACTTTATTAAAAGGTTGGGGTGAGTTTAAAGCCGACAGCTTAAATTTGTCAGAACTGGGCAAAAATAATGCTGAAGCGGTAAAAATCATGGATAAAGCTAATTGGAAATAAGCAAAAGGGTATGGCGTGTCCTGATTATTGGGATGGCAGCCTTTACCGCTTTACCCATTATTGCTGTTTTTAGTTATGTATTTGTGCCTGCACCGGAAGTATGGGCGCACTTGGTTGACACCGTACTGGCTGATTATATTCAAAATACTCTAGGGCTGATGTTAGGTGTGAGTGTAGGAGTACTGCTTATTGGTATTCCCGCGGCATGGCTGACCAGTATGTGTCGCTTTAGAGGACAGCGCTTTTTTGAGTGGGCGTTGCTATTACCCTTGGCAATGCCTGCTTATATTATTGCTTATACCTATACAGGTATGTTGGATTTTGCAGGCCCAGTACAAACCTTATTGCGCTCAGTGATGGGCTGGGGCTATGGCGATTATTGGTTTCCTAATATTCGGTCTTTAGGGGGCGCTATAGTAATGCTGTCCTTAGTCCTGTTTCCTTATGTGTACTTACTGGCGCGAGCAGCATTTTTAGAGCAATCCATTTGTGTTTTGGAAGTCAGTCGTACGTTAGGCGCTAATCGCTGGCAAAGTTTTTTCCGCGTGGCTTTGCCCTTGGCGCGTCCTGCGGTGATTACAGGATTGTCATTGGCGTTAATGGAAACCCTAGCCGATTTTGGCACAGTGCAGTACTTTGGGGTCACAACTTTTACGACGGGGATTTTTCGGACTTGGTTTGGCTTGGGTGATCACGCTGCTGCGTCTCAATTAGCGGCACTCTTGATGACTTTAGTATTAGTACTTTTATTATTAGAACAATGGTCACGTAAACGGGCGCGTTATCACCATACTTCCAGTAAGTACTCGACTATTCCTAAATACACCCTCAAAGGATGGGCAGCCTTTTTTGCCTTTTTAGTTTGTGTATTGCCGCTACTGTTGGGTTTTGTCATTCCAGTAGCGCAACTGATTTATTGGGGATTGCAAACGGCACATACCACGTTGGATAGTAGCTTTTGGGAGTTAGTCCAACATAGTTTAATGTTGGCAGGTTTGGCGGCGTTGTCAGCCTTAGTACTGGCTTTGATTTTAGGGTATGGCAAACGCTTAAACCCCGACCCCGTAGTTAAAACCGCTACTCGTATCGCTGCACTAGGCTATGCCATCCCTGGAACAGTCATTGCAATTGGAGTACTGATTCCTTTAGCGTGGTTAGATACGCAGCTTAACTTATTGACCAAACAAATATGGGGTATTTCAGTAGGGCTGATTTTTAGTGGCTCATTATTGACCTTATTGTATGCGTACAATGTACGGTTTTTAGCCGTATCACTACAAACCGTTGAAGCAGGTTTAGGCAAAATCAAACCCACTCTTGATAATGCCGGACGGTCATTAGGATTAAGTTCACTGGGAGTACTCCAGCGTCTACATCTACCACTCATGAAGGGTACTTTGCTCACTGCGCTATTATTAGTCTTTGTGGATGTTTTGAAAGAGCTGCCGGCTACTTTGATCTTACGCCCTTTTAATTTCAATACATTAGCAGTGCGAGCCTATGAATTAGCATCAGATGAGCGTTTAGCCGAGGCGGGGTTACCTGCTTTAATGATTGTGGCAGTAGGGATTTTACCCGTTATATTACTCAGCCGTTCTATTGCAACTTCACGCGCAGGTACTCAACCCTCATGAGCCAACTTATCCTTGAACATATTGCGATCCAATACGGCAAACAAGCGGTTATTCATGACATGAGTTTGCAAGTTGAACACGGTCAAATTGGTTGTTTGTTGGGGCCTAGTGGCTGTGGCAAAACGACTTTATTACGTGCGATTGCCGGTTTTGAGCCTGTGACGGCTGGGAAAATTGCTTTAGGCGATACCATCATTAGCTCCCCCAGCATACAAATCCCCCCCGAAAAACGCCAAATTGGTATGGTGTTTCAGGACTACGCCTTATTTCCGCATCTGACTATCGCCAAAAATATTAGTTTCGGCATTCGTCACTTAAGTAAAGCCGAACAAACTAAACGTATTGCCCAATTACTGGAGCTGGTTAACTTATCGGGTTATGAAAAACGTTACCCACATGAATTATCCGGTGGACAACAACAGCGTATTGCATTGGCACGCGCATTAGCACCCAAACCTAAGTTGATGTTATTAGATGAGCCTTTTGGCAGTCAGGATGTGGAGTTGCGCGAGATGTTAGCACGTGAAGTGCGTGATATTTTAAAGCAAGAACACACCACTGCGATTTTAGTGACCCATGATCAACATGAAGCGTTTGCTATGGCGGATGAAATTGGAGTACTCAAAGCAGGGCGCTTGCAACAATGGGCTAACCCCTATCAATTGTATCATCGTCCTGAAAATGCGTTTGTAGCCGAGTTTATTGGGCAGGGGGTATTAATAACGGGCAAAGTACTCGATGATATGACCGTACAAACGGCTTTTGGTCGAGTAACCGGCGAGCTACCTGAAAATGTGCAAACAGGTCAGTCCATCCAAGTACTGATTCGCCCCGATGATATTCGTTTAGCACCTAAAGCCGAACATCAAGCCACCATTGTGAGTCGGGTATTTAGAGGGGCAGAGTACTTATATACTTTGCAGCTTTCTGACCAACAAACTACTATTTTGGCATTAGCTCCCAGCCATCAGCAGTATGAGAGGGGCGAAACGGTTTATTTTGAGCTGGATATGCAGCATTGGGTACTAGTACTTTAATCGACCGTTAAAGTGTTAGCAGGCGGCACAAACCGAACCAGCACACAACGGACTTGACCTGTTTTGAGCTCACGATGAACAGTTAAATGCCATTGGCTTAAATCAATATTTAGTTCAGCTTCGTGCTCGATATAGACATAACCATTAGCCTTAATTAGCGATTTTTGGATAATGATATCAAGTACTTTAGGTAGCCAATCATGATGGAAGGGGGGGTCTAGAAAAATGATATCAAAGGGTTGTGAGACTTGGCTTAAGTACTCCAAAGCATCCTGATTCAGTACTTGAGCTTGATTGGCTTTTAAAGTACTCACATTATTTTGCAACGTGTTTGCCGCTTTAGGGTGCTTCTCCACCAAGACAACCTCGGCGGCTCCTCGTGATAAGGCTTCTAGACCTAATGCTCCGCTACCCGCAAATAAATCCAAACAACGAGCATCACGTACCGGAAATTGTAACCAGTTAAATAGGGTTTCACGCACGCGATCAGGGGTAGGGCGTAAGCCCTCCAGCGCTAAGATGGGCAAGCGGCGACTGCGCCACTGCCCACCAATAATACGTAGTTGATGCGCTCCTGAATGCGCTTTAGGAGGCTGGTTTGGTTTCATCAGCTTTAGGTTCTGTAGGGGTAGGAGTGCTATCAGTGGGTTGAGTCGCTTTATCGGTAGGATTAGCCTCAGTAGCTTTACCTTCATCCGCTGGAGCTGGAGTACTTTCAGTAGCTTTAGCTTGTGGCCCTACAATTACTGTCAGCATTTTATTGAGATCAATCCGACGTTTGAACACTTCGATGACTTGCTCACGGGTAACAGCATTGATTTGATCAGTAAAGGTATCTAGATAATCCAGTGGTAGGTTATAAAAACCAATCACCCCTAAGTACTCAACAACATCATCATTACTAGCGGTACGTAGTGGGAAACCTCCGGTGATATCCTTTTTCGAGGCAACTAACTCTTCCTCGGTAGGCCCTTCTTCTTGGAAGCGTTTAATGGTGTCACGCACGACTTGCAAGGCTTCAGCCGTTTGCTCCTGTTTAGTTTGTAAACCGATTTCAAAAGGCCCTAGTTGCGACAGTGGCATGAAGTAACTGTACACGCTATAGCTCAGACCACGATCATTCCGTACCGATTTCATCAAACGTGAAGTGAAGCCACCTCCGCCTAAAATATGATTGCCTAAGTACATGACATAGTAATCTTCATCGCCCCGTTTATTACCCATCTGACCTAGCAAAATATGGGATTGCCCAGAGGGGTAATCAATTGCAATATTCTTAGCCTCACTCAAAGGTGTAGTCTCTGGTAATGCCGATGCTGCCTCGCCAGTGCCTAACACAGCAGCTACTTGTTTAGCCATTTCTTCGGCTTGGGGGCGAGTAACAGCACCTACAATCGCTAGTACAGCATTTTTATTCACATAGTACTGCTTATAAAAACCTTTAAGATCATCAATGGTTAGTGAGTTAATCGTATCTTCAGTACCATTTTTAGGCGAGGCATAAGGGTGAGTACTATACAAGTGGCTATAAAAGGCTTTATTAGCAATATCCTCAGGAGATTGTTTTTCAGCAGCTAAGCTAACTAAGGTAAGTTTTTGAAAGTTTTTAAACTCTTTAGACGGAAAAGTGGGTTTGCCGAGTACTTTGAGCCATGTATCTAAGGCTTTCTTTTGTTGCTCTGGCAACGTAATCGTGCGCAGACTGAGCCATGCAGTGTCTAATGTGGTGCCATTACTAGCAATAGCGCCAACGGACTCAAAGGCTTCAGCGATTTGGTCAGCATTTAGCTCGTCTGCTCCCTGATCTAAAATGCCATTAGTAAAACTGGCTAATCCTGCTCGTTCACCGTCTCGCGCACTGCCTGCATCCAGTACTAAGCGTAAATCCACCATTGGCAATGAAGGAGCTGCTACGTAATAGACTCTCAGTCCTTCAGTCGTTGTCCAGTGTTCAATTTTAGGTGCAGCCCAAACCTGCATTGCCATGAAAGTATTGGCAATGATGACTACTATCCCCATCCCTATTGTTTTAATCATCTTCATTGTTGAGTCACTCTCTTCGGTTGAGTCCACTTGATCAGCGTACAAAAGTAGGCGCAAAGCGTGGCTTAGATTGATCAATCGGTTGTGGTACCAATTCGGCGACAGTTAATTGATCTTCTACCAAGTACTTTTGTGCTACTTTTTGAATTTGCTCAGGTGTAATAGCCAGTACTTTATCAACATATTCGTCCATCATTTTGTAACCTAAGCCTACCGTTTCTAAAGAGCCCAGTACGGTTGCTTGATGTTGGATAGAGTCGCGTTGATAAATTTCACCTGCAATCACTTGTGCTTTCACGCGGGCTAGCTCATCAGTGGAGACTAGTTCTTTGCGTAGGCGTTCGACTTGTGCCAGTAATTCGGTTTTTACGGTATCAATTTTTATATCTTTAGCAGGTGTTCCGGCGAGTACTAATAAATTAGGTAAGCGTCCATCGCCGCTATACCAAGCTCCTGCAGACGATACTAGTTCTTTACCTCTTACTAATTCACGCGTTAAACGTGAGCTGCTACCGCCATCTAAAATACTAGCGAGTACTTCTAAGGCATAAGGCTCCCAAGTATCTTCTGGTTTGGCAGTCACTAAAGCAGGCGTTTTATAACCGAGCATGATATAGGGTACTTCAGCGGGGGCTTTTACTTGAATAGTACGTAAACCTTTTTGGGGTGCTTCAGTTTGTGGTTTGATAGTAGGTAAGTCACTGGGTTTGAGAGGTGCATAGTACTTTTTAGCTAGTTCAAATACTTTATCGGGTTCTACATCACCGACCACCACCAGTACCGCATTATTAGGCGCATACCAACGCTCATACCAAGCTCTTAAGTCTTCAACCTTGAGGTTTTCTAAATCAGTCATCCAACCAATAACGGGATTGTGATAAGGGCTATTCATAAAAGCCGTTGCCATGAATTGCTCATAGGTTAAGGCATTAGGGCTATCTTCAGTACGCCAGCGCCGTTCTTCTTGAACTACTTTGATTTCTTTTTTGAATTCTTCAGGGGGTAAAGTTAGACCTCGTACTCGATCTGACTCCAACTCCATCGCCACTTCTAAGCGGTCACTTGCCAGTACTTGATAGTAAGCCGTGTAATCAAGGCTGGTAAAAGCATTATCCTCGGCGCCATTTTCGCCAATAATGCGATTAAATTCACCAGTAGGGTACTTAGTCGTGCCTTTGAACATCATGTGCTCAACAACATGGGAAACCCCTGTAATGCCCCCATGTTCATAACTAGAGCCGACCTTATACCAAAGCTGCGAGACGACAACAGGTGCACGCTTATCTTGCTTTACAAGAATTTTCAAACCATTATCAAGGGTAAATTCATGGACAGGGTCAACCGCTTGAATGCGCTCAACCGCATAAGTGTTGTGTGCCCCTACACTTAAGCCCATGATTAAAGCCACTTTTGATAGGGCTGTTAATAGGTTGCTGGTATTACGAATTTCGCTGGCAAGTGATAGTATTCTTTGCATTTGTGATTCTAGCTTGTTTAGCGGATTAAAAATTTACTCTGGATTGTATGATGTTTGGATTCGGAAAGAAAAAAAAGCAGGATGCGACCACCGCCGTTTCAACCGAAACCGCGCCTAGTATCGCCCCATCTACGCCTCAAGTCGAGGAACCTGCTAAAAAAGAAGGGCTGTTTGCGCGTTTAAAGCGGGGCTTGTCTAAAACGGGTAGTTCCATCACTGAAGGAATGAGTACTTTATTCCTAGGTAGGAAAAAGATTGATGAGGACGTACTTGAAGAGCTGGAGACACGCTTATTAATGGCAGATGTGGGCATGGAAGTGACCACCGCTATTATGGAAGATCTGACTAAGCGGGTGAAGCGTAATGAGTTAGCGGATTTTGATGCACTGATGCAGGCACTTGAAGTACTGATGACCGATGTACTCAAACCTTGCGAAGAGCCATTACAAATCAAAGCTACCCATCAGCCCTTTGTTATTTTAATGGTGGGTATTAATGGTGCAGGCAAAACCACGACGGTTGGAAAACTGGCTAAAAAATTCCAACAAGAAGGTAAATCCGTCATGCTGGCAGCAGGTGATACTTTCCGTGCTGCGGCGGTAGAGCAATTAAAGATTTGGGGTGAGCGCAATAATATTCCAGTGATTGCTCAGGGTTCTGGTGCGGATTCGGCTTCGGTGATTTTTGATGCCGTACAAGCCGCCAAAGCTCGTCATATTGATGTACTGATTGCGGATACGGCGGGGCGCTTACATACTCAAGCCAATCTGATGGAGGAGTTGAAAAAAGTTAAGCGGGTCATGCAAAAAATTGACGGTAGCGCTCCTCATGAAGTCATGTTGATTTTAGATGCCAGCATTGGTCAAAACGCTCTCATTCAAGCCAAACAATTTAATGAAGCACTAGGGGTAACGGGTTTAACAGTCACTAAACTCGATGGTACAGCCAAGGGCGGCATTTTATTTGCGATTGCTCAGCAGCTTAAGATTCCAGTGCGTTATATTGGTGTGGGCGAAAGTATTGATGATTTGCAAATATTTGAAGCCTCCGCGTTTACTCAAGCCTTGTTGTCAGGAGCTGAGCCTAAGTGATTGAGTTTACTAAGGTAGGTAAACGTTATCCCACGGGGCAATTGGCGCTTTATAACGTCAATTTAACGCTTGAGTCGGGTGAGATGATCTTTATTACGGGTCATTCGGGGGCGGGCAAGAGTACTTTATTAAAGTTGATTGCTTTATTAGAACGTCCCACGACGGGTGATATTATTGTGAGTCAAATGCCCTTGAGTAAAATGCGTCCCAGCCAGATTCCGGCTTATCGGCGGCGTATTGGCTTTATTTTTCAAGACCCACACTTATTACATGACCGAAATGTTTTTGAAAATGTAGCACTACCTTTAGTCATTTCCGGTATGGGGCAACCCGAAATTCGTCGCCGTGTGCATGCAGCGTTGGATAAGGTGGGCTTACTAAATAAAGAACGCAGCTATCCTTTAATGCTTTCGGCGGGCGAAAAGCAGCGAGTCGGCATTGCTCGTGCAGTCGTGAATCGTCCTACGATTATTTTAGCGGATGAGCCAACGGGTAATCTTGACCCTGAATTAGCCCAAGACATTATGTACACCTTTTCCCAATTTAATGAATTGGGGGCTACGGTTTTAATAGCCAGTCATGATCATCAGTTAGTAGAACGCATGCAAAAGCGCACCATTGTCTTGCAAAAGGTCGAACCCTAAATGGCTAAACGTCAAAAAGACACTCCTCCTAGCACGGAAGCTAAAAAGCCACGTCGTCAAACGCGCCCCGCTGGCTCTAAATTATTATCCGCTTGGTGGAATCAGCAGCTTTATGCGATTAAATTTAGTCTGCAACGTTTATGGTTTAATCCGGTCTCGACATGGATTACCTTAGCAACGATTGCTATTGCGTTGTCGCTACCGACCAGTATGCATTTGTTATTAAAGAACTTGCAGACTTTAACGGACGATAAGCGTGAGATTCCCACGATTACCTTGTTTCTAAAAAAATCCGTTAATGAGCAACAGGCTAAAGATCGTGGTGAGTTATTGTCTGAGCTTAATGAAGTTGAACAAGTCAAGGTGATCACTAAAGATGAGGCTCTGGCGGATTTTAGAAAAATTACAGGTTTTGCTGAAACATTAGAAACCCTCAATGATAATCCATTGCCTCATGTTTTAGTGGTGACGCCCCGTTTGGATATCATAGGTGATGCTGATGAGGAGTTGGATAAGTTTTCTAGAAAATTAAAAGCTTATCCTGAGGTGGATAATGTTCAAATTGATATTGAGTGGGTACAAAAGCTTCGTACTATTTTTAATATAGCTGAACGTATAGTACTTGTTGTGTCAGTATTATTAGGTCTGACGGTATTGTTAGTGATTGGTAATACGATTCGTTTGGATATTGAAAATCGTAAAGAAGAAATCAAGGTTACTCGTTTAATTGGTGCTACGAATGGTTATATTCGTCGACCGTTTTTATATGGTGGGATTTGGTTTGGGCTATTTGGTGGGTTTTTAAGCCTAGCGATTGTGCAGGTTGCGTTTATGTTTTTAATCAGTCCGGTACAAAAGTTAGCAACTCAATACGGTAGTACGTTTACCCTCAGTGGTTTAGCGCCTACGACTACCCTGAATATTTTACTAGCTAGCGTAATATTAGGCTTTTTAGGGGCTTGGATCGCAGTAGGCAGGCATTTACGCCGTGCTGAAAGTGGCGAGTAACTAATTCTATTCAAGTCGGACTAGGCTGTGATCACGAAAGTATTTATGATGATAAATAGAATGATTACTACCCTAGGATGAATATGTTATGTCACCAGTCACACCACTGTTTAAGCAACAAGGTTTTATTAATGGGCAATGGGTTAATGCCCAAACTACTAGTACTTACTCTATTTATAATCCTGCAACGGGTGAAAAACTCGGTGAAGTACCTGCGATGGGTGCAGCCGATACCGATGCGGCTATTAAAGCGGCTGAGGCTGCATTACCTGCGTGGCGAGCGCTGACCGCTAAAGAGCGTACCGCTAAATTACGTAATTGGTTTAATCTAATGATGCAAAACCAAGACGAGTTGGGGCGCATTATGACCCTAGAGCAGGGTAAACCTTTAGCAGAAGCCAAGGGTGAAATTGCTTATGCAGCATCTTTCGTGGAGTGGTTTGCAGAAGAAGCCAAACGTGTTTATGGTGAAACGATTCCCGGTCATCAAGTAGATAAACGTATTGTAGTCATTAAGCAGCCGATAGGTGTCGCTGCTGCTATTACTCCATGGAACTTTCCTTCGGCAATGATCACTCGTAAAGCCGCACCTGCCCTAGCCGCAGGTTGTACTATGGTATTAAAACCCGCTCCGCAAACCCCATTTTCAGCATTAGCACTGGCTGAGCTAGCCTCTCAAGCAGGAATTCCGGCAGGCGTGTTTAACGTGGTAACCGCCGATATTGCAGGCGCGATTGAAGTGGGTAATGTGTTATGTGCCAGTCCTGTAGTACGTAAATTATCCTTTACTGGCTCAACGGCCGTAGGCATGAAGCTGATGGAACAATGTGCGCCTACGCTAAAAAAACTGTCATTAGAGCTGGGTGGGAACGCGCCCTTTATTGTATTTGATGATGCTGATATTGATGCTGCTGTACAAGGTGCGATGATTTCTAAATATCGCAATGCGGGACAAACCTGTGTGTGTGCTAACCGTATTTATGTGCAAGCTGGTATTTATGATCAATTTGCTGCCAAACTCTCTGAAGCGGTCAAAGGTTTAAAAGTGGGTAACGGCTTAGACGCTGGCGTTACTACAGGGCCTTTGATTGATGAGCGGGCGATTCAAAAAGTTGAAAAGCATTTGCAGGATGCCGTTGCCAAGGGCGCTACTTTAGTAACAGGTGGGCAGCGCCATGCTCTGGGGGGTACTTTCTTTGAGCCTACTGTTTTAACCGGAGCTACGGTGGATATGTTGGTCGCACGCGAGGAGACTTTTGGCCCCTTAGCACCGCTCTTTAAATTTGATGATGAAGCGGATGTGATTCACATGGCTAATAATACCGAGTTTGGTTTAGCGGCGTACTTTTATGCGCGAGACTTAAGTCGAGTGTGGCGGGTGGCAGAAGCTTTAGAATACGGTATGGTCGGGATTAATACGGGATTGATTTCGACTGAAGTCGCTCCATTTGGTGGCGTGAAATTTTCTGGCTTGGGTCGTGAAGGGTCGCATCAGGGTATTGAGGAGTACTTAGAGCTTAAGTACTTGTGTTTTAATGTATAAATTACACTGAAAAATGCCTCTGCTAAGTAGTAGTGGGAGAGGAACTCTACTTAGCAGAGAGCTTGACCCTACCCCATTGAGGCAGTCATGGGGAGGTTAAGTAGGATGTGTGATAAGCAACATACTTAGGAGGGGAAATGTGCTCAGTTTAATTATAGCAAATCCCGTGCCAAGTATTAGAAAGCTAGTACTAGTAAGCAAAAGCTCAAACCTAAGTACTTTAATAAGTATTAAGGTGGGGCACTTATAGTCATCAATGCACCAAAACAGCGTGCTGCGTTTTAGATAATAGCTTTGATCAGCAATCCTAACCCCATGACAACGACTATTAAGCCAGCGGCTAATTTGATTCTGGGTTGGCGCAAAAAGCGTTGAAGTTGCGCTGCAAACGTACCCATCAGTAATAGATTAGGCAAAGTACCCAACCCAAACATCAACATAATCAGTGCACCCTTAAGAATACTGCCGGCTGATAACGTCCACAGCAATACGCTGTACACTAAACCACACGGTAACCATCCCCAAATAAATCCCAAAGGAAAGGCTCTTAAAGGTGAAGTAATCGGAATGAAGCGTCGCCCTAAAGGCTCTAAATGTTTCCAAATGGGTTTGCCGACTTGTTCAATTTTAGCTACTCCACCCCATAAGCCCGCCAGATATAAACCTAAGGCAATCATAAACAAGGCGGCAATAACGCTCATCAGGGTACGTAACGTTTCTAGCTCAGCGTAATGCAGTGCCGCTACACCTAGGCTACTAGCGATCATGCCTGCCAATACATAGCTCATGATGCGCCCAGCATTATAGCCCAGCATAATCGGCAGTGCTTGGCGGAGCCGTTGTCGTTGTTGAGTAGGTAGACTAAAAGAAAGGGCACTGACAATGCCTCCGCACATGCCCAAGCAATGTACGCCCCCCATTAAGCCCACAATAAACGCAGCCCCATAATCAGAATAATATAACCAAGACCAATCCATACTGCGTTTACCTAGTTGTCGTTTTAATAGTTAAGTTAATTAATGGTATGGCGAGTTTGATAATGTCCCGCTTCAAAGCCTTTAAAGAAGTTATTAAGCAAAGGGTGATCAACAGGAGCCTTTAAGTTGTCAGCTTCCAAATTACGTTGTGCTACATACGCGACATGCCCATCTTCATCAATCAACACATGATACCAAGGTTCGTCCTTCGGAGGTGCTCCCGTATTGGTACTACTATTCCGCTCATACCATTCTTCACTGCCTTGAAATTGAGCATCAACATCAATAACGACCCCACGGTAATCAAATAAGCGGTGATGAATCAGTTGACCAATGGCGAAATTGGCGTATTGCTTATCTGCCATGTTGTTTAATACCTCTTTCTCTATGTACGATACTCTAGCAACCATAGTATGCGGGACATTTGCTGGTTTTCAAGAGTCTACGTGTTTTGCTCGGTCATTAGAGAATCAAGTACTTTAGCGTAAGTTTGATGAAGTTGTTCGCGGATAGCTTCACCTTTAAACCCTTGGCGAATAATCTCCTGCACCTCAATTCCTTGGCAGCGATGTAGTGCTTTTAGCAAAAACTCACGTTGAGGATAAGGCGTGGCTTCAAACCCTAAGCGTCCACGACTATCAGCTTCACACGCTACTAGTAGTTCAGCAAAACGTTCAGGGCGACGTAGTGCATCAGTCTTAATCAATAATTGCACTAGTTCAGTAGCGCTCAATGTTAAACATTTATGCACTTGACCATGAAATTCAGCGACTAATTCGGCTAATTGGGTGTAATGACTCGGTACCCGATAACGTTGACACCAGTCAGTGACTAATTGTTTACTGAGTACTTCATGTCCAGTATGAGAGGGGAGTACTTCAGTGGGCGTTAAACCCTTGCCCAAATCATGTACTAAGGCAGCAAACCGAATTTTAGGATCAGTACTTAAAGTACTGGCGGCTTGTAAGACCAAGAGGCTGTGAATCCCACAATCAATTTCAGGGTGATGTTCTACCTTTTGCGGTATGCCAAACAAACGCGCTAAGGCTGGGAAAATAACTTTCAAAGCTCCACAGTCATGAAGTACTTCAATAAAACGCGCAGGCATGGGTTCACTTAATGCACTCGCCATTTCTTGCCATACCCGTTCAGCCACCAGAGCATCTACTTCGCCTGTTGCCACCATATTTTGCATGAGTTGCATAGTTTCTGGTGCAATCGTAAAACCTAAAGGTGCATAACGTGCTGCAAAACGAGCTACCCGTAAAATACGTACAGGGTCTTCCGCAAAGGCGTCAGACACATGACGCAGTACTTTTTGATTAAGATCAGCAACCCCGTTGAAAGGGTCGATAATATTTCCCGCTTCATTTTGAGCAATTGCATTAATAGTTAAATCGCGTCGAGCCAAGTCTTGTTCTAAGGTGACACTAGTAGCGGTATAAAACTGAAAGCCATGATAGCCCTTAGCGGTTTTGCGTTCGGTACGGGCTAAGGCATATTCTTCCTGAGTTTCAGGGTGGAGGAAAACGGGAAAATCTTTACCCACAGGACGAAAGCCGGATTGAGTCATCCACTCAGGCGTTGCACCTACCACTACCCAGTCACGATCTTTAACTGAACGCCCCAATAGCCGATCACGTACTGCTCCTCCCACCAAGTAAAAAGTAGGTTTTTGCATTATTGGCATTTACTTATTCCAAAACGTTATTTAAACAACTATGTACCCACTTGGTAACATTGACCCTTTTGGGGAATTGTGGTCACATGCAAACCATTCAAATTAAAGTGCCGTTTTTTGTAGGTGTTTTCTACCAGAAGGCGCTTGTGCTTTACTGTTACAACAATACGCTAACCGTTAGGAGATAGTCTATGGCTCATATCGTTGTGCTAGGCGCTGGTACTGGAGGCATGCCAGCCGCTTATGAATTGAGAGAAACATTAGGAAATGATCATGAAATTACGGTAGTGAATGAACGTGATTACTTCCAATTTGTACCCTCTAATCCTTGGTTAGCCGTAGGTTGGCGCAATCGTAATGATATTACCTTTCCCTTAGAGCCTTACCTGACTCGTAAAAATATTAAATTAGCGGTCAGTCGTTGTGAAAAAATTGATCCAGCAGCTAATACGCTGACCTTAGAAAATGGTAGTACTTTAAAATATGACTATTTGATGATTACTACAGGCCCGAAGTTATTCTTCCAAGAGGTTGAAGGAGCGGGGCCTCACGGTGGGCATACTCACTCCATTTGTTCGGTTGATCACGCTGAAATGCTGTGGGCGGATTATCAAAAACTACTTGAAAAGGGCAGTGGTCACATTGTAATTGGTGCAATGCCTTTTGCTAGTTGCTTTGGTCCTGCTTATGAGTTTGCTTTCATTGTCGACTGTGACTTACGTAAACGTAAGATTCGCCATAAATTCAAAATGACCTACGTATCTTCAGAGCCTTATGTTGGGCATTTAGGGTTGGCAGGTGTGGGTGATTCTAAAGGCATGTTAGAGCACGAACTCCGTAATCATCACATTGATTGGATTGTAAATGCCAAAACTACCAAGGTTGAAGCAGGCGTTATGCATGTTGATGAATACCATGCAGAGGGGGGCGTACATAAACAACATCAAATCAAATTTGATTTAGCGATGATGCTTCCCGCTTTCAAAGGTGTGGATGCTGTGGCTGCGGTAGAAGTTTTATGTAATCCACGTGGCTTTGTGATGGTAGATGAGTTACACCGCAGTCCTAAATACAAAAATATTTATTCTGCTGGGGTGTGTATTGCTATTCCTCCCGTAGAGCCTACCCCTGTACCAACAGGTGCACCTAAGACGGGGTACATGATTGAGTCGATGGTGACTTCAGCTGTACACAATATTGCCGATGAATTAGCAGGTAAACAACCTCATACGACCGGTACTTGGAACACCATCTGCTTAGCTGATTTTGGTGATACTGGGGCTGCTTTTGTCGCTTTACCGCAATTGCCACCCCGTAATGTGGCATGGTTCAAAAAAGGTAAATGGGTACACATGGCCAAGATTGCGTTTGAAAAGTACTTCATTCGTAAAATGAAAAAAGGTACTTCAGAACCCTTCTACGAAAAATCTATTCTAAAAATGATGGGTATTACCCGTATCTAGCCGTCGGATTAAATTCTGGTATGATACACGGGAGGTTTTAAGCCTCCCGTTTTTATTTGGGGAACTGCCAGTGCCATTACCATATTATGTAACTCATGCCGAAATCGCCCAAACTGTAGCCGATGCTTTACGTGAAGATATTGGCTCAGGCGATGTTACCGCGGATTTAATTCCAGCCAGTACTGATTCCGTTGCGACTGTTATCACCCGTGAAGAGATGATTTTGTGCGGTGTCGATTGGTTTAATGAAGTTTTTCACCAAGTCGACCCAACTTCCAAAGTCACATGGTTTTTTCAAGACGGTGACAAAGTACCTGCTAATGCAACCCTATGCCGTATGGAGGGTAAAGCTCGTTCCTTACTGACCGCCGAGCGCTCCGGTTTGAATTTTGTGCAAACCTTATCCGGTACAGCGACACAAACGAATCATTATGTGCAAATGATCGCTCATACTCGTTGCAAAGTACTCGATACTCGCAAAACGCTACCTAATCTACGAAACGCGCAAAAATATGCAGTACTGTGTGGGGGCGGTAGCAATCATCGGATTGGTTTATACGATCGTGTGCTTATTAAAGAAAATCATATTATTGCAGCAGGATCGATTACCCAAGCCATTGAGCAGGCACGGCGCCTACATCCGACTATTCCCGTAGAGGTTGAAACCGAAAATCTCAAAGAGGTCGCCGAAGCTATTGAGGCTAAAGCCGATATTATTATGGTCGATGATTTTAGTTTAGCTGATATGCGCGAAGCCGTGATTTTTACTAATGATCGAGTTCCATTAGAGGCCTCTGGTGGAGTGAACCGCGATACGATTGTAGCGATTGCTGAAACGGGCGTGGATTTTGTCTCAATTGGTGGCATTACTAAACATGTTCGTGCGATTGATTTATCGATGCGGTTCCAATCGTGATTAAGTACTTATTATTATTCATAACAGCAAGTACTTTAATGGGCTGTGGTTACAAAGGCGATTTATATTTACCTGAACCTAAAAAAGCTGAAACGGTAGTACCCCTATCCAGTACTGCTAATATCGAAACACCTAAAACCGATACGCCAAAAGTACAGCGTATTATTCCCGAATAATAGGATTAATTTTAAATCATGGATTACTTTGAATACCGCAATGGGCAATTAATGGCGGAAGATGTTGCAGTTGCTGATATTGCTAAACAATATAGTACACCTTGCTATATTTATTCACGTGCGACGATTGAGCGCCATTGGCACGCTTTTAATGACGCATTTGGCTCTCAACCGCATTTAATTTGTTATGCGGTTAAAGCCAGCTCTAATTTAGCTATTTTAAATCTATTAGCGCGATTAGGCTCTGGTTTTGATATTGTATCAGTCGGCGAATTAGAACGGGTATTAGCAGCAGGTGCTGATCCTAAAAAAGTCGTATTTTCAGGGGTGGGTAAAAAAGCGAGTGAAATGCGGCGCGCTTTAGAAGTTGGTATTCGTTGCTTTAATGTGGAGTCAGAGGCTGAGTTAGAGCGCCTAAATCAAGTCGCCAGTGAAATGGGTGAAATAGCTCCGATTTCATTACGGGTTAATCCCGACGTTGATGCTGAAACTCATCCGTATATCTCAACAGGTTTGAAAGATAATAAATTTGGTATTGCCTTTGATGAGGCAGAACGAGTTTATTTAAAAGCAGCAAAAATGCCTAATCTCAAAGTAGAGGGGATTGATTGCCATATTGGTTCACAACTATTGACTTTAACCCCTTTTATGGATGCTTTAGATAGACTTTTAGTCATGATAGAGCGCTTAAAAATACAGGGTGTTAATATTCATCATATTGATTTAGGCGGCGGATTAGGGGTTCGCTACAATGAAGAAAATCCGCCTCTACCCTCAGACTATACGGCTCGTTTAATGCAAGATGAGCGTATTAAAAACTATGAGATTTTAATGGAGCCTGGTCGTGCGATTATCGCCAATGCAGGAATTTTAGTAACTGAGGTAGAGTACTTAAAACTTTCTGATTATAAAAACTTTGCAGTGATTGATGCGGCGATGAATGATTTAATTCGCCCAGCTTTATATCAATCATGGATGAAGATTATTCCAGTCATGAAAAATCCCGAGCGTGAAACTCGTACTTATGATGTAGTAGGCCCTGTGTGTGAAACGAGCGACTTTTTAGGTAAAGGGCGTGATTTAGCGATTCAGGCAGGGGATTTATTAGTAGTACGTACTGCGGGTGCTTATGGCTTTACCATGGCATCTAATTATAATACTCGTACTCGCGCGGCTGAAATTATGGTGGATGGTCATAAAACTTATGTGATTCGTGAGCGTGAAACGCTTCCAGAATTATATGCGAATGAAAAAGTACTACCGCTTTAATTGATAGCCTTAATAAAAGGCTTTTCTGGTCTTATTTTTGCAAGTGATCTTGTACACCTGTCCAATAGGGAACAGGTGTGCAGATACAATCCTTAACTCGTTTCAAATACAATTGAGTAACAGGATCATTGGGTTGTTGTTGAAGTACTTGCTCTAGTATGTCTAAAGCTTCATTCCAGCGTTGGGCATAGCAATGTGCTAATCCGATTTCGTATAAATTATAAAGTACTTGCTGCGCTTCAGTTATTTCATTAGTTAAACCAATAGGTTCAAACACAGTTAGACACTGTTGTTTACCTTTCACTTTAATTCGGTCAATGGTTCTGAAGAAAATATTAGGGCACTGATTTTTAGTGGCTTCACTCACTAAAATATCTACCTGATAAAATCGTGTTAATGGCTCAAGACGGGCAGCTATATTAACGGCATCACCTAAAACCGTATAAGCACGGCGATAATCCGATCCCATTTCGCCGACATTCATTTCACCTGTATTAATACCAATCCCTAATTTCACTTCAGGAATACCAAAAATAGCAAACTCACTTTGACGTTGTTTTAGCATCTGTTGCAATGCTAAGGCGGCACGAACACTTTGCTCAGCATGATTAGCTTGAGGTAAAGGCGCACCCCAAAAAGCCATGATTAGATCACCAATATACTTATCAATAGTGCCACGATAATTAAAGATAGTTTTGGTGGCGTGAGTTAAATAACGGTTTAAAAAATGCTTTAAATCTTGAGTGCTAATATTTTCAGATATTTGGGTAAAATCATGTAAATCTGCAAAGAGCACCGTCATTTCTCGGCGTTCACCTTCTAAATTCACCGCTTTGGGGTCATTTAAAAGACGCTGAATATGCTCAGGTGGAACGTACTGTCCAAAGCGTAATTGTAGTTGTAAGCGATTACGATTTTCTACAAATAGTCCAGCGACTAAAAACAATAAAGCAATCACAGCAGCTAGTATTAAGGGTGTGGTAGGGGCAATATAA
>JBDKGX010000009.1:0-52039 GCA_039797965.1 Pseudomonadota bacterium
CCGCTCTTTTGAAAAACTGATCAAAACGTTGAATAGTCTGTTGTAGTGCTAGGCGCTGTTGCTCAAATTCTGGATAGTTGAGCTGTAGAAAATTTTGTAATTCACTACTTTGACCCGTCACCTTAGCCGTTGGCTCTACCAGTGAGGGAGCTTCGTTCACGGTAGTACTTGGATTTTGAGTGATAGATTGAGAGGTTATTGTCTTTTGAGAGGTTGTATTCGTTGAGGTAGAGCTAATGGGGGGGAGCGTTTGGGTAGTGCTAACGGTGATATTAGGTGTGCGCTTGCTATAAATCTTTAATCCTACGAAAAAAGCAGCAAAGGTAATAATCGCATAAACAGTAACAATAATGAGAATGCGTTGTTCAGGCGTCAGCTGGTTTAGTTTGGATAGGGTTTCGGAAAGTTTTTGCCAGAGCAAAAGTAAACCAATAATGACTAGTAGTATGTAAAGTACTAAAATAATATCAATGAGTTGCACCGATTTTCCTTTATTGGCTGTTTTAGCTCATCTAGGGAGTAGTTTAGCTGCTTCAGGGAGAATCACCAAAAATTAACTTTAAGTGCTTGACAAACGGTGCTTAAAGCGTTTTAATGGCGACCTCTTAGGCCGGGTAGCTCAGTCGGTAGAGCAGCGGATTGAAAATCCGCGTGTCGGCAGTTCGATTCTGCCCCCGGCCACCACCGAATTTAAGGTTACCCCCTTTAGCCCACAGAGTGGGCTTTTTTTGTCGATACCCCACTCCAATATTCGTAAATCTCTGAGATACCCTTCTAGTTACATTACAAAACTATCAACTCAACTCATTATTTGTTATTGCCCAATAAAAAAGGGCGAACTAAGTCACCCTTTTATAAATACTATTCTATTATATAGCCGTATTTATTGACGCACACCTTCCACAGCTAAAGTCATTTCTACTTCTTTAGAGGCTGGTCCCAAATCAGTAGTAATACCAAAATCAGCTAAAGCAAATGTCGTTTTACCTTCAAAGCCACGGCGATAACCACCCCAAGGATCATCACCTGCACCGATTTCTTCTACGGCTAGAGTCACAGGTTTGGTAACGCCATTTAATGTTAAATTACCTTCTAAAGCGCTTTTACCATCAGTCCCTTTTTTGAAAGCAGTACTTTCAAACGTTGCTTCTGGGAATTTATCGACGTTAAGAAAGTCAGCACTGCGTAAATGTTTATCACGCTCAGCATGATTAGAATCTACACTAGCGGTTTTAATAGTGACTTTGACACTAGAGCTTTCAGGTTTCGCTGCGTCATAGCTAAAAGTACCTGCGAAATCATTAAAACGTCCGTATAACCAGCTATAACCTAAGTGTTTAATTTTAAACTGTACTGAACTATGCATACCTTCAGTATCAATTTTATAGTTTTCTGCGTTAGCTGAAGTACTTAATAGACCTAATGCTAATAATGAGCTAGCTAATAAAGCTTTCATAGTGGTTTTCCTGTTAACAACAAGTAAGAGTAATAAGCGTTATGCACGTCCCAACATACGTTTGAGAGTGCTATCTTTCCAATAAAAATGATGTAATAAAGCAGCGCCTGCATGAAATAGGGCTAACAGCATTAGCAATGTCGCTGCGTATTCGTGAACTTTTCCGGCTATTTCTCCACGTTCCGTATTTTCGGGTAATAAGGCGGGTATTTGAAACCAGTCGAATACTTCAATGCCTTTACCTTTGGCAGTGGAAATAAAATAACCGCTAATAATCAGTACTATTATTAAAGCGTACAAGCCGATATGACCTAATCGAGCGAGAAGATGTTGCCAATTCGGAGTACTAGCTAAGTTACTAGGGCGTGGATGACTATAAAGCCAAGCTAAACGCAGTATTAAAGCCATTGCCACTGAAATGCCGATAGATTTATGGATAGCGGGTAGCGTGTGATAGAGTTTGTCGTAGTAGGACAAATCGACCATATAATCGCCAATAAAATAGAGAGCCATAATCCCTACTGCCATTAGCCAATGTAAGGCAATAGATACCCAGCCATAGTGCTCCGATGTATTTTTCCAAGTCATCGAATCTGTTATTCCCATGCTAATTAATAATAATTCTCATCTCAAGCATGAGGCGCATTGTATTATTTAATTTTAAATTAATTAACTTGGATTTTTTACATTTATATTTAACTTTAAATTAAATATATGATTTTTGTAAGGCTATTATTTGAAAATCAATTTGTACTTCTAAAGTCTCTAATTGTTTGACTAACTGTTGAATTTGCTGCGAAGCACTCCAATAGTACGGAGTCATTTCTAATAAAGCACTGATACTAGCGGTTTGATTCAGAACAAGTGAGTACTTGACTGTTTGTGGCTCTAACACTTGGAAAGTACTAGGTAGTGTTAAATCCGTATTATGTAGGCGTGCTTGAGTGTAAATTAGGTCACGCAATTGCTGTAAGTGATTGGCTCCTGGTCGTACCCACAGCCATAAGCCATTAGGTTTAAGTACTCGCAATATTTCTTGCTCATTCACAGGTGCAAAAACGCAAGTGACTAAATCCACGCTATTATCAGGAATGGGTAAATCAAAACTAGATGCGACCGCAAATTGATGATGTGGTAAGCGTTTGGCTGCTAAACGCGCTGCGTCACGAGCGATATCAATTCCCCAAATGGCTAAATGAGGATTCGTTTGCAGAATTTGCTCCAGATAATAACCTTCACCACAGCCAATATCTAAGAGTATTGGCGATGGTGATTGAGCGACTTCTTTGATTCGTTGGGCTAAAGCACTGGCTAAGGGCTGATAATGACCTTGTTCTAAAAACAGACGTCTACTCAACAGCATGGCTTTAGAGTCACCGGGGTCTAGCGATTTTTTTTTATGGGCGAGCAGTAGATTGACATAGCCTTCTTTGGCTTTATCGTGAGTATGTCCGTTAATACAACGATAAGTACTCTGTTGCAGCATTAGGGGAGAGAGACACACCGGACAGCGCCAATACATAAAACACCAAACCATGCAAAAGCCCAATAGCTTACTGGATTTAGGTTAACGATGCAGTAGGGAGAGGGTGATACTGCTGATATTAATGAGTCTCTAAGTCCATTATTATAAGTTTATTAACTAGGATAGTTAGCAAGGCATTTATAAAGATTAAAATGCTTTGGTTTTTTTGTATTATTTATAAGTCTTTAAAAAGCTTTTACTAGTAACTAACCCTATGTTTTTAGCAATAAACTTAGTGTCGTTTGTTAATATTAAATCACACTTGGTTTGTTGAGCTAGTATGTACTGAATAGTATCTTCTAAGTCCTTGTAATCTTGATCTTGTCGCATTAATTTAATAGCCAGTTCTAGCTCATAGTTTCCAAAGGGGGCTATGTCAAACATAGTCTGAATTTGCTCTAGTGCCTGCAAAGCAGGTAAGCGCCCTTGCTTCTTTGAGTTTATATAGTAAATAGTAGTTACTAAATCACAACTAGTGATTAGAGAGATATTATTATTCAAGCAGTATTCTAGACATTGATAACTACTGAGATGATCTACTCGTGAAGCATCGTAAATATCATTGATAATATTAGCGTCAATAAAGATTCGTTGAATCATAATTGACGTTCGCTTTTCATTGTTTGAATACTTTGATTTTGACCGATTAAGCCAGTAAATAACCCCTTCATTTGCTTTAAAGTTTTTAGGCGCAATTCATTATGTTGAATTTCAGATTCACGGTGAATTAAATCTTGAATAATTTGGCTGTGCTTTTTTCCTAATAACTTTGCTAGAAATTCTAGTTCTCGAAGTGTGTCGTCAGTCATAGTGATATTTTTTCTGGACACTTTGTTTGATTCATAATTTTGTAGCGTACTCATTTGATACCTATAAGTGTGTAGCTTTTAATGTGTATTTTAGGCAGTGAACGAGTACTTTGCAAGATTATCGTTTTATAACCGAACTATAACTAATACCTTATCCTCTACTGTAAAGTAAAAAAGCTGCCCAAAGACAGCTTTTTTATCATTCAACCAAATTTAAGCAGCAATTAGAAAAACAATGCCACTTTCGCTTCAGCACGATACTTATGCAATAACGGCTCAGTATAGCCATTAGGTTGTTCGCGACCTTTCAACACCAAATCGCAGGCGGCTCTAAATGCCACGCTCTTATCAAAATTACCGCTCATTTGGGTATAAGTCGGATCACCTGCGTTTTGAGCATCGACTTTTGCTGCCATTTTCTTCAGAGCATCCATCACTTGTTGCTCAGTACACACGCCATGATGCAACCAATTCGCCATATGCTGACTAGAAATACGTAAAGTCGCGCGGTCTTCCATCAAGCCCACATCATTAATATCAGGTACTTTCGAGCAACCTACACCTTGATTGACCCAACGGACTACATAGCCCAAAATTCCTTGAGCATTATTTTCCAACTCTTGTTGAATATCGGCTGCACTCCAGTTGATCTCGTTTGCAACTGGTACGGTCAGAATCGCATCGAGGCTAGCCCGAGGACGTTTTTTCAATTCGTCTTGGCGTTTCATCACATTGACTTTGTGATAATGCAGGGCATGCAATGTTGCCGCTGTTGGTGAGGGAACCCATGCGGTATTAGCCCCTGCCATAGGATGAGCAATCTTAGCCGTGAGCATATTTGCCATTTGATCAGGAATTGCCCACATGCCTTTACCAATTTGCGCCTTGCCTTGTAGACCACAGGCTAAGCCAATATCCACATTCCAATCTTCATAGGCTTTAATCCACGCCGAGTTTTTCATATCGCCTTTGCGAATCATTGCACCCGCTTCCATCGAGGTGTGCATCTCATCACCCGTGCGATCAAGGAATCCGGTATTAATAAAGACCACACGTTCTTTCGCAGCGCGGATACATTCTTTCAGATTCACCGTAGTACGGCGCTCCTCATCCATAATACCGACTTTTAAAGTATTACGAGCTAAACCTAAAGCATCTTCCACACGGTTAAACAGTTCATTCGCAAAAGCGACTTCTTCAGGGCCGTGCATTTTGGGTTTTACAATGTAAACGGAGCCTGTGCGCGAGTTCGCCGCAGTACTTTTGCCTTGTAAATTGTGCATAGCACACAGTGAAGTCATCATGCCGTCCATAATACCTTCAGGGATTTCACGACCTTCTTTATCGAGAATCGCTGGATTCGTCATCAAGTGACCGACATTGCGCACGAATAAGAGGCTACGCCCGTGAAGCTTTAAGGTTGTGCCTACGGGTGAAGTGTACTCACGATCTTTATTTAAAGTACGGTGAATGGTTTTATCACCTTTGCGGACTGCTTCGGATAAAGTACCGTTCATTAAGCCTAACCAATTGCGATACACCAAGGTTTTATCCGTGGCATCGACGGCGGCAATCGAATCCTCACAGTCCATAATCGCGGTTAAAGCGGCTTCCATCACAATGTCGCTCATGCCCGCTTTATCCGTTTTGCCTACGGTCGTATTGCGATTGAATTGCAGCTCGAAATGTAAACCGTTATGAGCCAGTAATAGGGCGGTAGGGTTAGCCGCTTCACCTGTAAAGCCTGCAAATTGAGAGGTTTCAGCTAAGGTCGTTTCAGTACCATTTTCTAAGGTAACTTTTAAAGTACTGCCCTCCACTACATAAGCGGTAGCATCAGCATGTGAGCCAGTCGCTAAGGGGGCGGATTCATTTAAAAACTGACGACCAAAGGCAATGACCTTAGCCCCACGTACTGGGTTATAAGTACTACCGGCTTCAGCGCCATCGGTGTAAGGAATCGCGTCTGTACCATAGAGCGCATCGTATAAACTACCCCAACGGGCATTGGCAGCATTCAAGGCATAACGGGCATTCATCACCGGTACTACGAGTTGAGGTCCCGCCATCACCGCGATTTCGGTGTCGACATTACTAGTAGTGATTTGGAAATCTTCGCCTTCAGGGACTAAGTACCCAATTGACTGTAAGAAGGCTTTATAAGTGGCAAAATCAGCCCCTTTATTAGCTTTGTGCCACGCATCGATTTGAGCTTGAATGTGGTCACGTTTAGCAAGTAGTTCACGATTGCGCGGTGCTAAATCATTCACAATGGCTTCGAGTCCACCCCAAAACTGCGCTTCACTCACCCCAGTGTTGGGCAAAGCCTCAGTATTAACAAATTGGTAAAGCTCATTGGCTACTTGCAAGCCGCCTACTTGTACTCTATCGCTCATGGTGAAATCTCCAGCCGAGGGGGAATGTCGGCATACTGTTTATAAACCCCTAGTAAATCACGTCACTTGTCGAGTTTGCAGTGCAACATTGTCGACATAAAGGTATGTGGTTATAACGTAATTAGGTATTGCTAGGCAAGAGGAAGCAGGCGACTATAACGCTGGGGATAGATTTATAGCTTTAGAAGTACTCAACATCGTGAGTACTTTTAGTCGTACTCTCAAAGTACTCCGTATTTTGAGTACTTGAGTGTTGAGGTGGGAGTACTTACGAGCGTTTACGCATTAATGAATCGACCGCTGCGACCGCTGCCATGTTCACAATACCGCGAGGCGTAGTACTTTCAGTTAGGATATGCGCGGGGTAATTAGTACCAATTAAAATCGGTCCCACGGGCAAACCGTCGCCCAGTATTTTCACCATATTGTAACTAATATTTGCAGCATCCAAATCTGGGAAGACTAAAAGATTAGCCGCTCCTTTAAAGCTTTCACCTTTGAATAAGCGTTCACGGATTTCTTCTGATAATGCCGTGTCTGCGTGCATTTCACCTTCCACTACTAGCTCTGGATAACGCTCACGAATCAGTTCTAACGCTTCACGCATTTTTAAACTGCTTTCATTACGGCGACTGCCAAAATTAGAATGCGACAGCAATGCGATCTTAGGTTTAATACCAAAGTTTTGTGCCAAACGCGCAGCAATCGCCGTACTATCCGCTAATTGTTCTGCCGTTGGATTCACCACTACGTGAGTATCGGTAAGGAAATAAGTACCCTTAGCCAAAATCAGCATGGTGACGGCAGACAGGTTGTTAACTTTCGGATGTGTGCCAATAATCGCCTCAATATAATGCAAGTGCGAAGCAAAGTTGCCCTCCACTCCGCAAATCATAGCGTCGGCATCCCCTTCACGCACCATCACCGCTGCCAATTGAGTCGTCCGTGAAGCAATCACGCGCTTGGCATACGCGGGCGTAATACCTTCACGACACATGGTTTTATAGTACGCATCCACATGACGCTCGTAATTAGGATTATTACGCGGGTCAACGACTTCAATATCCTCGCCGATTTTGAGACGTAGACTGTAGTTGTGAATGTTTTCCTGAATTTTCTCTGGATTACCGATCAGTATCGGTTTGCAAATCCCATCATCCACCAGAATTTGCATAGCCGTAATAACACGTTGTGATTCACCCTCAGCAAAAACAATCCGCTGGGGTTCTTCGCGTGCTCGTTCAAATACAGGTTTCATTACCATGCCAGAGCGGAATACAAACGTTTCTAATGATTCTTGATAGGCATCGAAATCTAAAATCGGACGAGTGGCGACCCCTGTTTCCATCGCAGTTTTGGCAACACGCGGGGGAATAATCGTCATTAAGCGGGGATCAAAAGGTTTAGGAATTAAGTACTCACGACCAAACTTAAATGAAGCACCCCCATAAGCCGAAACCACGACATCAGAAGCTTCTTTCGTGGCGAGATCAGCAATGGCTTCAACCGCTGCGACTTTCATTTCTTCATTAATTTCAGTCGCCCCCACATCCAATGCACCACGGAACAGGAAGGGGAAGCATAAAACATTATTGACTTGATTCGGATAGTCGCTGCGACCTGTGGCTACAATGGCATCGTCACGAACTTCATGGACTAATTCAGGACGAATCTCTGGCTCTGGATTAGCCAGCGCTAAAATCAGTGGATTAGCCGCCATCCGTTTGACGTGTTCTTGTTTAAGTACTCGTGGGGCGGATAAACCTAAAAACACATCCACTCCGTCCATCACATCATCTAAAGTACGTGCATCGGTATCAATCGCATACGCCGAGTTATAGGGGTTCATTTCCTCCACTCGACCTTTGTAAATAATGCCAAACCGATCATTGACGGTAATATTTTCTTTCTTTAAACCCATTTTGACTAATAGGTTTAAGCATGAAATGGCAGCTGCCCCCGCTCCCGAACAGACCAGTTTAATCTCTTCAATGTTTTTGCCTGCGACTCTTAAACCATTACGAATCGCTGCCGCCACACAAATCGCCGTACCATGTTGGTCATCGTGAAACACCGGAATTTTCATTTTTTCTTTTAAACGGCGTTCGATTTCAAAACATTCAGGCGCTTTAATATCTTCGAGATTAATTCCGCCAAAGGTAGGCTCTAATAGGCTTACGGCATCCACAAAGCGGTCAACATCTGTGGTGTCGACTTCAATATCAAACGCATTCACACCCGCGAATTTTTTAAAGAGTACTGCTTTACCTTCCATCACAGGCTTTGAGGCTAGTGCCCCAATCGCACCTAAACCGAGTACAGCCGTACCATTAGAAATGACCGCTACCAAATTACCACGTGTGGTGTATTCCGCAGCTGCCATAGGATCAGCCGCGATAGCCATGCTCGCTGCAGCTACCCCGGGAGAATAGGCTAGAGCGAGGTCACGTTGGTTAACCATATTTTTGGTAGGGGTGATTTCTAATTTGCCGGGCTTTGGATAACGATGATAATCCAATGCGGCCTGTTCCAATTTCTCTTTATCGCTCATGGTAGTGCGTCCTCTATAGCGTGCAGATAGTGTGTAGTAATAAAGCCCAACCCATCAGGGGGTAGTAACACTAGCACGACTTAAAGGCATTGCAAGGTAAATTCACTGTTTGGAGGGATAATTTAACGCCTCTTATTCGGCTTGAATAATGCTATTAAGCGGCGGATGATGAGCAGCTCTTTTAAAATTGCAGAGGCAAAAAGGGAATTAACTATGAATGCCCGCCAAATAATAAGCCTGATTGTCCTAGGAGCTATTTGGGGTAGCTCGTTTTTATTTATGCGCCTGTCAGTTAAAGATATAGGGGCTATCCCTATGATTGAATTACGTTTAGCCATTGGTGCATTAGTACTATGGCCTTTAATGCTTATGAAGCACCCCTTGAGTGTAACCCAAGGTTGGTGGGGTAAAATGACCATGGTAGGCGTATTTAATTCTGGATTGCCCTTTACCCTATTAGCCTTTTCATTATTAGTGTTTACGGCGGGAGTAGGATCAGTTTTAAATGCGACGGTACCGATGTTTACCGCTTTAATTGCGTTTTTATGGCTGAAAGAACGCTTAAGTCGCTCACGGATTTTAGGTTTAGTCGTAGGTTTTATAGGGGTAATGGTTTTAGTGAGTGACAAACTCGCCGTTACAGGTAGTCATACGGGGTTAGCACTAGCCGCAGCGTTATTAGCCACTTTGTCTTATGGCTTTAGTGCGAATTATACCAAACGTGAAGTGGTGGGCGTTGATCCACTAGTCACGACAGTGATGTCCTTAACTATGGGAGCGTTGGTATTGTTACCCTTAGCGATTATCTACTGGCCTGACCATAATCCTAGTCTCATGTCGTGGTTAAGTGTACTCATTTTAGGCGTGATTTGTACGGGAGCCGCTTACATTATTTACTTTAGACTCATTACTGAGATTGGTGCGCCTCGAACGGTGACGGTGACCTTTTTAGTTCCCTTATTTGGGATTGTGTGGGGTATTGTCTTTCTAGGTGAAGAGCTCACATGGCAATTTGTGATTGGTGCGTTGGTGATTATCACTGGAACGGCACTGTCCACAGGAGTACTAAAATTCCCGTGGTTTGAACGTAAAGCAAGTACTTAGAAACAGGTGAAGTACTCCTAACTAGTAGTGAGTACTTCATCTAGTAATTTAAGCTAAGTACTCCTGTACCAGCTTCACGGTCTGCTGTAATTGCTCAATCGGGGTGTAGAAATGCGGTGAAAACCGTACTCCGCCCCCGCGTGGTGCACAGAAGACCTTATTTGCCTTTAAGTGCTCAAATAAGTCCTCAGACGTTTTGTGCGTAGGTCGAATCGTGATGATGCCAGATAAACGCTCAGGGCTAGTATTAGTGAGTACTTCCAGATGAGGGATATTTTTGAAACCCTCAATGAGTACTTGCATACGCTCTTGAATCGCCGCCCAAATATTCTCAATCCCCACTTCCATAATCAATTGCATACTGGCGTGCAACGCATGAATCCCCAACATATTCGGACTACCCGCCTCAAAACGTCGCGCAGTAGGCGAGGGCACAAACTCGGGGGCGGTATAGTTACCCATCGTTTCCATCATGTGCCAGCCAAATTGAGTGAGGCGCAGTTTTTCACGTTGTTTTTGGCTGACATAAAACACGGCAATCCCTTCAGGGCCTAACAGCCATTTATGCGCATCGGCAATCACAAAATCAGCGTGAATCGCTTGTACATCGAGCGGAATCGCGCCCACTTGTTGAATCCCATCGACACAGAAAATAATGTGATGAGCTTGGCAATATTCACCAATTCGCTTTAAATCTAAACGCAAACCTGTGCCAAATTGCACCGCACTGATCGCTACCACGCGAGTACTTTGATCACATAAAGCAATCAGTTCACCTTCAACATCTTCACCGCAAGTACTAAGGTCTAAATCTTTTACCGTCACACCCCGATACTGCTGCGCTAACCACGGATAACGGTTGGAGGGGAATTCTTGTTTTATGGTGACGACATTATCGCCCGCTTGCCAATCAATCCCCTCAGCCACGAATGAAATACCTACTGAGGTGTTATGAATCAGACCTATATCATCAATTGAAGGGGCATTCAGAAGTACTTGCAGGTTTTGGCGGAGTTCACGCTCTAATACGCTCCATTGTGGGTAGTAATACGAACCGTGTTGTACATTTTCAGCCACAAATTTAGCTAAGGTTTGTTGAGTCACTAAAGGCCAGGGTGCCATAGCGGCATGATTGAGATAGATATGGTTTTCGGTAACGGGAAATTGTTGTTTGATGTCCAGCATATTGTTTTCCTGTGGTGCAAAGAAAAGGTGATCAGTGTGCAGCGTTTATAAAGTGAAAGCTAGATTTAGCCTTGTGGGTTTTCAGTATTTTGGACTTGTGTATGGGTTGTTGTTAGTTTGCTGACAGTACTAAAGCCTAAGGAATAATGATGCGTGCTTTACAGTTTGATAATCGCTTTGTGAAAGAGTTGCCTGCTGATCCATTAACCACTAACACACCGCGTCAAGTATACGGCGCACTAGGGTCAAGTACTCAACCTACACCCGTAAAAGCACCCCGTTTATTAAGTTATTCGCCAGAGGTTGCAGAGCTACTGGGTTGGACTGCTGAGGATATGCTCAGTCCTGAAGCGGCTCAAGTACTGAGCGGTAATCAACTACTGGAGGGTATGTCTCCGTTTTCAACCTGTTACGGCGGGCATCAATTTGGGAATTGGGCGGGACAATTAGGCGATGGTCGAGCGATTAGTTTAGGCGAAAGTGTAAATAGCGCGGGGCAACGTTGGGAACTGCAATTAAAGGGGGCGGGTAAAACGCCTTACTCACGTAATGCGGATGGGCGTGCAGTGTTACGTTCCTCCCTTCGGGAGTACTTGTGTAGTGAGGCGATGCATTATTTGGGGATTCCTACCACTCGTGCTTTGAGCCTAGTCAGTACAGGAGAAGGAGTACTGCGTGATATGTTTTATGATGGTCATCCTAAAGTCGAGCAGGGTGCAATTGTTTGTCGCGTGTCACCATCGTTTATTCGCTTTGGTCATTTTGAATTACCTGCGGCACGCGGTGATTTAAAGTTGCTTAATCAACTAATTGATTTCACCATTGACCGCGATTATCCACAGCTTAGTGGTGATCAAAACGCCAAACGGGCGCAATGGTTCGAACTCATTTGTATGCGTACTGCACGACTGATGGCGGATTGGATGCGTGTTGGCTTTGTGCATGGGGTGATGAACACTGACAATATGTCGATTTTGGGTTTAACCATTGATTATGGTCCCTATGGTTGGTTGGAGGATTACAACCCTATGTGGACACCTAATACGACTGACGCGCATGGGTTGCGTTATAGCTATGCGGCACAGCCGCATATCGCGCATTGGAATTTAGCCCAACTCGCCAATGCTTTAGCCCAAGTCATGCCTGATGAGCCACTAGAGGCAGGTTTAAGTACTTATGCCAATACTTATAATCAGGTGTTTAATTATGCTTTGGCTTCCAAGTTGGGTTTAAAACACTTGGATGAGCCCGATGAGGGTTGGATTGAGCAACTGTTTGAGTTAATGCGCGTATCCGAAGTAGATATGACGCTGTTTTTTAGAGAGTTAGCCCAATTAGATTTACACCAGCCCCACTTAAAAGTACTTGAATCAGCGTTTTATCGCCCTGAGTATTTACAGCGTGATCAAGAGAGTTGGAGTACTTGGCTAGACTTATACGCCAAACGCTCTTTACAGGAAGTGACGGATTTTAATGAGCGCAAAACTCGTATGAATGCAGTCAATCCGCGTTTTGTACTACGCAATTATTTAGCTCAAGAAGCGATTGATTTAGCGGAGCAGGGGGATAACTCGCGGATTGAGCAATTATTGCAAGTACTCAAGCGACCTTATTCCGAACAGCCTGAGTTTCATCACTTTGCTCAAAAACGCCCTGAATGGGCGCGGCAACGTGCTGGGTGTTCGATGTTATCGTGTAGTTCGTGAGTACTGTTTAGTGTATTGGCTTTTGGCGCGGGCATTTGCTTAAATTCATTTTATCAAAATTCAAATAAGGCATATTTAATGTATACCGTTACGCTACAACCGAGTGGGCTTCAGTTTAAAGTTGAGGAAAACGAGAATATTCTTCAAGCAGGATTACGCCAAGGAGTTCGACTGCCTTATAGCTGTCAGGGCGGGACGTGTGGCGCGTGCGCTGCAACAATTATTGAAGGAGCGGTGGATTATCCTGTCGAGCCATTAGGTTTAGCGCCTTTTGATCAAGAACGGGGTGTGACCTTTTTGTGTCAGGCAGTGGCGCTGTCTGATCTAGTACTCAATAGTCCTTCGGTTGGCACCGCTCAAGAAATTCAAGTGAAAACGCTACCCGCTCGTGTCGAAAAGATGCGTAAGCTTTGCCATGATGTGATGGAGCTGACCTTAAAGTTACCTGCTTCTGAGCGCCTCAATTATTACGCAGGGCAGTACATTGATATTTTGCTGTCCAATAATCGCCGTCGCAGCTTTTCCATTGCGAATGCGCCCCATGAAAGCCAGTACTTAGAGTTACACGTACGCCATGTACCCAATGGTTATTTTACCACGCATGTGTTTGAGCAAATGCAAGAAAAGGCTTTATTACGGATTGAGGGGGCGTTGGGGCAGTTTTATTTACGTGAAGTCAATCGCCCTTTGCTTTTAGTAGCAGGGGGAACGGGGATTGCGCCGATTAAAGCCATGTTGGAAGATTTACGTAATCGTAATTTGACGCCTCGTATCTTTTTGTATTGGGGCGTGCGAGCGAAAGAGGATTTATATATCGAAGTCCTTTTAAAAGATTGGGCGGCACGTTATCCGAATTTGGTTTATGTCCCTGTATTATCAGAGCCTTTACCCACTGATCAATGGGAAGGGCGCACGGGTTGGGTACATGATGCGGTACTACAAGACTTTGCAGATTTGAGCCTATTTGATGTGTATTTGAGTGGTCCACCGCCCATGATTAGTGCGGCGAAAAGTACTTTTGTGGCGAAAGGGGCTGTGCCTGAGCAAATGTATTCGGATTCATTTGAGTATGGTGTTGATACCTTAAAAGCAATGGCAGCTAAGGTATGAGTACTTTTAGCCTCCATCCACAATTAGCTAAAGACACTGTTTGGGTTACTGATTTAGCGTTATGCCAAGTACTTTTAATGAATGATGCCCATTACCCGTGGCTGATTTTAGTTCCACACGTGGCAGATTTACGGGAGATTTACGAGTTAAATCCTACGCAGCGCCAAGTACTATGGGAGGAGTCGGATCGGGTGAGTAAAGTACTCGTGCAATTATTTCAACCCACCAAATTAAATATCGCTGCCTTGGGCAATATGGTTCCACAATTACATATTCATCACATTGTTCGTTTTACTACGGATGTGGCATGGCCTGCACCCGTGTGGGGCAAAGTACCTGCTCAATCTTACAGTACTGCAGTATTAGAACAACGTGTGAGTCAATTACGAGAGGCACTAGCATGAGTGACGGGTCGATTGAGGCGTATGAAAAGGCTTGGCAATTTGCAGCTTTAGCTCATAAAGGGCAAACCTACAAGGGGCGTACTCCGGAGGTCAATTATGATTACATTACACATATTGGCATGGTCACGACGCGAGTACTTCAGGGGCTGCGAGCCACACCGGAGGCTAATACCGATCTGGCAATACAATGCGCGTTATTGCATGACACCTTGGAGGATACGCCGACTAGTTATGAGCAGTTAGTGGCAGAGTTTGGTAAAGCCGTTGCTGACGGTGTATTGGCGCTCACCAAAAACCCTAATTTACCCAAAGTTCATCAGATGGAAGATAGCCTTGCTAGGATTGTGCAGCAGCCATCAGAGGTTTGGATGGTAAAGCTCGCCGATCGTGCCGATAATTTGCAATATGTACCGTGGAATTGGACACACGAGCGGATTGTTAATTATAAACAGGAAGGGCAACTCATTTTAGAGACTTTAAAACAGGCTAATCCTTTATTAGCGGAGCAATTAGCGATACGCATTGCGCATTACGGCTAAAGTACTGCCTATAAAACGAGCCTTAATAGAGTTGCTATTAAGGCTAAGCTAGTTTTAACTACAGTAAATATTATGAGTTAGCGGCGCTTTTTAGCCTCAATCATATCGTAAATAATAGGGCCTAAAATCAGTTCCATTGCTAACATCATTTTACCCCCAGGCACGACAATACTATTACGCCGCGACATAAAAGAGTCATGAATCATATTCAGCAATAGGGGGAAATCAATATTCCATTTTTTAGGCTGAGCAATACGAATGACCACAAAACTTTCATCAGGTGTCGGAATATCACGAGCAATAAATGGGTTTGAAGTGTCTACAGTCGGAACCCGCTGAAAGTTAATATGAGTACGAGAAAATTGTGGCGTAATATGATTAATATAATCGGGCAAGCGTCTTAAAATAGTATCCACAATAACTTCTGGTGAGTAGCCACGTTCAGCGCTATCACGATGAATCTTTTGAATCCACTCCAGATTAATGCTGGGGACTACACCAACCCCTAAGTCGACGAATTTAGCTACATCATAGCCACCATGCCGACTGTCAGGCGTATCGTCCTTGACCAGCCCGTGTAAGCCTTCATAAAACAATAAATCAGTAGGGGCTGGAATATCCTCCCAAGGGGTAAACTCACCCGAGCAGGCTAAACATTCAATACCGTTTTTGGCTAAACGTTTATGTTGTTGTTCGGCTTCAATTTCATTATGAATATAATAGCGTTTTTTACCTTTACCGCTTTCACTATAAGAACGAAATAATTGTTCTAGAGCATGAAAATCATTAGCTTCGGGGCCGAAATGGCTAAAGTTAGGTTGGAGTTTAGATTGTTCTTTAAATTGTGCGCGGGTCACACTATGAAAGCTGTCACCTTCGATAATGGCGGCATTAATATTTTCACGACGAAAGATATTTTCAAAAGCGCGTTTAACAAACGTCGTTCCTGCCCCTGAAGAACCTGTAACGGCAATGATTGGATGTGGTATCGACATTGCTAAACTCCTCATAAATTAAATAGATTTTTATAAGGATTAAATGGCTATCCTTATAAAAACATACTTAAAGTACTGATTGATGGTATTCAATAACCTGAGTACTTTAAGGAGTTTAGGGGTTTTGGTTTTGTAACCCTATATGTCTATAGATAGGCTCATATTGTGGGAGGGGTTAGCCCACTTGGTAGAGTCGCTCTATCCTGTTTAGTCGAGGCTAATAGTACTGACTAGGAGTAGTCAAATGAAATTCTTGCTAACCACTAGATTTAGTAGTCTGTAAGGAGTCACTAATCTACTGTGATGACCCATTATCGTTAGGCACTGAAATGGTGCAGTTCTAATAACCAACATTATTAAAAAAATTTATAGTTGTTCAGTTTCTGCTCAGATTGAGTAGAATCAAACAGTTAAGCTTTGTCAAGTACAGCCTGTGGATAACTTTGTGGATAAGTGGATAAAATGGGCTAGCAGAGCGCACTCCAATGGGCTTTTCAGCCAAAATGCTAAAAAATTTATTTTTAAATTAATATTTAAAATCAATTAGTTATAATTTCAATGATAAAAGGCAATAATATTGTCGAGTGTTTTATAGGGAATAGGGAGTTATACACAGGCTGTGTATAACTTTATGCGTAACTTGACACAATATATTGTGGTTAGATGTGGCTAGATAAATACGAGACTATTATGAGTGAATCCGCTATGATGCACCGCTTGTTTGCATGAACCACCGAATACAAATGAAAACGTCCGCCCCCCGCATTGGTTTTGTTAGCCTTGGTTGCCCAAAAGCTTTAGTTGATTCAGAGCGTATTTTGACTCAAATGCGTGCTGAAGGTTATGAAATAACAGGTACTTATGATGACGCTGATTTAGTTGTTGTAAATACGTGTGGATTTATTGATGAGGCGGTTGCTGAATCGTTAGATGCGATTGGTGAAGCACTGGCTGAAAACGGTCGGGTGATTGTGACCGGATGTTTGGGCGCGGATTCGGGTAAGATACTGAATGAATATCCTAATGTCTTAGCTGTGACAGGCCCTCATGCTTATAATGAAGTCATGAGTGCAGTCCATGAGCATTTGCCTCCTGCCCATGATCCGTATTTAGATTTAATTCCGCCGCAAGGGATTCGTCTGACTCCCCGCCACTATGCCTATTTGAAAATTTCTGAAGGTTGTAATCATCGTTGTTCGTTTTGCATTATTCCCTCCTTGCGAGGTGATTTAGTGTCACGTCCTGTTGGGGATGTGTTGCAAGAAGCGGAAAATCTGGTGAATGCAGGTGTAAAAGAGTTATTAGTGGTATCTCAAGATACCAGCGCTTATGGCATTGATACTAAGTACCGCACCGGATTTTGGAAAGGTCGCCCAGTCAAAACTCATATCCAACAACTAGCCGAAGCGTTAGGTGAGATGGATGTGTGGACACGTTTGCATTATGTTTATCCGTATCCACATGTTGATCATTTATTGCCTTTAATGGCAGAGCGTAAAATTCTGCCGTATTTAGATATTCCGTTCCAACATGCCTCTCCCTCCGTTTTGAAAAATATGCGCCGCCCTGCTCATGCTGAAAAAGTACTAGAGCGAGTTAATAAATGGCGTGAGCTGTGCCCAGATATGGCGGTACGTAGTACTTTCATTGTCGGTTTTCCGGGAGAAACCGAGGATGACTTTGAGCAGTTGCTAGAGTTTATTGAAGAAGCTCAGCTTGATCGGGTAGGCGCTTTTGCGTATTCGCCTGTTGAAGGGGCTGAGGCGAATAATTTACCAAATGCTGTACCTGAGGAAATCAAGCAAGAACGCTTAGAACGCTTTATGGAGTTACAGGCGGATATTAGTGCGGATAAGCTTGGAAGTCTCATTGGACAAACCATGACAGTACTGATTGATGATGCCGCAGAGGGACAAAGTATTGGGCGTACTTATCGTGATGCGCCTGAGATTGACGGGCAAGTGATTGTAGAAAATGTTGAACTCCCCGTAGGTGAGTTTGCTCAAGTACTGATTACGCATGCGGATGAGCATGATTTATGGGCAGAAGTGGTGCCTAAATAAACGTAATTTGGGCTAGTGTAGTTTATCTGTTGGTTATTCACTTTGGTCGGTATAGTACTGCCTTGTTTGGTAAGCTTTTGGCACTATGAACCTCAGATGACTTGCACCGAAACGATTTGGAGTAAAGTGAAAGACATCGACCCAGCATAGCTCACTTAAGGATTGAGTGTTCTAGTCAGGAAGATTAGCGCTGTGTACCAGTCCTAGACTGGTGGGGGTATCGGAATCAGGAATTGCATGTTGTTACTTCTTTATGAAGTTTAATAGGCCACCTTAATTGTTGAGGTGGCCTAGTTTTAAAACTTCTAAAAAATCGCAGATTGATCGGATTTTTTTAACGATTCACTGCGAATACCCACTCAACGAGTTTATCGTGAGCCGATTTTGCACCTGACCCAACGGATGGGTCATTGTGCAAAATAGAAATTGCGTAAATTTGTCCATCCATGGATTGTAAGTAGCCTGCTAAGGCTCTGACATTACGCAAGGTGCCCGTTTTGAATCGTCCATAGCCGCGTGCTGCACTGCGTTTTAGGCGGTTTTTAACAGTACCTTCCATACCCAAAGCAGGTAAGGATTCCATCAGGGCATCACGATAAGGACTATTAAACGCATCCACGAGCATTTCGCCTAAGTTACGGGCGCTAATGCGTTCAATACGGCTTAAACCCGCACCATTTTCTAAACGTAGCTCTGGAAAATAGAGACCACGACTTTCTAGCCAACGTCCTGTGGCTTCGGCTCCTTTGCGTGGTGTACCAGGTGCACCCAATTGTTGTGCTCCAACTGATAACATAATTTGCCGAGCCATCACATTGTTGCTGTCTTTATTAACAGTTTTTAGAATCTCTGCTAAAGGCTTGGATTGATGGCGATAGAGTAGTTGTGCTTGTTGCGGGACACGACCTTCGTGGAAGCTGCCTTGTAAATTACCCCCTAACATCCCTACCCAGATTTTCCAAAAACCACCAAATAGGTTGGTATTTAGATCAGCTACCGCTTTAGCATTGCGGGGCAAGGGGCAAATACGTTGGATCTGACCTTTCAAGTTACGAAACTCATAACAACTACCGCGCTCGTTATACAGTAATGCATCCGGTTGGGCGTTATAGGCTGCATTAACTTGACCATCAAAGGCGCCTGGTTGCTCGTAAGGGAGTTGGAAATAAGTTCGATCTACGTACACATTTCCTGCAATATGTTGTACACCGCGCTGACGCAAGGCTTGGAGCATTTCGACTAAATCATTTTCACGAAAATCAGGATTACCATAGCCCTTTAAAATCACATCGCCGCGAAGTACTCCCCCTGCAATATTCCCCGTCACATACAGCTCTGTAGGCCAACGATAATTAGGCCCTAAAGAGCCTAATGCCACATAGCTAGTCACTAGTTTCATGGTTGAGGCAGGGCTACTGGCGCGATCTGAGTTGGAGGCTAATAAAGCGGGACCCCCTCTGACATTACGGACATAAGTACTCATACCGGCTTCATTTAGCCCTAAGCGGCGTAAGGTACTGACAACATTATCAGGTAAGCGATTGTAATAAGCTCCGCCTTGATAGGCTTTGGATTGAGCCGCAGGTTGATACAAGGCTTGACGATTAGCAGGTTGAGAGGGCTGTTGTTGCGCTAAACGTTGTTGTTGAGTTAATTGCTGTTGTTGTAAGGCACGTTGTCTGGCAATTTGTTGTTGCTGATTGCGTTGCTGGGCTAATTGTTGTTGTTGTAAAGCGCGTTGTCGTGCATTTTGCTGCTGTTGGCGTACTTCATTCATGTACGCCTGTTCTTGACGGCGCAAATCCGCTTCACGTTGTTGTTGAGTTTGTTGTTGCTGTTGAGCTAAGCGTTGTCGTAATTGTTGTTGTTGCCACTCTTGGTTATATTGCTCACGTGTCTTTTGCACAGGCTGTGCAGATTCCGCAGGCAAATAATCCGCCTCTGAGTAGGCATTAGTATAAACAGGCTCTGCCTGATTATAGCTGACTGGTGTGGTTTGTTGGTCATAGTACCCCTCACCTTGGTATGCTGTATCCTCTTGATATTGATTATAGTCTTCTGCATATACCGACCCGATATAGCTTGTTAAGACTAATGGAATAACAAGCCTCCCTGCCCAATGCCATGTCAACATAGGTATCCCCACCGCTACGAATTTACTAATCGATTAAAAAAGGTGCTCAAGCCTAGAAGTTAGAGCCTGAAAAAACAAGCGCCCTAAAGCTCGTTTTTATAGCTAAAAATGTGCCACAACGTGATAAATGCTAGATTAATACCAAGCTCAGAATAACTGTATTGAATGCTTATTCTGCCTATGATTTGAATGAAGAGCGAGAGCTATGCTTAAAGCCTACCAAATATTAGAGCAAGTTTATGGCTATACCGAGTTTCGCCCCCCTCAAGCTGAGATTATTCAAACTGTTTTACAAGGGGGGGATGTACTTGCTTTGATGCCAACGGGGGGAGGAAAATCATTATGTTATCAAATCCCCGCGCTGATTCGTAAAGGGATTGGCATAGTGGTATCACCGTTGATTGCTCTCATGCAAGATCAGGTGAGTACTTTACAACAATTAGGGGTACGAGCTGCTTTTCTAAACTCAACCCAGACCTTACCTCAAGTACTTGATATAGAGCGTGCTCTAAAAGCTAACCAGTTGGATTTGCTCTATGTTGCTCCTGAGCGCCTACTATTAGAGCGTACCCTCACACTGTTGGATCAATTACCCATTGCACTGTTTGCGATTGATGAGGCGCATTGTGTATCGCAATGGGGGCATGATTTTCGCCCAGAGTACCAGCAACTTTCCAAATTAGTGGAGCGCTATCCTCATATTCCACGCATTGCATTAACGGCCACTGCTGATCCTCGTACTCGCCAAGAAATTATTAATCAGCTTTCTCTACAGAATGCCAAAGTCTTTGCTCCGAGTTTTGATCGACCCAATATTCACTACGCTATTCACGATTTGCCCAATGCTAAGCAAGCGTTGTGGACATTTATTCAAACTCAGCATCGAGAGGATGCAGGAATTGTGTATTGTCTATCGCGTAAAAAAGTCGAGGAAGTCGCAGCATGGTTAAGTACTCAGGGGCGCATAGCCTTGCCTTATCATGCAGGTTTGGACGCCAAAGTGCGCCAACAAAACCAAGAGCGATTTTTGCGTGAAGACAGCCTTATTATGGTGGCGACTGTTGCGTTTGGTATGGGGATTGATAAGCCGGATGTACGCTTTGTAGCCCATTTGAATCTACCTAAAAGTGTTGAAGCCTATTATCAAGAAACCGGACGGGCAGGGCGTGACGGCGAGCCTGCTAATGCATGGATGACATACGGTCTGCAAGATGTCATCACCCTACGGCAAATGTTGGCAGAATCCACCGCCTCCGAACAGCAAAAGCGCGTTGAGCATTACCGCTTAGATGCGATGTTGGCGTTGTGTGAGATGAGTACTTGTAGGCGACAGGCTTTGCTCAGTTATTTGGGTGAAACGGGCGCTAAGCCGTGTGGGAATTGTGATAATTGCATCAATCCTCCCAGTACTTGGGAGGCCACCATTCCTGCCCAAAAGGCTTTGTCTTGTGTTTATCGTACAGGGCAACGATTTGGGGTGAATTATCTAATTGATGTCTTATTAGGTAAAAAAACAGAGCGAGTATTGCAATTTAATCATGATCAAGTCAGTACTTTTGGGATTGGTGCGGAGTACTCAGACCCTGAATGGCGCAGTATTTATCGACAGCTCCTCGCACTAGGTTATTTAACCGTGGATTTAGAGGGGCATGGTGGTTTGCAACTGACCGAATTAGCTAGACCCCTATTAAAAGGACAAAGTACTTTACAACTCAAAAAAATCATTAAGCGTGATAAAACTAAAAAAGCAGAAAAGTTAGCGCGCGAGAAACTCACTAAAAGCGCTATTACTATAGAAGAGCAACCCCTATGGGAAGCCTTACGTAATCTTCGTATGCAATTAGCACAAGCCCAAAATGTACCCCCCTTTACGATTTTCCATGACTCGACTTTATTAGAAGTTGTGAAGCGTCATCCGAGTAATTTGGGTGAGTTACGTAAAATACAGGGTATTGGTGAGCATAAGTTTACGCATTATGGTGGTTTGATTTTTGAAGTACTTCAGCAATTCCCTAAAAACCGCTTAATCAATAATAGTTTAAGTGAAACTATTAATACTACTCTAGGATTAGTGTTACAAGGCAAAGACCTTAGTCAAATTGCTAGTGAGCGCCACATTAAAGTAGATACACTTTATCAACATTTAGCACAAGCTATTACCGTGGGAGTTGTAAGTATTCATGAAGTTTTACCCATAAGTGAGGAAGCTTATAATCATATCGTCAATACATTTGAACTATTAGGTAGTGAAGGCGAAACTAAACTAAAGCCAGTGTACGAAGCCTTAGAAGGCGCTTACGATTATGGCGTTTTGGCATGCGTTCGCGCAGCGCTAGGTCAGTCACCTTCTCATTAAAGTAGCTAAATACCACTTTTCGCCGGTAGAGGCTGTCTCTACCTGACTTACTATTAAACTATTAATAAGTTTAGGCGTGAGCTTTAAGGCGATTGAGCCTTTAATTTAGACCCAAAGTACTCCATAGATTATCCACGCGCTCTTTAATAGCTTTATCCATCACAATAGGCGTACCCCATTCACGAGTGGTTTCGCCTTCCCATTTATTGGTAGCATCTAACCCCATTTTCGAACCTAAGCCAGAAACAGGCGAGGCAAAATCTAAATAATCAATGGGGGTATTTTTAATCAGTGTAGTATCTCGTTCAGGATCCATGCGAGTAGTCATTGCCCAAATCACGTCTTTCCAATCACGAGTATTAATATCGTCATCCACCACAATAATAAATTTGGTGTACATAAATTGCCGCAAGAATGACCATACCCCCATCATCACTCGTTTAGCATGCCCCGCATATTGCTTTTTAATACTGACGACTGCCAGACGATAGGAGCAGCCTTCAGGCGGTAAGTAAAAATCCACAATTTCAGGAAATTGCTTTTGTAAGATCGGTACAAACACTTCATTTAAAGCCACGCCTAAAATCGCAGGTTCATCGGGTGGGCGACCCGTATAAGTACTATGGTAAATCGGATTTTTACGATGAGTGATACGCTCGACAGTAAACACGGGAAAGCTATCAATCTCATTATAATAGCCCGTGTGATCGCCATAAGGCCCTTCGGGAGCCATATCATTGGGGTAAATATACCCTTCTAATACATATTCAGCAGAGGCAGGTACTAGCAACTCTGAGCCTAATGCTTTCACCACTTCAGTCCGCGAGCCACGCAGCAATCCCGCAAAGGCATATTCGGATAAGGTATCGGGTACAGGAGTGACCGCGCCCAAAATCGTAGCGGGATCAGCACCTAAGGCGACTGCAATCGGAAAGGGTTTGCCCGAATTACGTTTTTGAAACTCAAGAAAATCTAATGCCCCCCCGCGATGCGATAGCCAACGCATAATCACGCGATTTTTAGCAATGACTTGTTGGCGATAAATCCCTAAATTTTGGCGTTTTTTTTCAGGACCTTTGGTAATCACTAAACCCCAAGTGATTAAAGGAGCAGCATCACCCGGCCAGCAGGTTTGAATTGGAATCTGAGAGAGATCAACCTGATCACCTTCGAGCACGACATCCTGACAAGATGCAGAGCGCAGTACTTTTGGCGCCATATCCAGTACTTTTTTAAAGACAGGCAGGGCATTTAAGGCGTCTTTAAAGCCTTTAGGCGGTTCAGGCTGTTTGAGGGTGGCGAGTAGTTTGCCAATCTCACGTAAAGCCTCGACCGAATCAGCACCCATGCCCAAGGCTACCCGCTTGGGGGTACCAAATAAGTTAGCAAGTACGGGAACTGTGTGACCTTTAGGCTTTTCAAAAAGCAACGCAGGCCCCCCAGAGCGCAGTACTCGGTCGGCTATTTCAGTCATTTCTAAATAAGGGTCTACCTCAGCCGTAATGCGCTTGAGTTCGCCCATAGATTCCAATTGTTGGATAAAATCGCGTAGGTCATGGTATTTCATGATGCAAATAATAGCGAAACTACCGACACTGAGCTATTAGTCTGTTTATAATTACCCCATGATTTATAACAAGTGACTAACACAATGGCGCAACCACAGGAACCGAATCGAACCTTATTACAATCTCGTTGGTTGTGTTTATGGTTGGCAACGCGTCCGGGGTTTTTAGCAGCGAGTTTAATTCCTGTGCTCGTGGGTACGGCGGCAGTCCATTACATCGGGGGTGAGGTTGATCTATTCAAAGTACTATTGAGTTTATTAGCCATTGGCTTAGTGCATGCTGGTGTCAATGTACTCAATGACTACTATGATGAACTGAATGGTACAGATCGCCTCAATACTGCACGGGTATTTCCTTTTACGGGTGGCAGTCGTTTTATTCAAAATGACGTACTGAGCGCTAACCAAACGGTGTGGTTTGGGGTTGGCTTATTGGGGACGGCGATTATTTTAGGATTAGTACTCACGCTTTTGAGTGGAGGAGCCTTGCTGGGGATTGGAGTACTGGGGGTGTTGATCGGTTGGGGCTATTCTGCACCGCCTTTGCGACTTAATAGTCGGGGTTGGGGTGAGGTAGCAATTGCAGTCGGCTTTGGCGTCTTGATTCCATTGGGTGCTTGGTATGTACAAACCAGTACTTTGAGTACTTATCCGGTGTTCATTAGTGTATCGTTAGCAGCACTGCTCACTAATATTCTGATTATGAATCAATTTCCCGATTATGCTGCGGATAAACAAGCGGGCAAACACCATTGGGTAGTACGTTTAGGCTTGGATAAAGCGCCACATTTGTATGGTGCGATGGTTGTTCTTGCCGCTTTGAGTGTGATGAGTAATGTACTATTAGGTTTATTGCCCCCCTTGGCATGGCTGACGTTGATTCCATTAGGCATGAGTTTAAAAGCCTATATCGACTTACGAGAGTATGCTAAAACGCCGCAATATCTAATACCTGCCATTAAGCTAACGATTGGCAGTATGGTATTGCATGGTTTATTACTAACGATGGTTTTAGCTTTAAATTAATTTTCAAATGAGTACTTGTATTGAATCCCGTATTTTCTACCGAATTTAGCCCTGCTTATGCTGCGCCTTTGATCGGGCAATTTCGCACTCACGACAGCGATTTTAAAGTCGATGAACAAATGGATATTCCCCTCTCCGGTCAGGGGGAGCATTTATGGCTGCATGTGCGTAAAACGGGCTCTAATACGGATTGGGTCGCGGGGCAATTAGGGCGTTGTGCAGGCATTAAAGAGGTCGATGTTGGTTATGCAGGTTTAAAAGACCGTCATGCGGTAACGACACAATGGTTTAGTTTACAATTAGCCGGAAAACCTGATCCTGATTTCAGCTCATTGCCACCCGAAATAGAAATACTCCACAGTACTCGTCATGATAAAAAACTGCGTACAGGTGCATTAACCGCCAATCACTTTCAATTAGTGTTGCGTAATATTGAAGGGGATTTAGAACACGCTAAACGCATTATTGAGCTCATTAACACTCGTGGTGTACCGAATTACTTTGGTGAGCAACGCTTTGGTATAGGACGCAATAATTTAGATAAGGCTTTAAGTTGGTTTAAAGGTGAGTTTCGCCCTAAACAACGCCATCAAATGGGTTTATACATTTCGTCTGCACGCTCATGGATTTTTAATCACATTTTGCAAGAGCGTGTTAAGCAGGATAATTGGTATACCCGTTTAGCAGGCGATGCGTTTGTACTGGATAATAGCCATGCATGGTTTACCGATGATGATTCAGAGAATTTAATGCAACGTTTAGAACAAGGAGATATTCATCCTTCTGGGGCTATGTGGGGTGAGGGTGAATTAGCGACATTGGGTGCAATGCGTGAATTGGAAGTGCAACAAGCCGAGTATTTTCCAGAGTTTTGTGCAGGTTTAACTAAAAATAGACTTAAGCAAGAGCGCCGTGCTTTGAGGATTAATGTCAACAATTTAGAGTACTTGTTATTAGATCAAAGTACTCTGCAATTAAATTTCACTTTGCCTGCAGGGGCTTATGCCACCACGGTTTTAGCTCAGTTAGGGCGCTTTCAAGATGCTCGTACAGTGTTGCAATCCAGTGAGTAATTGTTCTACTTGCTCATGCGTATGCGAGGCTGAAAAAGTAACTCTTAGCCTTGCAGTCGGTACTGTGGGGGGGCGAATAGCGATCACTAATAGTCCCAGCTCCTCTAACTTTTGACTAATTTGCAAAGCTTTGGAGCTGTCGCCAATAATAATCGGTTGAATGGGGGTAGGGGAGTCTAATAGTTGTAAACCTAATTGTTCTGCCCCTTGTCTGAATTGCTTAATCAAATTTTGTAAATGTTCACGCCGCCAGTGTTCGGTTTTGACTAATTCGAGGCTGGCCAGTGTAGCCCCTGCAATTGCAGGAGGTTGGGCTGTGGTGTAAATAAACGGGCGTGCCACTTGGATTAAGTACTCGATCAAATCGTGAGAACCTGCCACAAATGCCCCCGCTGTGCCGAACGCTTTGCCTAAAGTACCCATTAAAATCGGGACATCCGTTTGGGTTAAACCGAGTTGCTCCACTAAACCCCCTCCCGTTTTCCCTAGTACGCCAAAACCGTGGGCATCGTCGACCATGAGCCATGCTTGATGGTGTTGAGCAACCAGTGATAATGCGGTGAGTGGTGCAACATCCCCATCCATACTAAATACGCCATCAGTCATAATCATGGCATCAGCGCTGGGGTGGCTAATGATGCGCTTTTGTAGGTGCTCTACATCGTTGTGAGCGTAGCGTACTAGTTTGGCGTCAGACATAAGAGCGCCGTCAATAAGCGAGGCATGATTGAGGCGATCTTGAAAAATCACATCGTCTTTGTCCATCAGCGCATTAGCTACCGCTAGATTTGCCATATAGCCTGTTGAGAATAACAGTACTCGATCCCGCCCTAGCCATGCTGCCAGCGCTTCTTCTAGTTGTTGATGTAAGCGTGAATGTCCATTGATGAGGTGAGCTGCCCCACTACCCACCCCGTATTGATGGGCGGCTTGTTGGAAAGCTTGAATGATGTTGGGATGATTGGCTAATCCTAGATAATCATTGCTACAAAAGTTGAGGAGTACTTTGCCATTAATGGTCATAACAGGTTGTTGTGCACTGTCACTGAGGCGGGGCTTGCGATAGAGATGTTGAGTTTGGCGCTCTTGAATACGGGTGCGGAGGTCTTTCATGGCAAGCAGTCAAAAAGGGTTAGCATACCCTTTTGACTACTAAAGCGTAAGGCGCGGGAATTAACCTTTCTTAATGAGAAAAGTGTACTCGCCACCTTGCTCGCTGCTGCCAACGATTTCATTGCCCGTTTGTTTTGCAAAGGATTCCATGTCTTTTACAGAGCCGGGATCGGTAGCAACGACTTTGAGTACTTCGCCAGATGTCAGGGTATTCATGGCTTTTTTGGTGCGTAATATAGGCAGTGGGCAGTTTAAGCCACGGGCATCTAATTCTTGATTAAATTCACTCACTATTTCTTCTCCTCATCTGAAATTGATTTAGATTGCGGTCTAAAACCTTCGGGCGTTACCATAACATCAAACCTTAGGTCTCGCCATAATTTTATTAGACTATTCTAATATTAGAGGATTCTTTATGACTCAACCAGTATTACACTTTGTTAAGATGCATGGATTAGGTAATGACTTCATGGTGATCGATGGAGTTCGCCAGATCGTTACATTATCTAATGAACAGATTCGTGCCTTGGCGGATCGTCATTTTGGTATTGGTTTTGATCAGTTATTATTGGTGGAACCCTATGAAGGGGATGAGGCTGAGTTTCGCTATCGCATATTTAATGCGGACGGCGGCGAGGTAGAGCAGTGTGGTAATGGAGCGCGGTGTTTTGCTCGCTTTGTTTATGATCAAGGGCTTACTAAAAATACCACTATTCCTGTAATGACTGCCAAAGGGCGTATTATCCTTATGATTCAGCCGGATGGTATGGTAACGGTAGACATGGGTGAACCCATTTTAAACCCTATTGATATACCGTTCATATTTGATTCGTACCAAAGTGTCTATAATTTGTCCTTTAACGAACATACTGTTGAAATCTCGGCGGTGTCTATGGGTAATCCCCATGCTGTGTTAGTGGTTAATAATGTTGATACTGCACCTGTACATGAATGGGGTGAGGTTATTGAACGCCATCCACAGTTTCCTCGACGAGTGAATGTTGGTTTTATGCAAGTACTTTCTCCTGAGCAGGTGCGCCTTCGTGTTTTTGAGCGGGGGGCGGGTGAGACCCTAGCCTGTGGAACAGGGGCTTGTGCTGCGATGGTGGCCGGACGCTTACGTGGCTTGTTAGCAGAGCGCGTCTGGGTAGAGTTACCCGGCGGACGTTTACAAATTGAATGGTTAGGTGAGGGACATAGCGTTAAAATGACGGGTCCTACTGCTACCGTTTTTTCGGGTGTAATAACATTATGAGTGGAACAAGAGCGCCTAATGCGAACTTGTCTGTGGAACCACAGCAAGTGGTTGAATTTTTGCAACAGCATCCCGATTTTTTCACCGAGCATGAAACGTTGCTCGATCAGTTAGTGATTCCACAGTCAAATTCGGGCAAGGTGGTATCGTTATTAGAGCGTTTGGTGCAGCGCCAACGTGAGCGTCAATACCAATTAGAGCAACAACTAGAAACTTTGGTAAGTGCCGCCCGTGGCAGTGAGCGCATGGTCAGTGGCTTACATGTATTAGCGGTTGAATTACTACGCTGTCAGAATCTTGAGCAAGTGATTCAAGTCTGTAATCGCATTATTAAATCTGAATTTAAAGCTCATAGCGTAGTATTTCAATTAATTGGGCAGGGGGATAAACAAGAAGGTTTAACCTTTATTAGTCCCGATGATCGTGCTTTAAAACAGTTATCGCATTTATTTACTAAGCGCCAACCGGTTTGTGGACGCCTAAGACCCAAACAACAAGAATTCTTATTTGGTGTCCAAGGCTCTATTATTAAATCAGCTATTTTGATTCCCTTATTTGATCAAAGTGAGCTGGGTGTACTAGCTATTGGCAGCGATGATGAGGGACGGTTTTATCCAGGTATGGGAACTCTGTTTATTAATCAATTAGGGGCATTAGTATCGAGCGCTTTAGCACATTATATTATGCCTATTACGATGGGTTCGGCAGAATCAACAGGACATTAACCGGTGTCGTTAATACCAGAACAGTACTTACGTTATATTAAAACGGAAAAGCATTATGCCCTTTTAACGATTAATGCTTATTGTGATGATCTTACCGAGTTTTTGGAGTGGTTAGCACTTCGACGGATTGATTATCTTAAAGTACTGCCTGATCAGGTAAGGCAATGGTCAGCTCATTTGCATCGCAATGGTTTAGATGGGCGGAGCATTCAACGTAAGTTATCCTCGCTGCGACGCTTTTATCATTTTCTACTGCGTGAGCACGAAGTTAAATTTAATCCGGCTTTAGACGTGCGAGGCCCTCGCTTTACGGTGAAACTCCCTGCCACATTGACCGTAGACACTATTAATCACTTTCTTGATGCCCCTTCTCACTCATGGTTAGAAACGCGAGATCTGGCTATGATGGAGTTATTTTATTCTTCAGGATTACGCTTGTCTGAACTGGTGCATGTCAATGTCTACGATATTGACTGGGAGGCTCATCAAGTAAAAGTACTGGGCAAGGGTAGTAAAGAGCGTTTGGTTCCCATTGGCAGTAAAGCGATGGCAGCCTTAGAAAAATGGTTACCCGTTAGATTTGGACTAGTAGATGAAAGTGAAGAGGCTTTGTTTATCAGTCAACGGGCGCAACGCATTAATCCCCGTACAGTACAACAGCGTCTTAAAGTCTGGCAAAAGAAGCAAACCCTGACACAAAATCTCCATCCCCATAAATTACGCCATTCGTTTGCGAGTCATATTTTAGAGTCATCGGGGGATTTGCGTGCAGTACAAGAATTGCTAGGGCATTCCAATATTAGTACTACACAAATTTACACTCATTTAGATTTCCAGTATTTGGCTCAGGCTTATGACAATGCTCATCCACGAGCACGTAAACGCCATGAGCCAAATGACTAATAAGGCGCTGTTAACGCTGATTAGGACGCGGGCGGTAGCCTAATAACAGGGCAATATCAATATGGTTACCATCTACAGCCATTTGCATAGGGGTTTTATTGCCTCGATCATTCGTACGTGAGTGAGGAATAGCCCCCATTCTTAATAAGTAGCGTACTGCTTCAGTATGACCGAATCGTGCAGCATGGTGTAAGGGTGTCCAGCCTTTTGAGGTGCGGGCATTCACATTACCACCGTGATTTGCCAAATAAATCAAAGGTTCTAAGTGACCACGTGAGGCAGCCGCATGCAGGGCTGTTTCACCAAAACGCGTTCCGAAACTAGGATCAGCGCCTTGCTCAACGAGTGCGCGAATACGTCCGGTATTACCACCTAGGGCAGCTAACCATAATTCTTCATTTTGATCACGTTGAGTTTGAGCGGGATTTGTAGGGGCAGTTGCAAACAACTCCATAGAGTCACCTGCTGAACCACCAACCTCAGGTATACTGGGATTGGTGCCTCGTGGTGCTGCATTTAAAGGTAACGTTGTGGTCAACAGGGCTACTCCAATAGCCAAGATCGTAGCTTTCATCGCTTCCATTCACTCTGTTGGGGGTTGTGGGGCTGGGGGTTACCCGTTAACAGCGTTTAATTGGGGTTTTCGTAGAATACATACGAAGTAGAGTAATCGCTGATTTCAAAGTAAACCCGTTTTTCACCAGAATCAGCTACACCATTAAGGTTGGCATCTAATACGCCATAACCAAAACGATATGGACGGTCAGAACTAGTGTTGGTACCGGCTGCGGTGGACATTTTGTCAACTTTTAAAAAGCGTTTAGCTAATTTATCCGCAGCATAGACTTCTAAAACTCCGTTGGTGCCTGTCCAGTTTTGGATAGAACGACCAATATTATTCTGAGTTTCTTGAGTACATGCTGATAACATGCCTACTGTTACTAATAGCGCTGCTGCTATTTTAGTACCTTGCATGAATTTCTCCTTATTAATCAAATCAAAACTGCTATTGAATAGAGTGCCTACTGCTGGGTCAGTAGGGCGCAATAATCAAAGGCATTAAATCATACTGTGGTTGTAAAATTGACGTGCAACACGCCCACTTTTACTGCCACGTTCTGCGGCAAACCGTAGAGCTTCTTCATGAAGCGTATTAGGGTCAATCCCACGACCCTTAAAGAGGCGATCTATTATTTGTAAATAAACCTCCTCTGTCATCGATGCAAATGCCAACGACAATCCAAATCGATCGGCTAATGATAGACGCTCTTCATAGCCTTCGTCACATTTACTCGTAGGATTGGGTGATTCTGGCGTAGGCATTAGATAGCGGCGATTAGAGGTAGCATAAATTAAAATATTGGCAGGAGGCTTTTCTAGCGTACCTTCCATCATGCTTTTTAATTGACGATACTCACATTGTCCCTCATCGAAAGTGAGGTCATCGCAAAAGACAATAAATTTATGTTGGTTATCATGGAGGTCGTCGGTGATGTCCTGAAGTAGATGTAAATCATCTTTAGGAATTTGGATCATGCGCAGACCGTAAACATGATATCGAGTTAATATCGCTTTGATTAATGAGGACTTTCCCACTCCTCTTGCACCCCACAGTAACACATGATTACTGGGTTTGCCGCGTAGGAAGTTTTCTGTATTTTTGTAAATCGCGGTTTTTTGCTCATCAATGCCCAATAGGCTTTCAGGGTCAACCAGATCGATATTAACTATTGGTTTCAAATAGTGACGATTTGAGCGCCATACTGCTGCGATGGTGGAGCGCCAATCGAGTCCGGTTTTTCCAAATGCCATATTAAAGTCCGCTACTAAGTACTGCGTCTAAACCTGTATTTATCCCTTAAATACGGTCAAAGGGGCTTAAACGGGTGAGTTAAAGGTATATTCCAATAGGCGTACAGTTTAAAACGAAAGGCGTTTTTTTTCATTCAGGAAATGCGTAAAAAGATTAAGAAATTAGCGATTCTTTAGCTTAAGTTGCCAGTGATACCAGATTATTCCGAAGTACTCATGTAAAGCGTGAGTACTGCGCTCTAATTGGCTGGCTTGGGGCGTCCAACGGGTTAAACCATAGTGCCACGCGATGCTGCTGCCAAAGGAGCAGGGAGCAGGAATATAGTGCACTAGGCGATTTTGAAAAGCGAGTAAGGAGCGCGGCATATGCCAACTTTGAGTGACGAGCCACGCGGATTTAACCCCAGCTTGTGTCAGGATTTGATCAGTAAATTCAGCATTTTGCAAAGTGGTATGGCTTTGGGTTTCTACCCATTTAACAGGAACCTTAAACTCATCTTGTAAAATAGAGCGCATGAGTTCGGCTTCGCTAATTTTTTCAGCTTGAGGTGAGCCACCACTAATGAGAATAGGGAGCTGAGTTTGGCGATGCAATAGGGCAGCATAGCGCAAGCGCTCTAGTCCTGTATTGCTACTAGTTTCGCCACCGTATTCGGGGGCAACTTCATTACGCCCAGCGCCCAATACTACAATGGCATCAGGCAGGGGAGTACTTTTCCATAATTCGGCTTGGACAGGATACTGATTTTGTAAGCTACCCAATAGCCAAGATGAAGTGGCAGGAGTAGCTAGTAATACGATTTGAATGAAGCCTAATAGCACCAAAGTACGGGCTAAACGTTGGCGTTTAAATAGCCAAAGTACTCCCGCCACCGTGAGAATTAATACTAAATTCCCCGGTGGCAAAAGTAGAAACTCAATCGAGCGTACTAGTAAAACCGACATTAACTAATGACGTGAGCCGCTTGTTGATCGGCGTGGTAAGAGGAACGTACCATCGGGCCACTGGCAACATGCGAAAAACCCATTTCCTGTCCCAAACGTGCTAATTCAGCAAATTCATCAGGGTGAATAAATTTTTCCACAGGCAAATGATCACGACTCGGTTGCAAGTACTGCCCTAAAGTGAGCATGTCACAGTTGTGCGCCCGTAAATCACGCATGACTTCGAGTACTTCGCCCATTTCCTCGCCTAACCCCAGCATTAAACCCGATTTGGTAGGAATATCGGGAAATAACGCTTTAAACTCTTTAATCAGATTGAGTGAGTACTGGTAGTCCGCGCCGGGACGTGCCTTTTTGTATAAACGGGGTACGGTTTCGAGATTATGATTGAATACATCGGGCGGTGCTTTTTTCATAATATCTAAAGCAATATCCATGCGCCCACGAAAGTCTGGAGTCAGGATTTCGATTTGAATATTGGGAGATAAGGCGCGAGTTTGCTCGATACATTTTACAAAATGTTCTGCGCCACCGTCGCGTAAATCATCACGATCTACCGAGGTAATGACTACATAACGTAAGCCCATTGCTTTAATGGTTTCCGCCATATTAGTCGGTTCGTTTTCGTCTAGCGGTTGGGGACGACCGTGGGCAACATCACAAAACGGACAACGGCGCGTGCAAATGTCGCCCATGATCATAAAGGTGGCTGTCCCTTTGGTGAAACACTCGCCTAAATTGGGACAAGCGGCTTCTTCGCATACGGTATGGAGCTTTTGATCACGTAGAATTTGTTTGAGGTTTTTGACTTGTGGGCTAGTCGGGGCTTGAGCGCGAATCCAACTAGGTTTGCGTTTAAATTCGGTGGTTGGCTCTACTTTAATGGGAATGCGTGACACTTTATCCGCGCCACGTTGTTTGACGCCCACTTCTTTAACTGACATATCCTGTTCTCACTGACTGGTGGATTGCGCCATTATAGGCTGAATTAACGCAGGCTTGCACGATTTGCGGTAAGTACTAGGGATAAGTACTCAACACTCAATCACATTCACTGCCAAGCCACCGCGTGCTTGGTTTTTCAAGTCAAAGCAGTTGGGTTTGAACAAATTATTTAAAACAGCTATGAAGTCAAGCGGCTGCTTTCATAGGAATAATAGGAGACAGCCCCTTTTCTTTGGCTTCGAGTATGACAGTTTGCACAATGTTGTTGTCTTTGTCGTAGCTGGTCTTGATATTCCAGCCTTGTGAAATTTCACGAACAATAGGGTTGCTGGTAAAGGGTTGAGTTAGAGTATAATTTTAATACCTATCGTTTAATTCCCCATTAATAATGGCTGGTTTTATGATTAGATTATTAAGTGCTCAGTCAAAGGGATGGTAGCATGGATTAATGGTCGCTACTTAGTCTGATAGGTGTGTATTATATTTCAATTTAACTTCCATTTCGCAATATTTTTTTAATATTTCTGTTAATTTTTCTAGCTCATCTAGTTCTTTTTTAACTTTTGACAGATATCTTCTCGTCTCCATTAGTGCAATATTTTTATTTTGATAGTCCATGTTTACCACTTTGCCATTTTCTATTTTAGATGGAATTTCATATTCAAGGTGAAAATCCAATAGATTTTCTTGAATTTTTAATTCTAGTTTTTTATTTATTACGTCCTCATGTTTTTTTCTAAAAAGCTCCTCTGCTTCTATTTGTATGGTTAATGATAAATTTATATCTCTTAGTGAGTTATTTAAAGTCTCGGAAGAGTTTGATATAAAATCAAGAGTACCTCCTATTAAGCCAATAAGGTTTTTTATTGTTTTTGCCATTTTTAATCAATCCTAATTTTATATTTGGAGATGTGCCAAGTAGTTGCAGTTAAGCTTTATTTAAGTATCATTATGGTTGTTTTTCTATATATCCAATTCCATCAAATGATCTGGTGAAAGCTTTACCAAGGTTTTGTTTTGCGCAAGCAAAAGCTTCTTCATAGGTTTCAAAGTATTCTTTGGATTGATCAATATTTTCATCATTATATAGGTTATTTGTAATTGTTTGTGCTTTCTAAATACATATTTTTTTGCACAAGGGAGATATCTTCCTTTTTCGCCTTTCTTAATAGTTCTCCCCTCAAGCACCCATTCGACTACAGTCATATAACCCTGATTACGAAGCTGATACTCCCAATTATCATTCCAACAAGGGGAATCGATTCCATATGGCATTCCATCCAGTCCCCATATACCTTTATCGTATCCATCTTGCCAATCTCCCAAATTATATCTCCTTTTATTTATTAAATATTTTAAATTCAATAGTATTGTACTTAGTCATTCATATCAGATGAAAAAATTCTGACAAATGAGTTTTTAAGATTTTAATCTAGTCACCCCCCACTATCCCTAGTACAATCCACCCTCACATTTTTATCACCTCTCGATCTGCAATCGGGTTTAGGAGTCACCATGAAAAAGCCAGAATTACTTGCGCCTGCAGGTAGTCTCAAAATGATGCGCTATGCGCTTGCCTATGGAGCGGATGCGGTTTACGCGGGGCAGCCACGCTACAGCCTTCGCGTACGTAATAACGATTTCCAAAACGATGTACTGGCTCAAGGCATTAATGAAGCGCATGCAATGGGCAAACAGTTTTTCGTTGCTGCCAATACCATGCCTCATAATAGTAAGGTTAAAACTTTTATTCGCGACCTAGAACCTGTCGTCCAAATGAAACCTGATGCTTTTATAATGGCAGACCCTGGTTTAATTATGATGGCGCGAGAAACGTGGCCGGATTTAACTATTCATTTATCCGTACAAATGAATACGGTGAATTATGCCAGCGTGAAGTTTTGGCAAAAAATGGGTGTAAAGCGCATTATATTATCCCGTGAATTATCGCTCGATGAGGTGGCTGAAATTCGCCAAGAATGCCCCGAAATGGAATTAGAAGTATTTGTCCACGGTGCATTATGTATTGCTTATTCGGGGCGTTGTTTATTATCAGGTTATTTTAATCACCGCGACCCGAATCAAGGTACGTGTACTAATTCTTGTCGTTGGGATTATAAAACCAGTGCGGCGGCTGAAACGCCTGATGGGACTTATGTTCCGACTGAAGCGGTTTTATCCATGGATGCTTTTAATCAAATCGCGAGTACTGCCGATTGTGGTAATCAACAGCGTCATCCATTAGCCGACCGTGTGTATTTTCTAGAGGAAAGTAATCGCCCTGGCGAATTATTGCCCGTAATGGAGGATGAGCACGGCACTTATATTATGAACTCGAAGGATTTACGCGCCGTCGAGCATGTGCAGCGCTTATGCGAGATTGGCGTAGATAGTCTGAAAATCGAAGGGCGTACTAAATCGCATTATTATGCTGCTCGTACTGCACAAGCCTATCGTCAAGCGATTGATGATGCCGCCGCAGGTCGTCCCTTTGATTCTAAGTTATTGGGTATCCTAGAAAATCTAGCCAATCGTGGTTATACCGATGGATTCTACGAGCGTCACCACACTCATGAATATCAAAATTACATTAATGGCTCATCTCAAAGTCACCAACAACAATTCGTAGGTGAAATGTTGTCCTATGATGCGGAAAGTAGCTGGATGGATGTTGAGGTGAAAAACCGCTTTGGTGTCGGTGATCGTTTAGAACTGATTGTTCCGAATGGTCAAAATCGCGAGATTACCGTGGAAGCCTTACGCAATAAACGTAATGAACCCATTGAAGTAGCGCCGGGCAGTGGTCATCAAGTACGTATCCCAGTACCTGATTTACAAGCCGATAAAGTACTCATTAGTCGGTTTTTATAAGTCCCGTTCACAGTACCTCTCATTAAATAGAGGTACTGTTAAAGCATTAAGTGATTCGACAGCCTTACACCTTCCTAGTAGTATGATCTAAGCTACTTTCAAGTAGTTAGAGTTTGATTAATCAATCAACGCTAGGGGAAAATAATGCTAATGGCGAGTCCAGTTTTGGCTTTAGAGCCTATGCAGTGGCAAGCTAAATTGCGTTCGGTGTGTGGGCATTTTGAGTCGCGTACTGATCATGAGCAAGTACTCGGTAATATTGAGTTGCTTCATAAAGGGCAGGCGGATTTTGCTTTAGTACAACATAATGTGCGCCAAATCGTGCGCCGTTATCGTGATATTTCCCAAGACGGTGAAGCGTATTATTTCCTGATTATTCAATTGGCGGGGCAAGCAGAGCTAGAGCAAGGCAAATCACGCGCACATTTGAGCCAAGTTGGTGATATGGCGTTGATCGACTCCTTGCAGCCGTGTACTTTTAGTTATAACCCCGATATTGGCTCGCGGCAATTATCGCTGCATTTACCGCAACAAGTACTTCAGCAACATAATCCCCATCTTCATATTGATCCCGCCACCCTCATTAGTGCCACCAGTGATTATGGGCAATTAATCAATGCTCATCTCAAACTACTCCTTAATAGCCAAGACCAAACGCTTACTCAAGTACATTTATCCAAAAGCTTAATCGAGTTACTGTGCGCCCAATTCACTCGTGCCCCCGATGCAGAGCAAACGTTGTATGAGGGTAAAGTACTCCAACATCTCATGCAGCTTACCCATCAGCATGCCAATGATGAGTACTTTAATGTGCAACGTTTAGCAGATATGTCAGGACTTTCACTGCGCACTATTCAGCGAGTATTTGCCGAAGCAGGGCTGCAATGTGCGGATATGATTCAAACGGTACGCCTCAAACGTTTTACCCAAGCCCTGCATCAAGCCAAACAATGCGGTACAAAGGTACAAATTGCCACCTTGGCTTATCAATTTGGATTTAGTGATATTTCTACTTTGAATCGTTTGTTCAAAAAGTACTATGCCATGACGCCAAGTACTTATTATCAACAGGTGACTTAGCTAAAAAATAAAAAGTTGGCGCCTTTTGCTTAGTTTGTGGCGTGTTTTGCCAAGTTTTTTAAGCGGCTTTTATGGAATGCTAGCTTCATCCTAACCGCAGGAGGAGCTAAAACATGACGATTCAAACATATACCAATACGATTAATGGGCAAGCCGTCGGTGCTGCTCAAACCTTTGATTCTTATAATCCCGCCACGGGTGAAGTACTAGGCAAAGTACCGATGAGTACTAAAGAACAAGTACTTGAAGCCGTTGCCGCCGCTAAAGCCGCTCAACCCGAATGGGCAGCCCTATCAGATCCCGAGCGCAAAGAGTACTTAATGAAAATGGCTAAAGTACTCGAAGACAATCTCGACTACTTATCTCGCCTAGTCACGCAAGAACAGGGCAAACCCCTAGCAGGCCCCGGCTCAGTCTTTGAAATTCAGGGTTGCATTGCATGGACACAAGTCCCCGCCAGTTTAGAGCTACCCGTTGAAATCGCGTTTGAAGATGAATCACGCCGTGACGAAATCCACCGCAAACCAATAGGTGTAGTAGCCGCGATTGCGCCGTGGAATTGGCCGTTGTTGATCGCTATTTGGCAGATCATGCCCTCATTACGCATGGGCAATACGGTAGTGATTAAGCCCTCGGAGTATACCCCGATGGGTACTTTAGAAATGGTGCGCTTACTCAATACCGTGTTACCGGCTGGAGTACTGAATTCGGTGTCGGGTAACGGCGAAGTAGGTGGTTGGCTTACCTCAGCACAGGGAGTCGACAAGATTATGTTCACAGGCTCGTCCGCAACGGGACAACGCATTATTGAGGCTTCTGCCAAAAACTATGCGCGGGTAACCTTAGAGCTAGGGGGTAATGATGCGGCTATTGTGATGCCTGATGTCGATGCTAATGCAATTGCACAGGGCTTATTCTGGGGTGCATTTATTAACATGGGGCAAACCTGTGCTTGTATTAAGCGCCTTTACGTCCATGAAGCTGTGCATGACGCCGTGGTTGAGGCTTTAAAGAATCTAGCTAGCGTTATTCCCATGGGCAATGGTTTAGAAGAGGGTGTAGCACTGGGCCCCGTACAAAATCGTATGCAATTCAATAAAGTACTTGATCTAGTTGAGGATGCTAAACAGCAAAACGTTAATGTGGTATGTGGGGGGGCGCCCTTAGATCGAGCAGGTAACTTTTTCCCGATTACCTTAATTACCGACATTGATAACCAAGCTCGTTTAGTCCAAGAGGAACAGTTTGGTCCCGTACTACCCATTATCAAATTCAAACATGTCGACGATGCGATTCAAATGGCCAATGCCTTAGATGTTGGTTTGGGCGCCTCCGTGTGGTCGAGTAATCCAGAAACGGCGCGTGCGATTGCTAACCGTTTGGAGGCAGGTACGGTGTGGATTAATCAACATGGCACGATTCATCCTATGGTGCCGTTTGGTGGCATTAAACAATCCGGTTTTGGGGTGGAGTTTGGGATTGAGGGTCTAAAAGCAGTCACTCAACCTAAAGTCATTAGTATTAATAAAGCCCTATAAGTACTCGTCATTAAGGAAGTCTAATATGCGTTTAATAAATACCTTAGCATTTAGTATTACATTAGCCTTAAGTGCGACGAGTACTTGGGCGGAAGATACTAAAGCCAATACCGAAGCGATGGAAAAAGTAGCTAGTACTGTACCCCTAGCCAATCCTCAAGATGGTTTAAGTGCGGATGAGTATAGGAAAGTTACTGCATTATTGCGTGAAGCAGGGGTAGCTACCGATAAAAGTTTGTACCCCTTAATTGAGGTGATTGAGCCACCTAAAGCCGAAGTACTCGAATGGCGCAAAGCTCAAAAAATGCCTGATCGTAAAGCGATGGCTCAATTTACCTCTGATAAAGGTGTGCAGGAGTCAGTGGTAAATTTAACCACGCGAAAGGTAGAAAGTACTCAAGTACTCAATAAAGAGACCATGGTGCTGTTTACTGAGTTTATGTCAGCGATGGAGACGGTGCTGAAAAATGAGGACTTTATCAAAGCCTTTGCCAAGCGTGGCTTAAAGCCAGAGCAGGGTTTATGCTTACCGTTGACCGCAGGCAACTTTTTCCTTGAGGAGGAAAAAGGCAAACGTTTGATGAAAGTACCCTGCTATGTCAAACCCACGGATAGCTCGAATTTTTACGCAAAACCTGTGGAGGGTTTATATGCAGTCGTTGATCTAAAGGAAAACAAAGTACTTAAAATTGAAGATGACGAAGTACTCCCTTTACCTAGAGATGATTGGGGCTACACGCAAGCTGAAGTAGAAAAACGTACATCCTTACGACCTGAGACTAATCCTGCGATTATTACCCAAACGGGTAAACCAAATTACACCATTAATGGCAGCGAGATTAACTGGGATATTTGGAAGTTCCGCTATCGGATTGATAAACGTCCGGGGATGGTAGTATCGGATATTCGTGTGAATGATGAGGGTAATTGGCGTGAAGTGTTGTATCAAGCGCATTTGTCCGAGGTGTTTGTTCCCTATATGGATCCGAGTAAGGGTTGGTACTGGCGGACTTATATGGATAGTGGGGAGTATGGTTTTGGGCTGTTTTTAAGTCCTCTCACTAAGGGGGTCGATTGCCCGAATAATGCTACCTTTTTACCTGCTTTAATCCACGACGATAATGGTAATCCGCTCGAAATCCCTAATGCAGTTTGTGTATTTGAGCGTAGTAATGGCGATCCTGCATGGCGGCATTTTGAAGTATTTGCTCAATCACCTGATAAACCTGTTCCTGCTGAGGGGCGTCCTGAGACGGAGTTAGTGGTGCGTACCGCCTCAGAAGTAGGCAACTATGATTACTTAATTGATTATCGCTTTAAGCAAAATGGCGATATTTACATTATGGTGGGGGCATCAGGGTTAGATGCAGTCAAAGGTGTGGCGGCTACCAATATGCAAGACCCTACGGCTAAAGCTGATACTTCACACGGTAATTTGATTGCACCTAATTTAGTGGCGGCGAATCATGATCATTTTTTCAATTTCCGCTTAGATTTTGATATTGATGGTCAAGATAATACCTTTATGAAAATGGATTTGGTCAAAGAGGAGGCGCCTGCGGATATCCCACGTCGTTCACTTTGGAATCTAACGCATACTCCGATTACTAACGAGTTAGACGGGCGCTTTAAAATCAGTAGCTTAAAGCCCCAAATGTTTCATGTGATGAATATGAATAAAACGGGGCATTTAGGGCACAACCCTAGCTATATGATTCATCACGGTAATGTGGCGTATAGCCCGTTTGATTTTGAAAATGATCCACCGATGAAACGTAATGCGTATGTCGAATATAGTATTTGGAATACGCTATATGACCCTAATCAACGCTATGCAGGGGGTAAGTATGCGTTTGCCAGTGATGGTAGTGATACCTTAGCGGAATGGGTAAAAGCGAATCGCAATATTGCTAATAAAGATATTGTGACTTGGTTTACCGCAGGCTTCCATCACGCTCCGCGTATGGAGGATTGGCCTGTAATGTCAACCGAGTGGAAAACAGTGCATATTATGCCCTACAACTTTTTTGGCAAAAACCCCGCTTTAACGATTCGTAACCCCAAGTAAAGTACTTGAACGTAGACAAAGTACTCGGTTTAAGATCGAGTACTTTGTTTGTGTGGCACAGGGTTTATTGAGCAATTAGTTGTTTGGCGATTTCAATTTGTTTACGTACTTGATTGGGTGCAGTACCCCCTAAGTGATCACGAGCGGCTACTGAGCCTTCAAGAGTCAGTACTTCAAACACATCATCACTGATAATGTCAGAAAAGCCCTGTAGTTCTTGTAAGCTCATCTCACTTAAATCCCGTCCAGTTGCAACGCCGAGTCCTACGGCTTTACCCACTACCTCGTGTGCATCGCGGAACGGTAAGCCCTTGCGTACTAAATAATCGGCTAAGTCAGTCGCGGTAGAAAAGCCTTGCATCGCGGCTTTGCGCATTTTTTCGGGTTTAGTTTGTACATGTGGCATCATGTCACCAAACGCTCGTAGGCAACCTAGTACGGTATCTACTGTATCAAAAAGTGGCTCTTTGTCTTCTTGATTATCTTTATTGTAGGCCAGTGGTTGACCTTTCATGAGCGTGAGTAAGCCCATTAAGTGTCCAAAAACGCGTCCGCTTTTACCCCGTACTAGTTCAGGAACATCAGGATTTTTCTTTTGGGGCATGATGGATGAGCCAGTACAGAAACGATCAGGTAAACGAATAAAATCAAATTGTGCCGACGTCCACAAAATCAGTTCTTCCGAAAAACGCGATAAATGCATCAAAAGTAATGAGGCAAAACTCGCAAACTCAATAGCAAAGTCGCGATCGCTTACTGCATCTAATGAGTTACGAGCAGGACGTTCAAATCCCAATAATTGAGCTGAGTACTCACGATCAATGGGGTAAGTAGTACCTGCCAAAGCAGCAGCACCCAAAGGCATAATATTAACGCGCTTACGACAATCTAATAAGCGTTCATAATCACGTTGTAGCATTTCAAACCATGCCAACATGTGATGCCCAAAGGTAATAGGTTGGGCGACTTGTAAATGAGTAAAACCGGGGAGGATGGTGTCAACCTCGCGCTCTACCACACTAATTAGCCCTGTTTGTAAGCGGCGAATTTCATGCGCGATATGGTCAATCTGGTCACGTAGCCACAAACGAATATCGGTAGCGACTTGGTCATTACGTGAGCGCCCAGTGTGTAAGCGTTTGCCGGCTATGCCGATTCGGTCAGTTAAGCGTGCCTCAACGTTCATATGGATATCTTCTAATGAGACTTTCCATTCGAGATGACCTGACTCAATGTCAGCTTCGATTTGGTTAAGACCGTTTAGAATAGCTTCTACATCGGTTGAGCTTAAAAGACCGACTTTGCCCAGCATACGGGCATGAGCACGTGAGCCTGCAATATCATGTTTGTAAAGACGCTGGTCAAATTGGATGGAAGCAGTAAATTGCTCCACAAACGCGTCGGTGGATTCGGTAAACCGACCGCCCCAAGATTGATTTGTGCTCTCACGATTGGATGATGAAGTACTCAACGGTAAAACCTCTATAGATGAATTTGGGAGTATTTTAAACAAACTATGCCAGAAGTACTAAAAAAGTTGCGTTATATAATGGCATCGTGTAAGAATCAATTAAATGCTTTGATAATTGAGCAGTAATTAAAAATAATTAAACAGCTCGGTTGTATAGTTCAACCATAAAAAATAAAAATAATGCCTAAATGAACTAAACTATCATTCAAACACTCCAGTTAAATACTGGGTTTGATAGGTAATGAGCTATAATAAATGTCACAATCCCAAACTAAAACTTTAGGCTATTTGCCTAATATATGTTCACCTCAAGCGCTTTTACGTGCAGTAATGGCTGCTTTAATATTAGGTTCGATATTAGCCGTATCGGTAGCCTCTGAATTAACTCAATTACCTTGGTTATTAGGTTCTCATACCTTATTTACTGCGTGGGTAGTTTTAGTTGGATTATTTGCAATTTGCTTAATAAGTCGACTAGTTGAGAATCCTAATAGTAAAACTACAACACTCATTGTCTTAGGAGTGAGTTTAACTCTGACGCTAATTGCCTCATTTATTGGTATGGCAGTTATTAAAGTACCCGGTCAGGAGGGGTTTAGTTTTGATGGTTTATTTTTATTTAAAAATTTATTAATTAGTACGGTTATTACACTAGCTTTATTACGGTACTTTTTTATTCACAAGCGTTGGCAAGAAACCGTAGAGGCTGATACATCAGCCAAATATGATGCCTTGCAATCACGGATGCGACCCCATTTTTTATTTAATAGTTTAAATACGGTGGCTCATTTAGTACACAAAGATCCTAATCGTGCAGAAGAAGCAATTTTGGATTTAGCAGATATTATGCGCACGACTTTAGATAAACGCACACGTATTACTTTACAAGAAGAAATTGACCTAACATTGCGTTATTTAAGGATGGAAAGTTTACGTTTGGGGAAGAGACGGTTAACGGTTATTTGGGATATGGATAAAAATACTTTGCCGTTTAACATGAATATATTACCACTGATCTTACAGCCTGTTGTTGAGAATGCTATTTATCATGGAATACAACCTCGTAAGGATGGTGGGACCCTTGGTATTGGTTTATATGATGCAGGGGATCATTTAAAAGTTTCGGTAACTAATCCATTACCACCCTCTGATGCAAACCTCCATCAAAAGGGAAATCATATTGCCCAAGAAAATATGAAGAATCGTTTAAAACTGGCCTATGGAGATCGCGCGAATCTGCAAATATTAAAAACAGATCAGCAGTATCGAGTGAGCTTTTCCATTCCAAAAGAGTAAAGAAGAGAGATTAATCAATGGCTATCAAAGTTTTAGTTGTAGATGATGAAGAATATGCCCGTGAAAGAATTTTGGGGCTATTGAGTAAAACCTCAGATTATGAAGTTTGTGCTGAAGCCGAAAACGGGGCTGAAGCAATTTCATTGGTAGAGCGTCTTCAACCAGAGATTGTGTTAATGGACATCTCTATGCCCGGCATGGATGGGCTAGAGGCGGCTCGTTACCTTTCAACGTTGGACAATCCACCTGCCGTCATATTTACCACAGCGTATGGTGAATATGCTTTAGAAGCATTTTCCACAAAAGCAACAGGTTATCTCATGAAACCAATAAGACAAGAACAATTATTACAAAGTCTGGAACAAGCCCGTTCGCTCAACCGTGTACAACGTTTAGAAATGCTAGAACAACGTGAGGGCGCGAAATCAAATCGTCGCCACATTTGTGCTCGCATGCGTGGCAATTTAGAGTTGATTCCTATTGAAGATGTTGTGTATTTCCAAGCCGACCAAAAGTATGTGACAGTGCGTCACAACAAAGGGGTCGTCATTATTGAGGAGTCTTTAAAATCATTAGAAAATGATTTATCAGATCGTTTTATTCGCATTCATCGCAATGCTTTAGTAGCAAAAAGTTGTATTACGGGTTTAACTAAGTCTGATTTAGGACGTACTCAAGTGACATTAGATCGGATTACTGATCAATTAGAGGTTAGCCGTCGTCACTTAGCAGAAGTACGCCGCTTTGTACGTGGTCGTTAATTAATACTTACTATTAATTTAAACCTCAAAATTAGCCTAAAGTACTTCGCTTTAGGCTAATTTTTTTGGGTTCTTGTAACTTGAACCTCATTCTTTAAGCCTAATACTTTAACCTTCATATAATATTCACTCAGCCCTATGGTTTGTGGTTGACCGTATATTCGTCTGTCTCTATACTCCAAGGTCAATTTTGGAAGGCACATCCCCATATAGCGCGGTGGGTTAATGAATAGTTTATTTTTTATCCAAACAGGTTTAGTTCTGTTGGGTACGTTAGTCACTTGGTTTACATTAGGCGAGCAAGCTGTTCTTGCTACCCTATATGGAGGCGCTGTTGCATTAGTCAACACCCTACTGCTTTCCTTTCGGATGAATAAACAAAATGAACAGCCATCCGATCCTCACACCACAGTTATATTACTTTATGTTAGTGCCGTTGGCCGATTTTTGCTGGTATTAGTGGCCTTATCAGTGGGATTAGGGGTTTTAAAGTTATCACCTACTCCCTTATTAGGTATGTTTATTATCGCGCAATTAGGTTATTACGTCGCTGCCATAGGCTCCCGCAAACAGGTTGAGCCAACATGAAGCACGCAAATTTTGTTAACTTTATTTACGGGGTGAATTGTGAGCGAAGCTAATCCGCCAGCAATTTCTAATCCTGTTGAGTACATCCAACACCATCTGACCAACTGGAGTATTGGCGTTGAACACGGTGAGCAAGTCAAAATTGTTGACTTCAGTGTGTTCCATGTTGACGTATTCTTGTTCAGCGTGTTACTCGCAGGTTTATTCGCATATGTAGCGTGGAAAGTCGGTAAGAATTTAAGTGCCGATACGCCTTCAGGGCTACAAAATGTAGTTGAGACTGTAGTTGAGTTTGTTAACCAACAAGTTCAAGACATTTTCCCCAATGCTGATCGTTTAGTGGGGCCTTTGGCGCTTACTATTTTTGTTTGGGTATTCTTAATGAATGCTATGGACATGCTGCCAGTTGATTTGCTGCCGTCACTATGGGGCGGGATTTTAGGTTTATTTGGTGCTGATCCTCATCATGTCTACTTAAAAGTAGTACCTACCACTAACTTAGATACCACTTTTGCATTAGCATTGACTGTATTTGGGTTGATAATCTTTTACAATATTAAAAGTAAAGGTGTGGTTGGTTACTTTACTTCGTTCTTTTTCCACCCATTTTCTGCAAAAAATATAGTCGTTAAAATCATTCTGGCTCCGATCAATTTCTTAATGACCCTCATCGAAGAACTGGCTAAACCTATCAGTCTTGGGCTTCGTTTGTTCGGAAATATGTTTGCAGGTGAGTTGTTATTCCTATTGATTGCGCTATTAGCGTTTTCAGTATGGGCAATGCCGGCACAAATCGTATTGGGTTCATTGTGGGCTATTTTCCATATCCTAGTTATCACTTTGCAGGCATTTATCTTCATGCTGTTGACCATTGTGTACTTAGGTTTGGCTAGTCAAACTCCCGAACACCATTAAGATTAGATAATCTTTTAATTTTTACGTTTTAACTTTTAATTTTCTCTGGAGACTTCACGATGGATGCACAAAGTATTGCAATGATCTATTCCTACACAGCAGTAGGTGTTGGCATTATTCTAGCTGCTGCTGGTTTAGGTTCTGCATTAGGTTGGGGCTTAATCTGTTCTAAATTCTTAGAAGGTATTGCTCGTCAACCTGAAATGCGTGCTCAATTAACAGGTCAAATGTTATTTACAGGCGGTCTGATGGAAGCATTCCCTATGATCGTTTTAGGTATCTCTATGTGGTTCATTTTTGCTAACCCCTTTATCGGTGCAGCAAAAGCGGCAGTAGGTGCTTAATTAATCTCTCGACTGTTAAATTAAGTTAGTAACACTCGGAGGTTAACATGAATGTAACACTAACGCTGATCGGTCAAGTGATCGTATTTTCGATCCTGATTTGGTTCGTCAAAGGTGTACTCTGGGAACCGATGCTTAAAGTGCTAAATGACCGCAAACAGCGTATCGCTGACGGTCTAGCCGCCGCTGAAAAGGGCAAGCACGAAGAAGAGTTGGCTCGCCAAAAAGCACTGGAAGAACTGAAAAAAGCAAAGGCTGATGCTGCTGAAATTATTGCTCAAGCACAACGTCGTGCAGGTGAGATTGTTGATGAAGCTAAGAACGCCGCTTTGGAAGAAGCAGGTCGTGTGAAGCAAGCAGCACAATCTGAACTCGAGCAAGAAGTTTCTCGTGCACGTGAAGGTTTACGTGCTCAGGTAGCTCAATTAGCTGTAGCTGGCGCTGAGAAGATTCTTGGCAAAGAAATCGACGCTGCTGCTCATGCAAAAGCACTGGATGAATTAGCCGCACAAATTTAGGTGGTGAATAATGTCTGAATTGACAACCGCTGCACGTCCTTACGCAAAAGCCGTGTTTGAGATGGCACAAGAGACAGGCAACCTGAGTGGTTGGTCTGGACAACTGTCTGCTCTAGCACAGGTCATTAGCTCTGAGGAATCAGCGGCGCTGCTGAATAATCCACGCCTTTCTCAAGACCAAAAAATTCAAGTATTAACCGAAGTACTCGGTAGTGCTGCGAATGATGATGGCAAGAATTTGCTAAGAGTCTTGGGAGAAAACAATCGTTTTGTACTTGTGTCCGAAATTTCGCGTTTATACGAGGAATTAAAAGCACAAGCAGAAGGGGCGATTGAGGCCGAGGTTACTGCTGCTATGGATTTATCAGCAGATCAGCAAAACGCCATTGCTGCGGCGCTCCAGAAGCGTTTGGGACGTGAAGTCAAACTGGTCACTAAATTAGATCCTTCGTTAATGGCTGGGGCTATTGTGCGAGCAGGTGATTTAGTGATTGATGGTTCGATTCAAAGTCGTCTGAAAGAAATGAAGGCGGCATTGAGCCGATAATTGAGGAATTAGCATTATGCAACTAAACCCAACTGAAATCAGCGATCTGATCAAGAAGCGTATTGCAAGCTTCGATGCCAGCGCTGAAGCACGTACAGAGGGTACTGTTGTTTCCGTTATGGACGGTATTGTCCGCATCCACGGCCTTGGCGATGTCATGTCTGGTGAGATGATTGAGTTCTCTAACGGAACCTTCGGTTTAGCGCTCAACCTTGAGCGTGACTCTGTTGGTGCGGTTGTTCTTGGTGATTACAAAGGTATCACTGAAGGCAACACTGTAAAATGTACTGGTCGTATTTTAGAAGTACCTGTTGGCCGTGGCTTATTAGGTCGCGTTGTAAACGCTTTAGGTACTCCTATTGATGGTAAAGGCGCTGTCGAAAGTGATGGCTATGCTCCTGTTGAGCGTATCGCTCCTGGCGTTATCGATCGTAAATCAGTTGATCAGCCATTAGAAACAGGTATCAAAGCATTGGATGCGATGGTTCCTGTAGGTCGTGGTCAGCGTGAATTGATTATCGGTGACCGCCAAACCGGTAAAACGGCTGTAGCTATCGATGCGATTCTGAACCAAAAAGGCAAAGATGTTAAATGTATCTACGTTGCAGTAGGTCAAAAAGCATCTTCTGTTGCGGGCGTAGTACGTAAGCTCGAAGAGCATGGCGCAATGGAATACACCATTGTCGTAGCTGCTAATGCTGCTGATCCTGCATCAATGCAGTTCTTAGCGCCTTATGCAGGTTGCGCTATGGGTGAGTACTTCCGTGATCGCGGTGAAGATGCTCTGATTGTATACGATGACTTAACCAAGCAAGCTTGGGCTTATCGTCAAGTATCTTTGTTATTACGCCGTCCTCCTGGACGTGAAGCGTATCCTGGTGACGTATTCTATTTACATTCACGTTTATTAGAGCGTGCTTCACGCGTTAATGCTGAGTATGTAGAGCGCTTCACTAATGGTGCAGTAACAGGTAAAACCGGTTCTTTAACTGCATTACCTATCATTGAGACCCAAGAGGGTGACGTATCGGCATTCGTTCCGACTAACGTTATCTCTATCACTGACGGCCAAATCTTCTTAGAAACAGATCTATTCAACTCAGGTATTCGTCCTGCAATCAATGCAGGTCTATCAGTATCGCGGGTAGGTGGTTCTGCACAAACTAAGATTGTCAAAAAGCTCGGCGGCGGTGTGCGTCTCGACCTTGCTCAATATCGCGAATTAGCGGCATTCTCTCAGTTTGCTTCTGATTTGGACGAGTCTACTCGTAAGCAATTACAACGCGGTCAACGTGTTACAGAGCTTATGAAACAGCCTCAATACTCTCCAATGTCAACTGCCGAAATCGGTTTTGCTCTATTTGCAGCAAATAATGGTTTCTTAGACGATGTTGAAGTAACTAAAGTCGTTGATTTCCAAGCTGCATTATTAAGCTATTTACGTTCAGAGCAATCTGAGCTATTAGCAAAAATCAATAATGGCGGTAAATATGACGACGACATCGCAGCAGCGATGACTCAGGCTTTAAAAACGTTCAAATCCAAAAACACCTGGTAATGGGAGGTAAGTCCCATGGCAGGCGCTAAGGAAATTAAGACTCAGATTAAGAGTATTAAGAACACTAAAAAGATCACTAAAGCAATGGAGATGGTAGCAGCCTCCAAAATGCGTCGTGCGCAAGAGCGTATGGTAGCTACCCGTCCTTACGCTGATAAAATGCGTCAGGTCATCAGTCACATTGCTAATGGTCAATTAGAGTATCGTCATCCTTTTACTCAAGAGCGTGATGTCAAGCGTGTAGGCTACATTATTATTTCTACAGATCGTGGCTTGTGTGGTGGTTTGAATGTGAATTTATTCAAAACTGCTTTACAAGATATCGCTAAGTGGAAGCAACAAAACGTCGAAGTAGATATTGCTGTCTTTGGAACTAAAGCAGCTAATGCTTTTCGCCGTTATGGTTTAGTAGCTGAAAAAACTCACTTAGGTGATGCACCTCATTTGTCCGATTTAATCGGTACAATTAAGGTCATGCTTGATGCTTATGAGTCGGGTCGTATTGATCGTCTTTATTTAGCTGAGAACGAATTCGTTAACAGCATGACCCAAAAGCCTAAAGTAACTCAACTAATACCTTTGGTAGCAGCTGAAGAAAAAGATATTAAATATCATTGGGATTACCTCTATGAGCCAGATGCTAAGGAAGTAATCGATCTAGTGATGCAACGTTATATCGAATCTTTAGTGTATCAAGGTGTTGTTGAAAACGTGGCTTCTGAAATGGCTTCACGTATGGTGGCAATGAAGAGTGCTTCTGATAATGCCGGTAACCTCATTCATGAGTTACAACTGGTATATAATAAAGCCCGTCAAGCTGCTATTACGCAAGAGATTTCAGAAATTGTCGCGGGTGCGGCAGCGGTATAAGCTGTTTGGAAAGTAAAATTTAAGAGGTACTGTTTTAATGAGTACTGGACACATCGTTCAAGTAATCGGTGCGGTTGTTGACGTGGAATTCCCACGTGACTCTGTACCGAAAGTATACGATGCCCTATCCGTTGCCGAACAAGGTGGTTTGACATTAGAAGTTCAAACTCAGTTAGGTGATGGCGTAGTACGTGCGATTGCCATGGGTGCGTCCGATGGCCTTCGTCGTGGTATGGGTGTTGCAAATACTGGTGCACCAATTTCTGTGCCAGTAGGTAAAGGTACTTTAGGTCGTATCATGGATGTATTGGGTACTCCAATCGACATGAAAGGCGACGTTGAAGCTACTGAAAAATGGCCTATTCACCGTGCTCCTCCTAGCTATGAAGAGCAAGCAAGTGGCATTTCTATTTTAGAAACAGGTATTAAAGTTGTTGACTTAATTATGCCTATTTCTAAAGGTGGTAAGGTTGGTCTATTCGGGGGTGCGGGTGTAGGTAAAACCGTTACTCTGATGGAACTGATCAATAACATCGCGAAAGCTCACTCGGGTTTATCGGTATTCGCAGGGGTAGGTGAGCGTACTCGTGAGGGTAACGACTTCTATCACGAAATGGCCGAAGGTGGCGTTCTTGACAAAGTAGCTCTAGTTTACGGTCAAATGAATGAGCCTCCTGGAAACCGCTTACGTGTAGCCTTAACAGGTTTAACCATGGCGGAATTCTTCCGTGATGAGGGGCGTGACGTATTATTGTTCGTTGACAATATTTATCGTTACACCTTAGCCGGTACTGAAGTATCAGCGCTTTTAGGCCGTATGCCTTCTGCAGTAGGTTATCAACCTACACTGGCTGAAGAGATGGGTGCCCTACAAGAACGTATTACTTCAACTAAGATTGGTTCTATTACGTCGTTCCAAGCGGTATACGTACCAGCGGATGACTTAACTGACCCTTCACCTGCTACTACCTTTGCTCACTTAGACGCGACTCTCGTATTGTCACGTAATATTGCTGAGTTAGGTATTTACCCAGCGGTTGACCCATTGGCTTCTACCTCTCGTTTATTAGATCCACTAGTAATCGGTGAGGAGCACTACAATGTAGCTCGTGGTGTACAAGGTGTACTACAACGTTACAAAGAGTTGCAAGACATTATTGCCATCTTAGGTATGGATGAATTGTCTGATGAAGATAAGAAAGTAGTAGGACGTGCGCGTCGTATTCAACGTTTCTTATCGCAACCTTTCCACGTTGCGGAAGTATTCACCGGTTCACCCGGTAAATATGTAACCTTGAAAGACACCATTGCAGGCTTTAAGGCGATCTTGACTGGTGAGCATGATGCTCTGCCAGAACAAGCGTTCTATATGGTCGGTGGCATTGAAGAGGCTATAGAAAAGGCCAAGAAACTCTAATCTGAGGAGGCATTCTTATGGCAATGACTATACGTCTTGATGTAGTAAGCGCGGAGAAGAAGTTATTCTCTGGTACAGTGTACGAAGTGAGTGTACCGGGCAAGATGGGTGAACTAGGTATTTACCCTCGTCATGCTCAGTTGATTTCACCTCTACGTCCAGGTGAATTACGTTACAAACCTGAAAATGGTGATGCAGCTTCTTTATTCGTATCAGGTGGCATCGTTGAGGTTCAACCGTATGTAGTAACAGTATTAGCTGATACTGCTATTCGTGCGGATGATCTAGACGAACAAGCTGCCATGGAAGCGAAAAAACGTGCTGAAGATGCCTTGGCAGGTAAAGATCCTGAGGATCTCAATTATGAAACTTTACAAGCTGAACTAGAAGCAGCTAAAGCTCAAATTGAGATGCTACAACGGATTAGCAAAAACCGCCGTTAAGCATTGTTAGACTTCACTCTACTACAATTAAAAAGCGACCCTAGTGGTCGCTTTTTA
>JBDKGX010000010.1:0-45633 GCA_039797965.1 Pseudomonadota bacterium
CCCCACAATCACATGCCCTACTTTTACGGCTACGGTCGAATGGCGCGGAATCAGTGAAGTACTTGTCATAATGATTAGATGAGTAAGCTAAGAGGCTTGCCATTATGCCTAAAAAGAGCAAGTACTCCAAAATATACCCAGCACAAAGTACCCGCCACTTTTGCTTCAATGCTTATGAATACTTGTGCATTCAAGCTCCCCACAATCTGTGCTAATGTGCCAACACTATTTTTGGAGGATACCAACATGAAAAAAGAAACCCTATCTATTCACGCGGGTTATGTCACAGAGCCTACAACTAAATCGGTAGCCGTTCCTATCTATCAAAACGTAGCGTATGAGTTTGATAATGCTCAGCATGGTGCTGATCTGTTTAACCTGGCTGTTGCTGGCAATATCTACACCCGCATCATGAACCCCACCAATGACGTGCTGGAAAAGCGTATCGCGGCATTAGAAGGAGGACTAGCAGGTTTAGCTGTTAGCTCGGGTATGGCTGCGATTAATTACTCCATCTTAACGCTTGCACAAGCAGGCGATAATATTGTGAGTACACCGCAATTATACGGCGGTACTTACACGCTATTTGCACATATGCTGCCCAGCCAAGGCATTCAAGTACGTTTTGCTGAAAATGACTCGGCTGAAGCCATTGAAAAGCTCATTGATGACAAAACTAAAGCCGTTTATTGCGAAACCATTGGCAACCCTGCGGGCAATATTGCAGATATTGAGGCGATTGCTAAAGTCGCTCATAAGCATGGTGTCGCTGTCATTGTGGATAACACCGTAGCCACCCCAATGCTCTGCACGCCGATTGAATATGGCGCTGATATCGTAGTACACGCGTTGACCAAATACATTGCTGGACATGGTACGTCAATTGGCGGAATTATTGTTGACTCAGGCAAATTCCCTTGGGCTGAGCACAAAGACCGTTATCCTGTACTCAATCAGCCTGAGCCTTCTTATCATGGCGTGGTCTATACCGAAGCGTTTGGGGCGGCGGCTTATATTGGTCGTGCTCGTACCGTACCTTTGCGTAATACCGGCTCTGCACTTTCACCTTTTAATGCGTTTTTGATTTTGCAGGGGGTGGAAACATTAGGCTTACGTATGGAGCGCCATTGTGAGAATGGCTTAGCCGTCGCTCAGTACTTAAAAAATCATCCTAAAGTAGAATGGGTGAGTTTTGCTGGTTTAGAAGATAACCCTTACCATGCCTTAGCCCAAAAGTACTTTAAGGGTAAGCCCGCCTCACTCCTGACCTTTGGGATTAAAGGTGGCTTTGATGCTGGGGTAAAATTCTATGATCAACTACAGATGATCAAACGCCTAGTCAATATCGGCGATGCTAAGAGTTTAGCCAGCCATCCCGCCTCCACAACCCATCGCCAATTGACCGAAGCGGAGCAACTTCGTGCAGGTGTGCGCCCTGAGAGCATTCGCTTAAGCATTGGTATCGAACACATTGACGATATTATCGCTGATATTGAACAAGCCTTTGCTGTAGTTTAAGTACTTTAAGCAGACATACTGGCTTAAAACTCATCTCTAGCAAAAAGTACTCGGCAAAGGGAGCAACTCTAGCTCTCCTTGCCACAACAAAGCGGCACTTTTAGCACTTTTTTCGAGTACATCACCTCGCAAGCTGGAATAAAACTGCACTTGGCGCTGATCGTTTTGAGTACTTTGTAATAGATTACGTTGGGTCAGAATATTCAGTACTTGGCGCGTCACTGCTTGACTGGTTTCCACAATAGTCATTTGCCCTTGTGTTAATTCGCACAAGGTTTCACGCAAAAAGGGGTAATGAGTGCAGCCCAGTACTAAGGTATCAACTCCTTGCTCCTGTAGCGGTTTTAAGTACTCCCCTAATAATTGTTTTAATTCAACACTATTAAAGTCGCCCTGCTCTACATGTTCAACTAATCCCGCACAGGCTTGTACCAGTACTTGAGTACTTTGAGCGTGAGTCTCAATAAGGCGTTTGAGTCGAGTACTTTGAGCTGTTTGACGGGTGGCGAGCACGCCAATTTTACCGTTTTGAGTGATTTTTACGGCAGGCTTTACCGCAGGCTCTAGCCCAATCACTGGAATCGTTAAATGTTGTCTAAGTACTTCAACCGCATAGGCAGTAGCGGTATTACAGGCAACTACGATCAGTTTGACGTTTTGGCTGAGTAAAAACTCACTGATTTTGATACAACGCTCAGCAATGTACTCGGCGGTTTTTGCACCATAGGGCGCGTGCGCTGAGTCTGCCACATAAATTAAATCTTCCTGTGGCAATTGACGCTCAATCTCTAATAAGACTGATAAGCCCCCTAGTCCCGAGTCAAAAACCCCAATAGGCTGATTACCCATGAGTACTTTCAACAGAGTACTCAGTAATAATCTGTTGCCACTCATTAAACAAAGAGGGATCAGAGGCGGCAATGACTGATTGACTCCTCACTTGCAGAGTCGATACTGGAGTGCCCTCTAAAGTACTGGCTAAGCCACCCGCCTCTTTTAGTAGTAGCGTACCTGCGGCTAAGTCCCACAATTTCATGCCACCGTGTAAATAAATTTGCCCGCGCCCTGCAGCCATCCACGCCCACTCTAAAGCACAAGTACCTAAATTACGTTGGGAGCCAAAGGGTGAGTGATTCACTAGGTGGGTTCGTAACGTGGGTGTTAGACGTTTGAAATCAATAATACCCACGGCTTGCTTTAAGGTTAAACCACTCGTACTGCAATTTAAGCGCTTACCATTTAAGTAAGCACCGTGACCTAATTCCGCTGTGAACGCCTCATCATGGAGTACATCATAAGTCACGGCTTGAACGACTTGCCCCCGATGCAATAAAGCTAATGAGGTACAAAATAAGGGTACACCCGCGGTAAAATTACTGGTTCCATCTAAAGGGTCTAATACCCACAGCCACTCGCTATTTTCTATGAGTTGTTGCTGTTGTGCGCTGGGCATTTCCTCACTTAAAAAGGCAATATGCGGATAGTGGTTGGCTAATAAAGTTTCTAAAGCACGATGACAAGCCAGATCCGCCTCGGTCACTACACTGCCATCGGCTTTAATTGCAAAGCCAATTTTATTAAATCGTGGAGCAATTTCATGTTGTGCCACGTGTTTTACCGCTTGGGTAACGGTTGCTAAGTCTGGAAACATGATCGCTCTCTTAACTAACTAGGTCGTCTAATCTAGCGAGTGCCCTCTATCAGCGTCAAGCCTCTAGCACTTATTACCTTAGTGCACTGCAACAAAGTTTATTTTTGTGGGCGCTAGGTTTATCCTGCCACCACTTTTAGCAGCCTTGCGTGATTGTCATGAGCCGATTAAAAAATGAAACCGATTATTTTCACGGCAAAACCGAAGCGATTGGTGTGTTGTTGGTTAACTTAGGTACACCCGACGCCCCAGATACTCCGTCATTACGGCGCTATTTGCGTCAGTTTTTATCCGATCCGCGCGTGGTCGAGATTCCACGATTGATTTGGTATCCGATTTTATACGGAGCCATTTTAACTAAACGCCCTGCCGCTAGCGCTGAAAAATACAAACAGGTTTGGACGAATGAAGGCTCTCCCCTGCTGGCGATTAGTAAACAACAGGCACAACTACTGCAACGTGAATTGGATATCCGTTTTACAGGAACCATCAAAGTAGCGTTAGCTATGCGCTACGGTAAGCCATCCATTGAGCAAGCATTAGAGGAGCTACGCCAAGCTGGCATGCAGCGTTTAGTCGTACTACCTCTTTATCCACAGTACTCCTCGACTACCAGTGGTACAACCTTTGAGGCAGTCTTTAAAGAAATGGGCTCATGGCGCTGGATGCCAGAGCTACGCCAAATTAATCACTATCATGATCATGAGGGTTATATTAAAGCGCTAGCAGACAGTACTCGTGATCACTGGAACAAAAATCCACGCGGGCAATTATTATTAATGTCATTTCACGGTATACCCAAACGTAATCTCACATTAGGCGATCCGTATTTTTGTGAATGCCATAAAACCGCTCGTCTGCTGGCTGCTGAATTAAATTTACGCCCTAATGAGTATCGAGTGACCTTTCAATCACGTTTTGGCAAAGCTGAATGGTTGCAGCCTTATACGGATAAAACCCTAGAGGCTCTACCTTCTGAAGGCATTAAAAGTGTCGATGTGATTTGTCCGGGCTTTACAGCTGACTGCTTAGAAACATTAGAAGAAATTCAAGTCGAAAATCGGGAACACTTTATTAAAGCGGGTGGACAGCAGTATTATTACGTTCCAGCTCTGAACGCACGTGAGGATCATATTCGGATGCTGGCTGATTTGGTACAACAACATACCCAAGGCTGGCCTGAAACCGACCCTAGCGCTCAAAGCCAATCGCAACGACAAGCAGATTTAACGCGCCAACGCGCACAACAGTTAGGGGCTAAACAATGAAGACGGTATCCAATCGTGTAGGACTGATCTTAATTGGGGATGAGCTATTAAGCGGACAACGCCAAGATAAACATATGGCTAGTGCCATCACTATGCTCAAAGCACGCGGGATGACCTTAGCTTGGGTACGGATGGTTGCCGATGAGCGTGAAATGTTATTGAGTACTTTCCATGAAACGCAACAAACTAATGAAATCGTATTTAGTTTTGGGGGCATTGGTGCAACGCCTGATGATCTAACCCGCCAATGTGCAGCGGATGCGTTTGGTTTGAAACTGTACCACCACCCACAGGCTGTTGCTTTGATTGAGCGGCAATTTGGCGACAAAGCTTATCCTCAACGAATTCGTATGGCTGAGCTACCCGATGGCTGTACACTGATCCCTAATCCCATTAATAACGTCCCAGGTTTTAAAGTCGCTCACCACCATTTTGTGCCCGGATTTCCCTCTATGTCATGGCCTATGATTGAATGGGTACTAGATACTCATTACCGTCATCTACAATCTATACACCCTGATATTGAGCAACGCTGGGAGTTATGCAATGTGTTAGAAAGCGATTTAATCCCCATGATGGAGCAATTATTAGAGACTTTCCCAGCCGTGCGTCTTTCAAGTTTGCCCAGTACTGAACGCAGCCGCGTGATCGATTTTGGGCTAAAAGGTCAGCCCGAAGCGGTGAATGATGCGGGACAATGGTTTGAGCATCAAATGCAAGCTCAAGCTATTCAATGCCAACGTCAAGCTAGCTAAGTTAACTATCGATTGATATCGCATGAAAGAACAATTTACCGCGCCTACCTTTGAGTGGCGCTGGTTACAACCGCGTTATTGGTTGACTTGGTTAGGCATTGGCTTACTGTTTCCTTTGGCTTATGTACCGTGGCAACTACGCTGGTGGCTAGGGCAACAAATAGGACAAGTACTTTATCGTTATCAAACTAAACGTCGAGCTATTGTTGAAATCAATGTAGAGCGTTGCTATCCCCATCTGTCCAAAGCTGATCAACAGCAATTTACTCTTAAACACCTACAACATTACGCAGCAGCCTTATTAGATTACAGCGTGCTATTTTTTCGCTCCCGTACCCAGATCGCTAAACGGGTACAGATGGAAATACCGAGTACTTTTAAAGAGGCATTAGACAAGCATAAACCTATTATGCTGTTACTAGGTCACTCTACGTGGCTAGAGTTTGCTCCACTGGCTATAGGTCTAAAGTACTCGGCTTATGGCTCTTACAAGCCATTTAGTCATCCGATTTTTGATTGGTTAGTAGCCAGTAGCCGTCTAAAAGATGTGGAGTTTGTGATCCCACGCGAGGCGGGATTACTAAAATTAGTGCGCACCCTTAAACCTAACCTCATTTTAATTTTCCTACCTGATGAGGATTTAGGGTTAAAAACGTCTGTTATGGTACCGTTTATGGGTCAACCTAAAGCTACTCTCACTACTCCAGCTCGTATTGCTGAACTTAGTAAAGCAGCTTGTTTTACCTCATTAGCTTTTTTTAACGAGAAGACGGGGCAATATGAAATAAAAATCAGTGAAGTACTTCAGCCCTATCCGACTGGTAATACAGAGGCAGATGCTTTATTACTGAATCAAAGCCTAGCGACATTAATCAAATACTATCCAGAGCAATATTTGTGGCTGATGAAACTATTTAAAACCCAAGTCGATGGCGCAAATATTTATAAAAGTACTCATTAGTATAAGTACTTTTAGATATTGCCTATTTACCCGCATTTGGTAATTGAGCAGGAACCATTACTACCGATACTTTATCGTAGCTCAAGCCTTGAATACTCTTCTCTACAATGAGTTTTATTTCAGACTTCATACTGTCTAGCTCAAAGGAAGGATGATATTTAATAAAGACTGAAGCCGATGAGGGGGTTACAGGCTTGGAACCATTTACCACAGCATCCTCAGGCAGTACTACATGCACCCGTGCTACCAATACCCCATCTATCTGTGACAAAGTCTCTTGTACGCTTTGAGATAGCGCGTACATGTAGCGAGCACGCTCCTCTAAAGGAGAAGAAATGAGACCATCCTTTTTAAATAGCTCCTGCATAGAAGCCACTTTCTCACGTGGATAACCATGCTCACGCAGTAGGGCAACTGCCTGAGGAATTTTGGATTCATCAACGTTTAAAGTATAGGTACCACTTTTAGTATCAGAAATTTTTTCAGCGCCAATATTATTTTCTAATAAAATGGCCATCATATTATTAGCATCAATTTCATTAAGCTGACTGTGGAGTTGGACTTTACAACCAGCTAAAAATATAACGCTCAATAAGATCGCTAAACGAAATTGCTGTTTTATTATTGTTATTTTCATTAAGCACCTAATAGGCATTATCAACCGCTTGCACGGAATAAAGTTTTAAAGCCTTGTGCAACTTGGTTAACCACAGCAGAAGCTAAATTCACTGTAGTTGACCACATTTGCGCTTTAAACGTCCATGTTGTGGTATCTTGTTGATAAGCTAGAGCCGCTGTTTGAGTTCTATGCATATCTTGCAAAGCTGCTTGATAATCATCCGGATTATTTAGCCGTGTTTCTACTGTGGGATAAGTGAGCGAGCTATTGCTAGCAGTATCCCCTGTACCTACTTGATTTAAGTACTCATTAAACTGTGGACGATCTTTCAGTTCTTGTAGAATTGAGGAATAAGATTTATCCATACCAGATAACTTATCAATCACTACATCTTTAAAGGAGGTTGAGTCTGCTCCAGTATTGGGTTCTACAATTTGTAGTACCGATTGATCATTATTAGTACTTTTCAATGTAGAGAGATCTACTTTACCTGTCATCACATCATCAAAACGCATGACATCTTGAGATTGCGGTGGTGGTAAAGTTTGTACTGCTGGTGTACCTACCCCTGTTAGGGGGGCAACACTCATTAGTAAGTTGGAGTCAATCATGGAGCAGTCCTCCTTGCACTATTGATTGAGATAAGCATTCGCAATACTTTGTTCGTCTGCATTACCGTATGCAGCTACTTCCTTAAACAGTTGCTGAGCTTCACCTTGCTGCCCTATTTGAGTCAAAGCAATGCCTAAAAAGCACTTTGCGCTCATGTGATTGGGCTCACTAGCCAGAATTTGATTACGTAAGATGTTGATTGCAGTGTCATACTCACCAGCATAGATACGAGTAATAGCCAACCCCATTTTAATCGGCGTTTGCTCTCGTCCCACTGCATCTACACCATCCATGATAACTTTAGCTCGTTGAACATCCCCTCTAAAACAAGCCATATAACCAATTTCGGAAAGTAATTGCAGTAATTCTGTCGTCGCTTTCATTTTTTTACTTCATGCTTAGGGTTAGAAATAGCGCTACTACGCTGATAGTGGCACCTACTTAATATGCATCAGTTTAATAAGATTACTGACACCAGTTTGGCTTTTATAATTTATTTGCCAGACGGTTCACTACACTGTCTGCCTTTTACTAAATAGATACTGATCGAAAATATAAACCAACACTAAACCTTTTTAAGGAAGGCAATAACCTATCATTATCATTTTACTAATAAGAATGCTATGGCATATGAAGTGCCATAGCATTTCCAATAAATAATTATTGGCTTAAACTACGAATTTGTTGAGAAATCGTATTATGCATTTTATCTTTCATTGCTGCTTGCATAGAAAGAATATCACTTTTTGCAGTGAAATCAGCATTCATTTTTGTCATTTCAGCTTGACTTTTTAAGCTACTAGCTTGCTGAGTTTTCATATCTGCTAATGCAGATGCATATGGATCAGAGCTAGCGGATGAAGTGGCTAAATCGGACATTGAATTATCTCCTTTTAATTTATATAAAATATGGTAACTACTATTTAATTCTCCAACTAAATGTAGCTACCGTGCACATTAGCACTATTAAATAGGCTAATTTTTTAGTTGGGTAATTAGGTTAACGTTGTCCCCAAACTTGCTCTACTACTTCAGAACTTGCGTCAATAGCCTGAAGTAATTTATTCAATTTATCATACTCAACAGGATCTACCCCTTGGTTGAGTTCAAACCGCACTTGTGAGGCCGCTTGATTAAATTTCTCTAAGAGTTCGTTTTTATAAATACCTGACACGTCTTTTTTTAGATTTTCTTCTATTTGTAATGCCATTGTTATTTTTCCTCTAAACCATAATAAATTGGAATATCGATACCCTTATTGGTTAATAATACATGGTCTGGTTTAATATCTTTAATGAAGTACCCATTACCTAAACTAGACCCAACCATATATTTTTTTCCATCCTTTGAAACTAAAAAGGGTGTTTCACCGACGCTTACACTTCTAATGGCTAACTTAATACGATCTCTAGCATCATATAAGTTTTCTACAATACTAGGGCCTTCTCCATAGGTAGCCACGAATTCAGAGTAAAGATCTTTCCAACGTTTAATTTCAGTATTGGTCAGCTCTCCACTAACTGTAATCTTTCCTTGATTGATTGCCACGCGAATACGGTCTGAAAGGCCATTTTTTTCGATGAACTGCTGTAAAGCCTCCAAACGTTTGAGTAAAGTTTGCAACTCAGACTCATCAATTTGTTTGATACCTGACACATCAGCTAAGATACTACCTTTGACCTTATCCCAATCCTGACTATTACTTACAAAACCAAAAGCTGAAATCATCCCAGCCTCTTGATTTGCTTTGAAATGAATGCCGCGCTCACCCATAGTATGAGCTATCATAGTCGCGTTTTCAGCTAACTCGCTATTAATCCAAATTTTATGCGTAACGTTCTTACCCATCCGCATTAGCTGATTAACAATGTCGTTACGCTCAGTGGCATTTTTAGCATAACCTGTGACTACAATATTGCCGGGTGACTTTTCGACGACATTTAAAGTGGAGTTATTTAAATTTGTGATGAGCTGTTTGGTGTCATCTACGGGCGTCGACTTGATACCCAACTTTTCAGACAATTGAATCAGATTGGGCAAAAAATAGAGCAAATTAGCTAAAAGTAATAAAAGCAGTCCTAACCATAAATAACCTTTGTTACTTAAAAAGCCTTTTTTAGCTTTTGATTTCTCAGTAAAGCTTGCCTTGGAGCCGCCTGTATTAAGGGCTTTCTGGCTACCTGTTAATTGCTCTTTACGCAATTTAGCATTGGCGACTCTAGCATCAGCTTCAGAAATTCTAGGATCAGCAATAAAAAAATCCACATCACCTAATGTAACTATTTGATAAGGATTTAACTTTATTTCATGTGATGTAATTTCTTGACCATCTACAAATACAGGCAATGCTAATGGCTTTAAAACGATATTATCATTATCAATCTCTATATTAACATGTTGGTCAGCAATATTTTCATCGTGCAATATAATATCACATGACATTGAACGACCAATGGTTAATGCCCCCGTTTTTAAGCGTACAATAGCGCCTGCATTGGCTCCACTTAACACTTTCAGTAAATAAACAGTATGCTGTACGCTCATAATATATTTAGCTCTAGTGATTTATTGTTAATAATTTAATTCACTATTTTTTTACAGGAATCACATCTAATACCACGACACCCGGATATTTCTCACTGACTTTGACATCCCAGTTACTACTACCTAATGCGGGACGCTCTGAGCTATAATGAATTTTACCTTGAGTATCCTTCCACTTATAAATACGCTTTTCTTTTTCAGCTTGAGAGTCCATTAGTTTTGCATTATCAATTGCCACATTAATTAAACGTTCGGGGCCTGTAATTTTGATAATATTATCAACTTCGGAAATTTCCCATTTAAATTTATCATCATAAATCTCTAAGCGCTTTAAAGCATCCAGAAACTCTGATGGTGTTAGAGACTTTAAACTAATAGAACCCGTTTTAACTTCGTCTTCTTTATAAATATATAAGGTTTCTTTGTCGTAGTACCAAATTAACCCTTGAGTTTTGACTAATTCTTCAAAAATAGACTTTACTGGGCGCTCTTTAAAATGAGCACTGATTACTTGCTTGATATTAGGGCTCAGTACAATGGGAGTTTTTTCATTCGCTGCTAATGTAGTGAGCATATCCACTAGAGGCTCTTGGTCTGAAAAATGTGAGTATGGTTTATCGCCCCAAGGTAGTGGAGCTGCATAACTCAAGGATGTTGCCATCCAACAGGTTAGTAGAGTGATTAGTTTGGCACGTAACATGCTAAATGTACTCAAATAAAGTGGGTATTCTTGCGGGCACTACAATTTTTATAAGTTTGGCACCAACAAGCACTTTCAACCAATCATCTCAAGACAGACGTCATAGAAACTGGCATAAAAGGAGATGCTTAGTACTAGCATAATAGGAACTTAGGTTTGTGTAATTTATTTGCAGATAACAGGTCGTCAGACGGTTAGTTCCTATTATCCTCACACTACATGTCGTTATATCCGCTCATCCATATGCTTAAAGCAATACCTTGATAACCATACATAACGATATACCCTGCCCTGAGGGAGAGTGGGTATTTGAGATGAATAAAGGAGATAACAACCATGTCGACAATTCAAAGCTCAACCAGTACACCGGTTAGCTCTACTAGCAGTAGCAGTACTTCATCAGCCAGTCTATCTACTGGCTCTGGCAGAAATGCCTTTAATAATACAGGTCTTTTGAATAACCCTGTTTTTATGCAAATTTTGCGCTTAATTATTCAACTATTACAACAATTACAGAATAACCCTAGCCCGACTCCAGCGCCAACTCCGGTACCTACACCTACTCCAACTCCGGTACCTACGCCCACTCCGGTACCTACACCTACTCCAACTCCGGTACCTACTCCTACTCCAACTCCGGTACCTACGCCCACTCCGGTACCTACACCTACTCCAACTCCGGTACCTACGCCCATTCCAACTCCGGTACCTACGCCCATTCCAACTCCGGTGCCTACGCCGACTCCTACTCCGGTACCTACGCCCACTCCAACGCCGACTCCTACTCCGGTGCCAACACCTACGCCCACTCCAACGCCAGTGCCGACCCCGACTCCGGTGCCTACGCCCACTCCAACTCCGGTGCCAACACCAACGCCAGTACCTACTCCTACTCCGATACCTACGCCCACTCCTACTCCGGTACCTACGCCCACTCCAACTCCGGTACCTACGCCAACGCCAACCCCAACGCCAGTACCAACACCTACTCCTGCCACTGCTACCTTGACAGCCTCTGAGCGTAGTATTTTAAGTAGTTTGTTTGCTACTAAAACAGATGGCTCAGTAGTATCGGGCGCTACCATTACTGCTTTAGAAGGTGGCACGCCTAATAACCGTTTAAGTGTTGGCGATACAGTTGTAGTACGCGACTCGTCAGGTAACCAATTGCGTACAAAGGTTATTACCAATCAAGACATGTATGAAATCCGCTTCCGTGAAAATATGGCTGCTAATACAGGCTCTATTGGTGCTGGGTGGGGATTTACTAATGATATCGTTAAGATTGTAGGGGGTACTTTATCACGCCCTGAAACTCGCTCTTATACTGATATCAATGGTGCACGCGGTACCGAACAAGTACTTGAACGTAACAATTACTGGGAAGTGGTACAACGTGGTGGTAACCGTTATATGGTTATGCGTGCTACCAATAACAGTGGGCAAGCTATCAAACCATCTGATGCTATGAATGATGTCTTCAATAATCGTGATAGCTATCGCTTTGATTGTGCCACACCGATGACCATCTTAAATCTAAAAGCTACCTTGGATACAGTGGGTGCTGATGCGTTTAACCGTAATACTCAAGGTAAATTAACCATAGCCTCTTGGTACGACCCATTCGATAACTCAAATTTCGATGGCGGATACATTTCTCAAGTACGTACCGCTGGCGCTGGTGAAATCACTGTTGATGGTGTGAAAAATTTAGCGGGTGAAACAGCACGCTTTGACCCTTCTAAGGGCGACAGACTGACAGTAGGCAACACCTATTACTTTGATAAGCCTGGTGATAACACCACAGCCACACAAGGTTGGAATGCAGTTTATCTGGGTCAAGCTGCTGATGGTAATCATCGATTCTGGTCAGCCAGCATTGGTGAGGTATCAGTTAAGTTTAACTCAGATGGCTCTTGGGTTCCTGTAAACGGCACTTTTGCGCATTACTATCTAGGCGCTGCGGTAGCTAACCCTAATTTACCACGTTTGGAAAGCTGGGATAGTTCAGGAACAGTTGTTCGTTAAGGCTAGCATGTTAAGTACTTTGCTACTTTAATAACATTAACTTGCTTAAAATGACTCCCCACGATAAGATAAATTTATCGTGGGGGCAAGCTTTTAGGGCAGTAGCCATAACTATTTTAATAACAAACTACGTCCTACGTCACTGAATTAAACTTTATTAAATCAGTCACGTGTGGGGCAGGCAGCAACACCAAACCATGAGCAGTCGTACCATCACATTTAAGCCTGTAAAATTGGAGCGCCAGTCTGAATTAGCTATTCGGATGAATAATCTACTGCTCAATAAATCCCGTGTGTTTTCTTTTTCTCTGAATGAGACTAAAAGCTTTCGGGTGCGTTTAATGCCCGGAAACTTAAATCAACGCGATATCTCACCTATTAGCTTAACCGTAGGGCTGGGTGACTCAATTGCTGGGCTTTGGCTTACTCATTGGCCACTAGTTGATAATATTCGAGGTTTTATTCCAGAGGGAATGCTTGACAAGCTCCCTGAAAATCTTGCTATTGCTTTATTAGAAAATGCGTTGGAATCGCTACTGGTAGTGGCGGAGCATGGTTTAGGAACGAAAGTAAAAATTCAAGGCTTATCTGCCGATAAAAGCAATAAACTTTATACTCTACCTTTAGGCTTTGAAATTACTGAGGCTACTGTAACTAATGGGCAAGTGGAAAATTCTTTAGTCATTACTGGAACATTGTTAGTTGAGGAAAGAATTTATCCATTATTACAAGAGCGCTTAAGGCATTGGCCCTCAGATCCAAACAATGACTGGGATCAATTACAACTAGGTTTAAGATTAGAGCTAAGTCGTATGTATTTAACTTTGGCTGAGTTAAATAATTTAGACATAGCAGATGTTATTATTCTACCTGATAATGACTTTTATCAATATCGTCAAATTCGTTTAGTAGTTTACCCGAACCTAGCTTGCAACTCTATATTTAATCCCGCTAACAAATCACTCACCATTAATTCAGAGTGGAATACCATGTCAGAACCAGAACAAAAAAATACAATTGACACCTTAAATCAAATACCTGTTCAGCTTACTTTTGATATAGGTAATCACACACTATCATTTAATGAGGTTAAGCAACTTAGACCCGGATATGTAATCGAACTAGCTAGTGCCTTTCCTGAAATTATTCAAATAAGATCACAAAATAAACTACTGGGAACAGGTGAGTTAGTAGATGTAAATGGGCGAGTTGGCATAAGAATCTTATCAATTTTCGGTAGCAAGAAAACAACGGGCTAAATAATGGAAACTTTTCCAAATCCAGTGTTACTGCTGGGTTTACTAACCTTACTAGGGCTAGCACCATTTATTGCTATTTTAACTAGCTCTTTTATTAAGCTAGTAGTAGTGATGCATATCATTCGTAGTGCGATAGGCTTGCAACAAGAGCCTCCTAATATGGCTATTAGTGGCATGGCTATTATTCTATCTATTTATATTATGGCGCCAGTAGCAATGGAAACCTATGAAATATTTAATAGCTATAATGTACAATTAACTGATATAAAAAACCCAAACTTTAATAGCGCTCTAAGTGACAGCTCTAGACCTTTACAAGAGTTTATGTCTAAACACTCCAAAGAGAGTGAGCGGCAATTTTTTGTTGATACCGCTCATAAAGTTTGGCCAGAACGCTATGCTAAAGAAGTAGATGACAAACACTTATTAGTGTTAATTCCGGCTTTTATGGTCAGCGAGCTCACATCAGCTTTTCAGATTGGCTTTTTAATATTTTTACCTTTTATTGTTATTGACTTAATTATTTCAAATATTCTGTTATCTATGGGTATGATGATGGTTTCACCTACTGTCATTTCGCTACCCTTTAAAATGCTACTATTTGTATTAGTTGATGGTTGGTCACGCTTAATTCATGGCTTATTACTGAGTTACCAATAATATGAATGATGAACAATTAATTCATTACACTGCTCAGGCAATGCAATTAGTTTTATATTTATCTATGCCTACTATTATTGCTGCTACTTTAGTAGGCTTATTAATTGGATTATTTCAAGCACTAACCTCCATTCAAGAGCAAACATTACCACACGGTTTTAAACTACTAGTTACCATTGTTACGTTGGCGGCTACTGCACGTTGGATGGGGCCCGAACTGTATATGTACACAGTCACTTTATTTGACCAAGTAGCGATGGTAGGTCGTTAACTTATGGAGCTACTTGACTTAATAAGACCTTGGTTACTAGCGTTGGCTTTTACATTACCACGTTTATTAGTCATGTTTGCTCTAATGCCTTTGTTGGTAGAGTCCATTATACCCGCCACTATTCGTAGTGGCATTCTCATAGCCTTTGCCGCTTTTTTACTACCTCTAACTCATGATCAAGTATTACAGTTAAATAACAATGCAGTACTTATGAGTGCAATTCTAATTAAAGAAGGGGTTTTAGGATTATTTATGGGGTACTTATTTAGTATTCCCTTTTGGGCAGTCCGCGCCACTGGCTTTTTGATTGATACTCAGCGTGGCACCATGTCAGCTGTGTTTTACTCACCTTTAAGTGCCAATATGGTATCACCAACAGGGATTTTACTTTCTCAATTAACTATTACTTTATTATTTACTAGTGGTAGCTTTTTATTTCTAATGCAAGCTATTTACTTTAGCTATCAGACATGGCCTATTAATGAGTTTATTCCTCCTTTACAGGCAGAAACCGTACAGTACTTTTTATCACAGTTAGATAAGCTAATGTATACCACCATATTATTAGCAGGGCCTTTTTTAGGGTTAATGTTGATTGTCGACTTAGGCGCTGGATTAATAGGGCGCTACTTACCGCAATTAAATATTTTTACGCTAGCCATGCCTGTCAAAAGTGGATTAGGATTTTTCTTTCTAATGTATTATGTGATTATTATTGCTAATTATCTTAGAGACAACTTCATTAATCTAGGCGCGCAGCTACAAATCTTGGAGGGCATTCTTAAGTGAGCCAAGAAAGTAGTAGTGAAAAAACTGAAGACGCAACCCCTAAGAAGCTGCGTGATGCTCGAAAAAGAGGACAGGTAGCACGCAGCAAAGATATTCCATCAGCTCTTATTATGATTGCCATAGTGATTTACTTTGCTGCTAACTGGCAATCATTACTAGAGGATATGAAAGAATTATTTACCACTATAGGTACTTTAAGCACTTATGATTTTGGTGTGGCACTAGACGGCAGTTTAAAGCTAATTGTAGAAAAAGTTATAAAACCTATTGTTATTCCTTTTGCTATTATTGTGACCTTGGCAGGCATAATAGGTAATATCGGTCAATTTGGATTTATATTCTCTATGGAGAGTTTGAAACCAAACTTTTCAAAAATAAATCCTGCTGAAGGTTTAAAGCGTATTTTCTCTATTAAGCAGTTGGTAGATACACTGCTCTCACTTCTTAAAACCATCATAATTAGTATTCTGATGTTTTATATCCTTTATACGGGTATAAAGTTATTATTGAATGATGCTCAGCAATGCAATGTATTATGCCAGCAGCTTATTACTGAGGATTTAGTATCTAAACTCTTTCTTTATATTATACCCGCTATCTTAATCATGGCTGTCATAGACTTTTTATTTCAGCGCCAACAGTTCAAAAAAGAACAACGAATGACTAAAGAAGAACTAAAGCGTGAATTTAAAGAGATGTTTGGTGACCCTCATGTAGTTGGCGAACGCCGTAATATGCGCCGTGAACTGGCGGAGCAGGATATTCAAAAACGCATTAAAACAGCTCGTCTAGTTATAGCTGATGTGGGGGTAGCTATTGCTTTACAATATGAACAAGGAGTTACGCCAATACCATTAATCGCGGCTATTGGTAAAGGGCCAATGGCTAGGCGTATGCTAGAAATTGCACAAATTGAAAATGTTCCCGTCATGCAAAATCCACGCTTAGCACAATTAATATTAGAAGAAGGCAAGGTGGATCAATATATTCCTTCTTCTAGTATTGATGGAGTAGCACAAGCGATGCGGCAAAACCCTAAACAAAAATAATATTTATAGAGTAATTTGATTATTTGGCCTGTTATTTAAACTCACTTAATCTTATTACTTCATTCATTTACGAATTAGGCCATTTAACTGTTAGCATGATTAATACAATGTCTGAAAATCAATCCAATTTATCTAAAGACACAGGACTGACTACGGCAGATGCATCGAAAGATAACTCATCGCGCAGTGGTTCACCTTTCAGTGGATTTAAGCAAGCTAGAGAAGATGGCGAACTTAAATTATGGATGCAACGCTCTATTTTTAGGCTTTCACAATGGCTTAAGCAACCCGATGGCATGATTGCTCATTATAAGAATAGCTTATATGGATCTTGGGAAAAATGGTTGGGTTTAGCAGCAGGTATTACTGGTTTATTAATGCTACTGAATCCTAGTTCATTTTGGCAATGGCAACTGCCCGTTCTACTTTTGCTTATTTTTATTGCACCACTATTCTTTGATTTATCTAAATCCTTTAAAGAATTTTTTAGCGCCTATCCCGGACAACACTTGGTAGGGGAAATTATTACGCTTGATCAACCCATCATAGACGGCTATGGCACTCTTCATATACAACGGGAAGATTGGGCTATTTCTGGGCCTGATTGCCCCGCTGGGACACGCGTAAAAATTATTGGTATTGATGATAGAAAATTATATGTTGCACTGGTGGAGTAATCCTAACTGGCTTGCAACTCACCGTTAGCGAGGTTCAGCATGCAGGTTCCTGATGGCAGTATTAAGGTCTATAACGTCGATGGACGAGTAGTGGTCAAGTTATCAGGGGCACTTAATGCCACTTTGTGCGACAACCTACGCGCTATTATTCCCAAAATTCCACCGCCCGTCATACTGAACTTTGAGCAAACACCTTACATGACCTCAGACGGTCTACAAGTATTACTAGAGTTTTATCAAGCACACCGTACCCCCCCTACTCTGACGGGTGTAAATGCTCTAATCCAACGACTCATTAAATTAACGGGTATGGATCGTTATGTGCAATTTGATCACAAATTCATTAGCCCGACTGCATCATAGGTAAGATATGAGTGCCCAATCGCCAAGTTTATTACAAAAATTAACGTCCCGAAGCGACGTAGCACTAGCGCTACTACTAGTGGCTATCATCTTTATGATGATTTTGCCTATGCCCACTTTGATAGTAGATATTTTGATTGGCATTAATATGGCACTAGCCATTTTATTAATGATGCTAGGCGTATACCTGCCCTCACCCATCAACTTTTCATCTTTTCCCTCAGTACTTTTGCTGACCACACTGTTTCGCTTGTCTTTAAGTATTGCCACTACCCGCCTTATTTTAACAGAAGGCGACGCAGGAAAAATTATTGAAACCTTTGGGCAATTCGTAGTCGGTGGCAATATGATTGTGGGGATTGTAATCTTCCTGATTATTACCATCGTACAATTTATCGTCATTACTAAAGGCTCAGAGCGTATTGCCGAGGTAGGTGCACGCTTTTCATTGGATGCTATGCCTGGTAAGCAGATGAGTATTGATAGTGATTTGCGAGCGGGTGTTATTAGCCTAACGGAGGCTCGTGCACGTCGGCTACGTCTAGAAAAAGAAAGCCAGTTGTTTGGCTCTATGGACGGTGCAATGAAATTCGTTAAAGGTGATGCCATTGCAAGTCTGATTATTATTCTGGTCAATATTTTAGGCGGAATTACTATCGGGGTTTTACAACGGGGTATGACCGCAGGCGATGCTGCACAACTATATTCAGTACTCACTATCGGTGACGGTTTAGTCGCTCAAATTCCTGCCTTATTCATCTCCATCACAGCCGGTATTATTATCTCTCGTGTCTCTGTAGATGATGACAGTAACTTAGGAACCGATATTAGTAGCCAGTTATTAGATCAGCCTAAAGCATTACTGGTAGCATCTGGTATTGTTGCGATGATGGGTTTAATACCCGGCTTTCCTACTATGGTCTTTTTTGTCTTAGCCGCTACTTTAGGCTTTACCGGCTTTATGCTTAAAAAAGCCAATGCTAAACGTGAATTTGCGGCGGCTGAAACTACTACTATTTTAGGGGGGGCTGAAAAACTACCTGGCGGAGCTGAGACTTTCGACAGCACCAAGTTACTGGAAGAAATAAAGCCTCTAGATCCCGTACTAGTAGAAGTACCAGAAACTATGCGAGGGCAGTTATCCTTACCTACCTTGCATGACGAATTTACCAAAGTACGGCGTCAATTTTACACAGATCTGGGCGTACCTTTATCGGGTGTGGGCTTACGTCTCTCTGAGCAGTTGAGCAGTAATACCTATCGAATTCTCATCCGCGGGATTCCGGTTGCTCAAGGGGATTTGGATGCACCACCTATGGCTGCCCTACCCAAAACTATGAATGGCTCAACCTCTGAAATGGCTGTAGTGAACACAGTAGTTCCTGCTCAGGCAGATAGTGGCTCTAATATTAATGTCATTAAAACTATCAGCAATCACCTAGGTTTTATCTTACGCCGTCATGCAGCTGAATTTATTGGTGTACAAGAAGTTCACACCTTAATGAGCCGCTTAGAAGAAGCCGGCTATGTCACACTGGTACAAGAAGCACAACGCGCCGTACCCAATACTAAAATGGTCGATGTCTTTAAACGCTTACTAGGTGACAGCATTTCAATCCGTGATCTACGGCAAATTTTAGAAACTTTAATTGAGTTTGCCGAAGAAAAAGATATGGGTATGTTAGCGGAACGAGTACGAATGAGCTTAAAACGGCAAATCGCCTACGCCTTCACTCATGGTACAGGTCAACTACCTGTCTATATGATAGATCCCGAATCTGAGCGCATGCTACAAGGTAGTATTCGACAAACTCAAGCGGGCATATTCTTAGCTTTAGCACCTGACGTGGGGCAAACTCTCCTGAATAATGTACGTTACCTTGAGGAACAATACCGCCAAAATGCTACACCAGACTCTGTACGTCCTGTAGTACTCACAGGGATGGATTTACGGCGACATCTACGCTCGCACCTAGCAACACAGTTTCCTGACCTACCTGTGTTATCCATTCAGGAACTGCCCCCTACGGTATCCGTTCAAGCCGCGGGTGAAATACGTTTGACTCAGCCACCGCCCAATATGATTCCGCCTGGCCAACCGCGAGTATAAAGTACTATGGAGTTAAGTTATGTTTCACGAGTACTTTACCAAGCTCTCGATACTTGCCAGCCTTTAGTCCTACATGGACGCATTGTGCAAGTTACAGGCACGGTCGTAAAAGCCATTATTCCTAAAGTTCGCCTAGGTGAATTATGCATGCTCAAAAATGCTGAAGATGAGCGTATGATTCCCGCCGAAGTAATCGGCTTTGAGCAAAATATTGCACTACTTGCCCCTATTGGTGATATGCAAGGCGTTTCCATTCACACTCAAGTCACGGTAACGGGGGAAATGTTACGTGTAGGCGTAGGTGATGACTTACGAGGCTGTGTACTGGATGGCATTGGACGTATTCAAAACCGAGTGGGCGTATCCATACAAGATCACTATCCATTAATGGCCTCTCCTCCTGATCCATTATCACGTAAAATGGTAAAAGACCCTTTATCATTGGGCGTTCGCTCTATTGATAGTTTAATTACTTGTGGTATTGGGCAAAGGATTGGCATTTTTGCGGGAGCGGGGGTAGGTAAATCTTCTTTGATGAGTATGTTAGTTAAACATGCTGATGTGGATGTTTATGTGGTTGCCTTGATCGGTGAACGGGGTCGTGAGGTGCGTGAGTTTATGGAGGAGGCTTTAGGTGATGATGGTATGAATAAAACCGTACTGGTCGTTGCTACCTCTGACCGCCCCCCCATTGAGCGTTTAAAAGCGGCTTATGTTGCCACTGCAGTAGCAGAGTACTATCGTGATCAAGGTAAAAAAGTACTCCTCTTGATGGACTCCCTAACTCGTTTTGCTCGTGCACAACGTGAAATAGGTTTAGCAGCGGGTGAAGCGCCCGCTCGGCGTGGGTACCCTCCCTCGGTGTTTTCTGAGTTACCCAAGCTAGTTGAGCGGGCAGGTTATGGCTCTCAAGGCTCTATTACCGCTTTTTATACAGTTTTGATTGAAGGGGATGACATGTCAGACCCTATTGGTGACGAAGTTCGGTCATTATTAGATGGTCATATTATTCTGTCACGTGATCTAGCCTCTAGTAATCATTATCCTGCCGTTGATCCTCTGGCTAGTTTAAGTCGGATTATGCCCCGACTAACGTCAGACTCACACAAGCGGGCAGCCGCTCACATTCGCACCCTACTCAATAAATATAAAGAAATTGAGTTCTTAGTTCGAGTAGGTGAATATAAACGCGGTGCTGATCCTTTAGCTGATGAAGCACTGGATAAAATTAATCAAATTAATGATTTTCTTAAGCAAAAGCCTGATGAGTACAGTACTTTTGATCAGACCGTACAAAGGCTTATCCAATTAGCAGGTAAATCATAATGAGCTTACGCGAACTAAAAGAATTAAAAAAAATCCGTAATCGACGTATGGAGCAACAATTAGCAGAGATGCAAGAAAAGCGGCGGCAAATGGATGGCTATGCTCAACAACTTAATCAAGCCCGCACTGATCTGACCAACTATCAACATTGGCGATTAGAACAGCAAGAAATACGCTTTAAAGCTCTACAAAGCCAACCTTTTACACCAGAAGCCTTACAAGAGTATCAAGGGCAATTACAGAATATGCTCATGCAAGAGCAGTTTTATTATCAAGCTATTACATCAGCAGAGAATCAGCTCAAAGCCTCTGAAAACGCCTTTCAAGCCAGCAAGCAGAAATCTGATCAAATGACTATGCAATTTGAAAAGATGAAAGAAATTGTTGATATTCAGGCTAAAGCCCATGCTTTAGCCACTTCAGAAGACCGTGCTCCTGACCCTTAAATTAGTGGGCATTATTACGTTGATTACGTTCAGGAAACGCACGTTGTAAAGAGCGAGTAACCGCTTCAAGCTGTTGCTCAGCACTAGCATTTACGATACCGATATCAGACTCTAATACACACTCTGTAGCTTTTAAATGCGCATCACCGACAATCTCGATCTGGCGGCTAGTATCCTGCATAGCGTTAATTTTAGCGGCTACTGAATCATACATTTGGGGATTAACTCGAATAATTAGCTTTTGACTACCCCGCACTAACTCCATACCACGTTCTACTGCACTGGACACTAGTTGTGCATCATCGAAATCATGAATGACTTTGCGTACTGCATGAATCACAACATCAACTAATTGGCGTTCAACGTTTGCGATGGCATGATTCATTTTAACGGTGAAGTCTAAAAGTTGTGCCGCCAACTCAGCGTTAGCTTGTTCCTTACCTTGTTGAAAACCTGCACGCAAGGCAGCCGCTTTAGCAGCGAGTACTTCCTGCTCACGGCGTTTATCTTTGAGTTCTAATTCTTTAAGTAACTGCTCATAGCTAACTAAACGTTTATAGTCATCGGCTTTCACTACACGCTGTTCGGGACTAAGTTGTGAGTCTAATGGTTTAACTGAGACGAATTTTTCCATCGTGGCTCACTCCAATTTTAATGTCTATGGCTATTTTTTGAATTAAAGCGACACATTCAGCATGCTGATTACGCAACGGTTGCCCTAAAATGGCTTGGGTATCAAGTATTTCATACCATTTAATAGGTAACTTAATCATTAGACGTTTACGTAGTGCTAAAGGAAACTCCATAAAGGCTTCGTTAAAGCACAACATGCCCCCCAATATCATACGGTCTTTTAATGGCATCTGTTGCGGAAACTCCAAACCAATCGGGGGGCGTCTCATGACCATCGGCACTCGGCGCTGGATATACAGATATAAATCATCACCAATATCACCCCGAATTTTCAGCACATCATCTCTAGATACGGCACGTTGAACTTGATCACGAATCATGACCGCACCAGCATGGAGTACTAAAGTTTCTAGGTCTTCTGCAGGCCATAAAGCCATTTTGGCTAGTGAGCTAGAAAAATTAAAAAAAACCTGATTTTCCAACCCTAAGCGCCCCATTAAATGCTGAACTACTCGCTCAGCACCCCGATGTTTGCCTACTAACTTGCGAATAAGCTCTCCATCAGGCATAGCCGACAGCCAACTAGGATGAATGTAATTATCTGGGCGGAAATTAAACTCCCACACCAAATTAGATAATTTTTTATTGGAAGAACTGTTTTTTTGTTGTGTATCCATAAAACTCTACTAATAGGCTCGCACCCTATTGCTTAGCACGATGGCTAGGCACACATTAGCACCATGTTAACGTAAGGTTTTAGCAGTACTTGCACCTATATAGATGATCGGACAGTATTTCGGATTAGCTCTTGAAAGAACCTGCTTAAGTATAGGTAACTTTTTAGAATTAGAACTGAAGCGCAAAATAATCGTTCAGGTTTTTGAAAACCTTATTAATTCATGCCACACTTTTACCCCCTTGTTTATCGCTAGCCGTATGATTATGACCAAACAGTATAATGTTCCTCTCAAAGCCCGTTTGAATCTAGAAACAGCCCGTATTAGTTGGCCTGAAATCGAGCGATTTTTTGCTAGAGGTCGAGTGCTTCATATTGCCAGTACTTTAGATTTATTAGAGGTTGCCGAAGCTTTAGTGGAAGATAATATGACCAAGTTTACTGACTGGACGTCTACAGGCTTAGTTAAACACTTAGAAGACCTAACGGCTAAGAGTTGGGTAGCCGATGACTCTCGATTATGGGCGGTAGTTATTGCCCCTTGGGTTTTGGTGCAAGAACGGCTTTAAGGCATTTAAGTACTTATAAAAAAAGGCACTACTATTAACAGCAGTGCCTTTTAGGTAATGAGTACTTAAGTACTATTACTTGTTGGCGCGATTACCAATCAATTCTTCAACTACTGCTGGATCAGCAAGCGTTGAGGTATCACCCAAACTTTCTAACTCATTGGCAGCAATCTTACGTAAAATACGACGCATGATTTTACCAGAACGAGTTTTTGGTAAACCAGGAGACCATTGAATCAGGTTGATCTTAGCGATAGGACCAATCTCTTTACGAACTAGGTTAACTAAGTCGTCTTTCAACGCATCAGTACCTTCTTCACCAGCCATCAACGTTACATAGGCATAAATACCTTGACCGGTTAACTCATGTGGATAACCGACGACAGCCGCTTCAGCTACTTTCGGATGAAGTACTAGAGCCGATTCGATTTCAGCGGTACCAATACGATGACCTGAAACGTTTAATACGTCATCCACACGACCAGTAATCCAGTAATAACCATCTTCATCACGACGAGCGCCGTCACCTGTGAAGTAATAACCAGGATACATGGAGAAGTAAGCTTCTACGAAACGATCATGATTCTTGTACAAAGTACGCGCCATGGAAGGCCATGGAGCACGAATGCACAGATTACCCTCAACACCATTACCTAGCACCTCAACACCTTTATCATCTACTAATAAGGGTTGTACGCCAAAGAATGGGAAAGTCGCAGAGCCTGGTTTTAATGGAGTTGCACCGGGGAGTGGCGTCAACATGTGAGCGCCTGTTTCAGTCTGCCACCAAGTATCTACAATCGGGCAACGACCACGACCTACTACGCGGTTATACCATTCCCAAGCTTCAGGGTTGATCGGCTCACCGACTGAACCTAACACACGTAGCTTTTCTAACTTAGCACGATCAACAAATTTCTCGCCCGCACCCATTAACATACGGATAGCTGTGGGTGCTGTGTAGAAAATGGAGACATTGTGCTTATCACAGACATCCCAGAAACGACCTGCATCGGGATAGGTGGGGATACCTTCAAACATTAATGAAGTGGCACCATTGGCCAACGGACCATATACAATGTAAGAGTGACCTGTTACCCAACCTACGTCTGCTGTACACCAGTAAACTTCACCGTCTTTATAATCAAAGACTAATTTGTGAGTCATCGCTGCTTGTAATAAGTAGCCACCTGTGGTGTGTTGTACGCCTTTTGGCTTACCCGTAGAACCAGAGGTATAAAGAATGAATAAAGGATCTTCAGCATCCATGGGCTCAGCAGGACAATCAGCGGAGGCAGTGGCCATCGCTTCGTGATACCACACATCATGATCATGCCATTTCACTGGATCGCCGCCACGCTGTACCACGATACAAGTGTGAACCGTTGGGCACTCAGCAATTGCTTTATCGGCATTACCTTTTAAAGGTACTTTTTTACCACCACGCATGGATTGATCAGAGGTAATCACCACACCGCACTCAGCATCTTGAATACGATCACGTAGGGCATCAGGAGAGAAACCACCGAAAACGATAGAATGTACTGCACCGATACGGGCACAAGCCAGCATCGCAACAGCAGCCTCTGGAATCATCGGTAAATAAATGGAGATACGGTCGCCTTTTTTAACGCCACGACCTTTTAAAACATTAGCAAACTTACAAACTTCTTCGTGTAATTCTTTGTAAGTGATTTTACGGTCTTCATTAGGATTATCACCTTCCCAAATCAGTGCTACTTGATCACCACGAGTCGCTAAATGACGATCTAAGCAGTTTTCCGCAACGTTTAATTGACCGCCTTGGAACCAAGAAACCTGAACATCACCTTCAAAGCTCCAATCTAAGACGTTATCCCACTTTTTTTGCCATGTTAGATATTGTTCAGCCTGTTCAGCCCAGAAACCTTCTGGATCATCTACAGACTGTTGATACATAGATTGATATTGCTCCGCATTAACAAGTGCATGAGCAGCAAAATCAGCTGGAACTGGATAGGTCTTTATAGACATACGTGTCGACTCCTCACTAGGGATAGTAAATTTCACAACGCAGTGGTGCTGATATAAAAGCCGATTAGATAGCTGGCAATTATGATTTTGTGTTTAATACTTCTGTTCTCTACGCCATAGAGATTAAGGCAAAACTCTTAAAATGTCGACAATCTTAAACTTGGTCTATCCCTTCACGCATTAAAGGCTTCATTGCACTTAATAAACTTCTATAAAGTTTGGGATGAGCTTTTTCTTCATTTAATAAAAGCAGCTTAGTATGTTGACGTTGCGTAGGCATACTAAAGCAAGCAGGACAATTTTCGACAATCACAGGTAAATCACTAGCTTTAGCAAAATCAGCTGTTTGACGCTCGCGCACATAAACCAAGGGGCGAATCACCCTTAAATCCCCTGCTTCAATACGATAATGAGCTTTCATCGTTTTTAATTTGCCACCATGAAAAGCTGACATTAAAAAACTTTCAGCTAAATCATCCAGATGCTGCGCTAAAGCTAATACATTATAACCCTGCTCACGAGCCGTTTTATACATCAAGCCTCGCTTCATCCGTGAGCAAAACGCACAATACGAGTCATTTTGCATATGGGTTTCCGCTAGCTCTAGAATCGGCTCTTTAACATAATAGTACGGCACTCCCAGTGACTCCATATAAGGAATCAAAGTACTAGGGTCAAACGCCCCCGATTGCGGGTCAATCGTAACAGCTCCAAATTCAAACTTAATCGGTGCATGTTGTTTAAAGTGCTGCAAACAATGAAGTAACGATAAGGAATCTTTACCACCTGACAGCCCTAATAAAATCTTATCACCCTCACGAATCAGGCCGAAATCACCGATAGCCTTGCCAATTAAGCGTAATAAGGATTTAGGAGGCTTCACAAAGTCTAAAGTATTGGGTGTTTCTTGTTGTAGAACAGCATTCATAGGATTACATCACGTTGATTTACTAAACAGTCAAAGTACTTAAGTTAAAGTACTCATGAGCTGCGCTAAGATTAAGGGTGGGTTAGTAGCTTATCGTGTATAGGCACAGTATTCTAATCTACTTCAACTGGCAACCAAACCACTGTTAGGGTAAGCGCTTATGTATCAATATCCAAAACAACACCGTGTTCCCTTTAAAGATGATTTTAAGCTAAGTGACTTTAGCACCACACCCCCTGCTAATACGCCGGATAAAAATGAATTAAAAGATCGCTTAAAAGACCTGACTCAAACCTTTTCCGAGCTACAAGAAAAGCTCTATGCGGACAACCGTTTTTCGCTACTACTCATTTTTCAAGCAATGGATGCAGCAGGTAAAGATGGGACCATTAGTGCTGTCACTACAGGTGTCAATCCAACCGGCTTTCAAATTAGTGCATTCAAGCAACCCTCGGCTAACGAGTTAGAACATGACTTTTTATGGCGCACTAGCCTTCATTTGCCTGAGCGTGGACGCATTGGCATTTTCAATCGTAGTTATTATGAGGAAGTACTAGTCGTTCGAGTACATCCTGAGTACTTAGGTAATCAAAACTTACCTACCGCAACTAAAACCCCTGAAACACTCCATGAGCTTTGGGAGCATCGTTATGAGTCTATTAGTGACCACGAAAAACATTTAGCCCGTAATGGCATTATTATGCTCAAGTTTTTCTTGAATGTTTCTAAGAAAGAACAAAAACAACGCTTTTTGGATCGCCTCAATGAAGCCGATAAAGAATGGAAATTTTCTTTAGGGGATTTAGCAGAACGTAAGCATTGGGATCAGTATATGGACGCTTATGAAGCTGCCTTGAAAGCCACCTCCACCGAGTATGCTCCTTGGTATGCAATTCCTGCAGATAATAAACATTACATGCGAGTGGCTGTGGCAGAAATCATCGTAGAAACTTTAAAAAACCTTCCATTACAGTACCCTACTGTTTCTGCTGAAGATAAAGCTCTTTATGCTAAAGCTCGCCAACAGTTGGAACAGGAACAAGACTAATGACAGTATTATTTCCAGCCATTCGAGAAAATTATCACTTTTATTTAGAAGTGGGCGACGGGCATCAATTATATGTAGAAGAATGCGGTACGCCTGAAGGAATTCCCGTTGTATTTTTGCATGGGGGGCCTGGTTCAGGCTGTGAGCCTTGGCATCGACAATTTTTTAACCCAGAGCAATATCGCATTATTTTATTTGATCAACGCGGCTGTGGACGTTCACGCCCTCATGCGTCCCTTGAAAATAATACAACTTGGGATTTAGTAGCGGATATGGAAAAAATCCGTCAACACCTTGGTATTGATAAATGGGTGGTTTTTGGTGGCTCTTGGGGGTCAACATTAGGGTTAGCTTACGCTGAAACACATCCCGAACGAGTACGCCACCTAATTTTACGCGGGATTTTCTTATGCCGCCCGCGTGATATTGAATGGTTTTATGAGGATGTACAGGGCGCTAGCCGCATTTATCCGGATTATTGGAAGCACTATATTGCCCCCATTCCTGTGTCCGAACGCGGCAATATGCTAAAAGCCTACTATCAACGCTTAACCGGCGATAATGAAATTGCCCGAATGCAAGCTGCTAAAGCATGGTCACAATGGGAGGGTTTAACGGCCAATCTTATTCCTAAAGAGAGTACCGTTGAACACTTCACTAACGCCCACACTGCTTTAAGTGTTGCCCGTATAGAGGCTCATTACTTTATTAACAATGGCTTTTTTGAGCCTAATCAACTGATTAATAATGCAGATAAATTAGCGGATATTGACGGGGTCATTATTCATGGGCGCTACGATATGATTTGCCCTTTAGATCAAGCCTTTGAATTACATAAAGCGTGGCCTAACGCTCAGTTACAAGTGATTCAAGCCTGTGGGCATGCAGCTAGTGAGCCTGCTATACAATCCGCACTAGTACAAGCCACCGAACTTTATCAAATAAAGCAAGCTCGCTAAAATTACGGAGTACTTTAAACTATTTAACCAAGTACTCCGAATTAAACAACTCTAAATAAAACCTAAAGCATTGCTAATAGCTTTTAGGATAAAGTACTTTATAAAACAGGTGCTGGAGTTGCACTGTCACTACTTTCAGGAATGCAATTGCAAGTGGCTACCACTTTATTAAGTCTGGCATTTTCTTCACCCAAATTACGAATTAACCAATCCAGACTACGAATAACAAACTCTAATAAATTAGTGGCAATATACGATTCATCTACCCGCATTCGGTTAAAGCGCTGGCGATTAATCTCTAACAATATCGCCCCCTCCTCATAAGCCCGTAAACGAATCGTGCGAGGTTTGCGGTCGAAAAACGACATTTCCCCTACTAAACCTCCGGCTTTTACTGAGCCTACTTCAAACTCTTTATCACCCTCCACCTGATAAAGATGCACGCCCCCTTGAACAATTAAATAAAACGAATCATTCACTGCCCCAATATCTGAGATAATGGCGTGCGAATCCATTGTTTTTACCTGAGTGTACGTAATAAAACGCTGCACCTCATCGGGTGTCAGTGCCTTGCAAAACTCTACACAAGTCTCACGCACTGCCTTAAACACATCCATCTTGCTCTCCCATTGCCAATGCCACGCATAAGAATTTTGCAATTTTGAATCTGGAAACTCAAATTGTGTATCTGACCTATGTATACTCAACTTTTGCTTTTGGAGTATCACGCAAATGAGCATCTCTAATGATGAGGTTCAAACATTAATTCAAAATCAGCTGCCCGATGCCATCATTACCATTAATGGTGACGGTTATAAATATGAAGCCCACATTATCAGTGCCAGTTTTCAGGGCTTAAGTAAAGTAAAACGCCATCAACGGGTTTATGCAGCCTTATCAGACGTTATAACGTCAGGACAATTACATGCGTTGACACTGTATACCCTGACCCCCGAAGAAGCGAATACTCAAACCTAATCAATACGTTTTCTTTAAATTACGGATAATAACAATATGGATAAAATGACTCGTGCCAACCATCCGGTATTAAAGCCGATCAATGATCAAGAACTAGCTCGTGAAAGTTGGAAGATTTTCCAAATTATGGGAGAGTTTGTCGAAGGCTTTGAAAAACTAGCTCGAATTAGCCCCTCTGTTAGTATTTTTGGTTCCGCTCGTACTAAATCTGATGATCCGTTATATAAACTCACGGAAGAAATTGCTAATAAGCTCTCTAATGCGGGTTTTGCTGTAGTCAGCGGCGGGGGGCCTGGTTTAATGGAGGCTGCCAATAAAGGCGCTTTTGAGGGTAAATCTCCTAGCATTGGTTTGAATATTCAATTACCACACGAACAGCAAGCTAATGCTTATCAGGATATTTCGCTGTACTTCCGCCATTTTTTCTCTCGTAAAGTAATGTTTGTAAAACATGCCTCAGCCTATGTGGTAATGCCGGGGGGCTTTGGTACTTTAGATGAGTTGGCAGAGATTTTAACGTTGGTTCAGACTCAAAAAACTCAACGTATTCCTATAGTACTCGTGCATACCGCCTTTTGGTCGGGATTATTAGAGTGGTTCAGGAACACCTTAGTTACTCAGGGTACAATTTCCCCTCAAGACATGGACTTATTTGTACTACTTGATGATGCAGATGCCATTGTTGACTATATTTTCCAACATTACGAACGCGCTATCGCCGGTCCTAGCAGTGCAGAGCGTGATCGATACATGGAGCTTTAAACCATGCGCCCCCTAATTGCTTTTATATTACTGAGTACTTTCATCAGCACCCATACTTATGCTGATGAAACTATCGTCAGCTTTGGCTCTAACCCTATCGCAGATACCGTTGAAACGACTAGCACGCCTACTGCTGAAACAGAAAGCAATATATCCAATCAAACCTTTACAACCTCAACAGAAGCACGGGGTAGAACTCGTACTATTACTATTTCAACCCGTGATCGATTTGGCAAAATTGAGGAATCTCTAACACCCGCTATTCACTCTGAAGCACGTTATGTTACGAATGGTGGAAGCAGTTACACTTTAGTAGGTACTGGGCAAAACCGGACAAATACTCAACGAGAGCAGCTCTTGATTCCTAGCTGGAAAGTGTTTGCTTGGTAAAGATATGTCTGTTTATACCACTATTATTCGGACTGAGTTAGAGCAGTTTTTAACACAGTACTCTGTCGGTACTCTGATAACTTATCAGGGTATCTTGGCGGGTATTGAAAATACCAATTATTTTGTTACCACTACTCATGGGCAATTTGTTCTCACCATTTTTGAACAACATCCTGTACACGAGTTGAAGTACTTTTTAGAGTTAATGCAGTTTTGGGCTGATGCAATGATTCCCACGGCTCGCCCTATCCCTGATCAACAAGGTCATTTACTCCAAACCCTGCAAGGTAAACCGACCACATTAGTCTTACGTTTAACGGGTACTACTGTGGACAATCCCACGTTAGAACACTGTTATGACCTAGGTGCTTGGCTAGCCCGCATGCATTTAACTGGACAATCCTTCCCTTTGCACCGTAGGCCTGATCGAGGCTTAGAATGGCGACAAACTGTAGGAAAAGAGCTATTAGAGTGCTTTACTCCAACAGATGCTCAAGTACTTAGACGAGCCTTAGCTGATGACGCTCAAATAGAATGGAGTACTTTGCCTCAAGGGACTATTCATGCTGACTTATTTCGTGATAATGCTCTAAGTAGTCACCATCAGATCACTGGAATCATTGACTTATACTACGCCTGTAACGATGCATGGCTTTATGATTTGGCTGTTGTACTTAATGATTGGTGCTTTGATGGCTTAATGGTAAATCAACAGCGCTTGAGTGCCTGTTTGCAAGGCTATCAAAGCATTCGAGTACTTGAAGCTCATGAACGCATTGCGGGAAGTCGTGTTATGCGGTCAGCCGCCTTACGATTTTGGTTATCTAGAGCCTTAGCTAAGCGCTCTCCTCCCATAGGAAGTCTAACGTTTTTAAAAGACCCTGATGAATTTAAACTAAAATTGCTCAGTATCATTGAAGCTACCCCCCAACTTGAGGCAAACTGGCACGCTTTATAGTACCCGCTGTCGATTAAAGTAGTTATGTCCTTCCCTGCTGAAATTGTTGTCGATGCACGGCGCTTATTGTGCCCGTTGCCCGTTATTCGTACCCAAGATACTGTTGCTAAATTAGGCACTCATCAGACCGTTAAAGTACTATGTACTGATCCGGGAGCTTTGTATGATATTCCAGCATGGGCGCGAATCAATGGTCATCAAGTCCTGACCACTGAAACCATTGACCGTGAGTACCATATCACCTTATTGACCGGACAAAAATAAGGTTACTGATCTCGATGTATGCACTAAGACAGGTATGTACAAAGAGAAACTCAATTACACCGCGCACTTTAAAAATGCAAAACACTGGTTTTAAGCACCATTAAAGTGCATAGCTTGATTAAATATAATGCTCAAGCGCTTGATTCAACATTGTTGGAGCTTGGCATATATATTGCTTTAATCTCATATCACGATTAAAGCAACCTAATAAGAAGTGGCTTTAACCTACATGAGCAATACTTCTTAACGGGCTTTATAAGTTTGAACTGTTCATTAATTTTCATTAGATTGCTCTAGTTTAGGAGACACCAGCATGGCAAAAACGGCTCAAGACGTCATGAACCTCATTAAGGAAAGTGGCGCGAAGTACGTTGATTTCCGTTTCACTGACACTCGTGGTAAAGAACACCACGTTACTTCTCCAGTCCATCAAGTCAGCGAAGATACGTTCGTTGATGGCAAAATGTTTGACGGTTCATCCATTGCTGGTTGGAAAGGCATCAATGAATCTGACATGATTTTAATGCCTGATCCTAACAGTGCTTTCGTTGATCCTTTCTTCCAAGACGTAACGATCAATCTTAGCTGCACTATCGTTGATCCTGCCACCATGGAAGGTTACGAGCGTGATCCACGTTCTATCGCTCAACGCGGTGAAGCTTATTTAAAATCTACTGGTATTGCAGATACTGCTTTCTTTGGTCCAGAGCCTGAATTCTTCATTTTTGATGATGTACGTTGGGGCACTGATATGAGTGGCACTTTCGTAAAAATCGATTCTGTAGAAGCCGCTTGGAACTCTGCAAAAGAATACGCCGAAGGCAATATGGGTCATCGCCCAGTGGTAAAAGGCGGTTACTTCCCAGTCCCCCCTGTTGACTCCTTCCAAGATATTCGCGCCACCATGTGTAATATCCTTGATGAAGTCGGCGTACCTGTTGAAGTTCATCACCACGAAGTAGCCAACGCAGGTCAATGCGAAATCGGTACTCGCTTCTCTACTCTAGTAGAGCGTGCTGACTGGACTCAACGTCAAAAGTACGTAATTCACAACGTAGCTCATCAATACGGTAAAACCGTAACGTTCATGCCAAAACCTATCGTTGGTGATAATGGTTCTGGTATGCACGTACATATGTCTTTAGCCAAAGAAGGTAAAAATACCTTCGCGGGTGATGAGTACGCAGGTTTATCTGAAACTGCCCTGTACTACATCGGCGGCGTCATTAAACATGCTAAAGCCTTAAATGCGTTCTGTAATCCAGGTACTAACTCCTACAAACGTTTAGTGCCAGGCTTTGAAGCGCCTGTTATGTTAGCTTACTCAGCCCGTAACCGCTCTGCTTCTATCCGTATCCCCTTCGTAGCTAGCCCTAAAGGCCGTCGTATCGAAGTACGTTTCCCTGATCCATCAGCTAACCCATACCTCGCTTTCACAGCATTAATGATGGCTGGTTTAGATGGTATCAAAAACAAAATCCACCCTGGCGAAGCTATGGATAAGGATTTATACGATCTACCACCTGAAGAAGACAAACTCATTCCAAAAGTTTGCCACTCTTTAGATATGGCTTTAGAAGCCTTAGATAAAGATCGTGAATTCTTAACCGCTGGTGGCGTGTTCTCTAACGATATGATCGATGCTTACATTGAGTTGAAAATGAGTGAAGTGACTCGCTTCCGCATGACTACTCATCCCGTCGAATTTGAAATGTACTACAGCTTATAATTCGCTGTTACATAACAAGCTAGATAAAAGAAACCCCTCTAGTGAGGGGTTTCTTATTAGTAGTACTTTGCTAATGAGGTAATGAGAGGATTAGCAGAATTTGCCACCTTTAATACCGCCCCCAAAGCTATGACCGCTTGAGCCACCCCATGAGGCGCCGCTGGCACCTGAATGACCACTCCAACCACCATTGAAATCATGGCTAACATTGGATGATTTCATGCTGCTATTGGCACCGCCATAAGTTGAGGAGTGACCACCGCTACCATATGCACCATCAAAGCCACCACGACCGCTCCATGAGGTTTGGCGATGATTGTCTTGACCAAAACCACCAGAATTATAGCGGCTTCTAGTACGTGAACCACGACCGCTGTGTGCCCCCTCTTCTACACGACCTGCATGGTTATCGTTATGACCTGAGCCAGAAGAAGATGCACTACCAGAATTTGAGTTCACTGGAGCAGTATTACCTGTTGAACCACTAGAGCCAGCATTACCTGTAGTTGAACCGGTATTGCCAGTTGTACTACCTGTAGAACCTGTACCCGTATTGCCCGTTGTACCACTAGAGCCTGTGCCAGTTGTACTACCAGAGCTACCTGTATTTGAACCTGTCGTACTAGCAGAATTCAAAAACTGCATTAATTGGTTAAAGGCATTAACATCACCAGACACTAAACCATTGACGAGCTTATCAATACTAGTGCTGTCCATACCTAATGTTTTTAATAAACTTTTTAGACCGTCAACACCGCCAATACTACCTAGCAAATTATCTAACTGGCTTAGATTGGTATTTGCCGAAGTACTACCCGTAGAGCCTGTACCAGTTGTACTTCCTGTAGAACCTGTGCCACCTGTAGAGCCAGTAGAGCCTGTGCCAGTTGTACTTCCTGTAGAACCTGTGCCACCTGTAGAGCCTGTGCCAGTTGTACTTCCTGTAGAACCTGTGCCACCTGTAGAGCCAGTACCAGTATTACCTGTCGTAGTACCACTTGCTGCACTGTTGAGAAGGCTCATTAACTGATTTAAAGCATTAGTATCACCTGATGCTAAATCACTCACTAATTTATCAGCAGTCGCACTATCCATTCCTAAAGAGGATAAAATACTCTTTAGACCACTAACACCACCTACTGCTCCTAATAGAGCATCTAATTGACTAGTATTGGTTGAGGTACTAGTAGAGGGAGAGGTACTTGAAGTACTACCTGTTGAAGTACTAGTGGAAGGTGTAGTACTTGAGGTAGTACCTGTAGATGGCGTAGTAGTTGTACTAGTAGAGGGAGTACTAGCTGTAGTATCTGTCGTCGGTGTAGTGCTAGTACTACTACCTGTAGAGCCTGTACTTGCTGATGACAATACACTCAGTAATTTATTAAAAGCATTTACGTCGCCTGCTACCAAATCCTTAATCAGATTATCAGCAGACGTACCATCCATACCTAAACTAGTTAAAATACTTTTTAGACCGTCTACCCCACCTACACTGCTGAGCAAGCTGTCTAACTGACTGGTTGAACTGGAGCTTGTGCCTGTACTTGAACCACTACTGGTTGCGGTGGGTACTGCCATATTAGCCGTTGGTGTAACAACACTAGTACTAGAGGTAGTAACTGGTTGAGCGCCACTAGCTGTTAAAGCGGAGGTAGCCACAGCCGCCTCAGGCGTTGTAGCAGAAGTAACTGAACCTGTAGTATCAGACGTTGTAGCAGGTGCACTGGAAACATCCATAGCCACATTAGTAGTATCTGAAGTGGCTACAGGAGTTGAAGTAGTACTGGTAGTTGGAGTACTCGTCTCTGTTGCAGTGGTGACAGTAGGAGTACTAGAGGAACTACTACCCCCAGAAATACCACCCAAGGATTGGCTAGCCATTGAGGCTAACGTATTCAAATCTACACCTGTGGCCTGCGCCATACTGACGACTTGTTGGAGCGTAGCGGCCTCTTCACTGCTTAACGAAGAGACATCACTGGGCATACCTAAGGCTGTCAAAAATTGTGAAATGTCTGATGAGCTAGGAGCTGAAGATGTGGTAGAACCACTTGAACTTACGCCTGAACTAGTACTCGTGGACACTGTACGACCGGTAGCATCAATTTCCATTCTCTTATTCCTATAACCGCTTATGTTTGTTAACCGTTTTTTAAGCCCCAAGCGTCACACTACACACGCTTAGCTTACGGTTAAGAGGCTAGAAGAGAATTGTGCAAATAACCAAACCTTAGAGGATTAACCGATTAAAGCAGGTATAATCACGACAAACGGAACATTATTTAAATTAAAATTCAGCGCTGAGTTATCATTCCTCAATACCTAACTCCTTCAATTTGCGTGTTAAGGTGTTGCGCCCCCAACCTAATAACTCGGCTGCTTCGATTTTACGCCCACCCGTCTTATTTAATGCCGCTTGCAACAGTACTCGCTCAAAAATAGGCGCCAACTCATCCAGTAATGCTTTGGAGCCGTTATTCAAACGATGCTCGGCATATTGCGCCAAAGCCTTGCTCCAATCAGAAGGCATTTCCATGTTATTCGCTTGCTCGGTATACAGCAGCTCGGCGGGTAAGTCCTCCATAACCACTTCCTGACCAGAAGCCATCACAGTAAGCCATCGACAGGTATTTTCTAATTGTCGAACATTGCCTTGCCACTGCAAACCTTGTAAATACTCGCATACTTCGGGTGATAAGGTTTTAGCTTCAACTTGTAACTCCTCTGCCGCACGATGCAGGAAATTTACCAGTAATAAGGGAATATCATCTCGACGCTCTCGCAAGGGCGGGTTGTGTATACGGATTACATTAAGTCGATGGAATAAATCTTCGCGGAAGGTACCTTTACGTACCAGCTCCTCAAGCTTTTGATGAGTCGCGGCAATAATGCGTACATCGACTTGTACAGGGGTATGCCCCCCCACTCGATAAAATGTGCCCTCTGCTAGTACCCGCAACAAACGGGTCTGTAGCTCTGCTGGCATATCACCGATTTCATCGAGGAATAATGTTCCCCCATCCGCCTGCTCAAAGCGCCCTTTACGTTGTGCATACGCTCCTGTAAAGGCGCCTTTTTCATGCCCAAATAATTCAGACTCTAAAAGTTCACGTGGAATCGCTGCGGTATTTAACGCAATAAAGGGTTTGTTAGCCCGCGGACTATGAGTATGTAGCGCCTTAGCCACTAACTCTTTACCCGTACCCGACTCTCCCGTAATCAAAACCGTAATACTAGATTTTGACAAACGCCCAATCGCACGAAAGACATCCTGCATAGCAGGGGCTTGTCCGATAATCTCGCGAGAAACTAAGAGCTCACTATCTAGGGCGGCTTTTTGCGTCGTTTTATCGTAAACGTGGCTAGCTCGACGGACTAAATCAACGGCCTCATTGACATCAAAGGGTTTAGGCAAGTACTCGAATGCTCCTCCCTGATAAGCTGATACGGCACTATCTAAATCGGAGTGAGCCGTCATAATAATCACTGGGATATTGGGATAATCACGTTGCATACGCTCCAATAACCCAATCCCATCCAACCCCGGCATACGCACATCTGTCAGCAACGCCATGGGTTGTTGTTGGCGTAAAGCGGTCAGTACTTGATCACCACTTTCAAAACTACGCACCTTCATATCAGCACGTTGTAAAGCTCGCTCAAGTACCCAGCGAATGGAACGATCATCGTCCGCAATCCAAATCATAGGTTCAGGCATTAGGGTTTCTCCACGCGGTTGGGATAAGGAATTAAGACCGAAAACCAAGTTCTATTGGGTTCGGATTCATGGTGAATCACTCCACCATACTGGCGCATTATGGATTGCGCGATTGACAACCCAAGGCCAGTTCCATCGGCATAACCGCTTACCATGGGTAAAAATAATTTGTCACGTAAATGTTCAGGAATGCCGTCACCATCATCCCCAATATCTACACGTAAAACTAAACGATGGCGTTGCTGACGAATCGTAAATTGACGCAAGACTCGGGTACGCAACCATACGGTACCTTTATAGTGCGTAGCACGAATGGCGTTATTCACTATATTGAGGCATACCTGAATGAGCTGACCTCGATCAATCATCACCACCGGAATACTGGGGTCATAATCGAGTATAAAACTCACTTGATTGGAGCTATCGCTACTGACTAAATGTCTTACATGCTCAAGTACTTCATGAATATTAACCGCCTCAACATTCGGCAAACGACGGGGGCCTAACATATTATTGACGAGTTGTTTAAGGCGATCAGCTTCAGCAATAATAATTTGGGTATATTCTTTTAAAGCAGGATCAGGCAACTCACTCTCTAATAATTGTGCCGCACCTCGCAAACCACCTAAGGGGTTTTTGATTTCATGCGCAATGCCACGCACCATTTCATGAATAGCTTGTTGTTGATTTAAAAGCTGTTTTTCTCGAACAATACGTAGTTGACGATCGACCCGCCACATTTCTAATAATAACTCACCCTCTTGGTCATGATCTAAAAGCGGGGTGACGATACAGTCGACGGTGATATTTTCTAAACCTATTAAATCCACTCCACACTCACGAATCACATGTGGCTCACGTAAACCACGTGCTAACTGTAATTGCTCTACAAACGCCACACTATGGATCAATTGATGTAATGGTTGCCCCTTAGAACGCTGAGCACTTTGCCCCATGAGTACTTCAGCCGATTGGTTCATGTAAATGATATGCAGCTCCTGATCAAGCACCACAATGGCGCTAGTCATGACACTGAGCAGATCATTAAGTATTCTCATTGAAGGTGTACCTGTTTTAACTATGCACTAGCTATGTAATTAGTCTTTCAAGAATGCAAATATCACGCCAGCCTTTATAGATGTGATACTTAGCTTAAGTACTTGGCTAAAGCGCAACCGCAAAGACTGTTATAGCACTGTTTTAGTGCATTACTAAAAGTACTCCTTTAATCCAGCGACAAAATGCCTTATGAAGTACTCTTTTGAATACTAAAGTTAGGAACTAAATTGCTACCGTTGGTGCAAACGTCATAAACAAGACCTGCATTTTTAAATTTATATTTTATACTTAGAGCAAGATCTTTACGTAACGTCAGACTTTCGTCTACATCAGGCAACTCCTTTATTATCTTTAAGATAATGCCCTCCACCCACAATGCAAGGATGAGAGCTTGAGTGATTTACAACTTTGGACTTATATTATTGTTGGTATTAGCTTTGGTTTGTATTTAGCTATTGCCATCTGGACTCGTGCTGGAACGACGAGTGAATTCTACATTGCGGGAAAAGGTATTCACCCCATTGCAAATGGTATGGCAACAGCCGCCGACTGGCTATCGGTCGCCTCTTTTATGTCTATGGCTGGTGTGGTCGCATTTAATGGCTATCAAAGCTCAGCGTATTTAATGGGTTGGACGGGAGGCTATGTACTTCTAGCACTGTTAGTGGTGCCCTACTTAAAACAATGGGGGCAATTCACATTACCGGGGTTTATCGGTGTACGCTATTACTCCAATGGCGCTCGTGTAGTGGCTATTATTTGCTTATTAGTGATCTCACTGACTTATATTGTGGGGCAAATGAAAGGAGTGAGTGTCACCTTTGCACACTTTCTCGATATTTCATTAGAAAGTGGTTTGTTGATTGGGATGGCTATTATGTTTTTCTATACCGTTTTAGGGGGCATGAAAGGCATTACCTATACTCAAATAGCTCAGTATGTAGTACTTATTTTTGCTTATACGCTTCCTGCCATTTTTATTTCACTACAGCTAACAGGACATTTCTTTCCACAAATCGGTTTAGGAAGTACTTTAGTTAATCAAGATAATGTCTACCTGCTAGAGCGTCTAGATCAAATTATTAGTGAGTTAGGCTTTAAACAATACACCAGTACCGATGTTAATCAGTTAAACATGCTGTTGTTGACGCTGACCTTGATGTTAGGAACAGCGGGGTTGCCTCATATTATTGTGCGCTTTTTCACTGTTAGTACTGTTAGCCAAGTACGTTACTCAGTCGCATGGGCTTTAGTATTTATTGCTATTTTATACACTACTATTCCGGCTCTGGGGGTAATGACGCGCTACAATATTACAACCACGGTGCAAACAGGCAAGGTGGGTACGCCAAACTCTAATTTACCTTTTGAAGAATGCCCGCTCTGGATGGATCATTGGCAAAACTCAGGTCTGTTTAACCTCAAGGATCATAACAATGATGGCTTGATTCAATACTATAACGACAAGGGTTTAAGTAATTCTCAAACTAACCTCAGCAAAATACAAGCTAATAGCAATAACGCGTCCACTATCGACGCGGCTAATAAAGCAGTAATGACAGCCCAAACTGCTCACGCTAATACCCCCTTTGCTGGTTATGGTTGGAAAGGTAATGAAATGGCTATTCAAAATGATATGGTCGTGTTAGCCAGCGCTGAAATTGCTAATCTGCCTACTTGGCTCATTGCTTTAGTCGCAGCAGGTGCAATAGCCGCCGCATTATCAACCGCGGCAGGTTTATTGATGGCAATCTCTGCTGCTATTTCTCATGATCTACTCAAACTCACTCTTACCCCCAATATCAGTGAAAAACGTGAATTACTGATTGGGCGTATTGCTATGACCTTGACTATTTTACTGACTGGCTATTGGGGGCTGAATCCTCCCGGATTTGCGGCAGAAGTGGTAGCACTAGCCTTTGGTTTAGCTGCTGCTTCCTTCTTCCCTACTTTATTGTTGGGCGTATTTTCAAAACGAATTAATCAGTGGGGAGCTATTTTGGGGATGTTGGCAGGTATGGGCAGTACCCTTTTATATATCTTCTGGTTCAAGGGTTGGTTCTTCATGGCTAATACTGCTATGACCTCTAATCTAGAGCAAAACTGGTTTATGGGTATTTCACCCGAAGCTTTCGGGGTAGTCGGTGCGATCATTAATCTCATAGTGGCTATTACTGTCTCTTTGCTGACCGCTCCTCCGCCCTCTCAAGTACAGCAACTAGTCACTGATTTACGCATTCCTAAAGCTTACTAGAGGTTATATTGGGTTAGAGGTGCAGGATCACTCTAACCCATTAGGAGTACATAGGCTCTCTGTACACCTACTCTCTTGGGAAGGTTATAAGCTTAGCAATATATTTCATTTTGAGTTCTTCTGGGGTGCTTTTAAAATAGCGCAAACCGGAGGATGTAGCATGCAGGTGCCTATTAAATTTTACTATCATAACAACGCATTAACTAGCGCCTATCAAGTACTTAAGCAAGCTATTCAACAATCTCACTGTCACTCTATCACTGAGCGTTATAACGAGTTTGATATTGATGTATACGCCTTATTAGACAAACGTCGCTCTAAAATTGTCGCGTTTGACTGGGATAATACCATTACTGCTGATGTGGATTTTTATCGGGATTTAATGGAGACTTACCGCCAACAAGGCTGGACGCCTATCATTTGTACTCTACGTGCCCCTACTCTTGAAAACTATAGAGAAATTCACCACTCCTTACAGAATAACACTATTCAAATCTTTGCTACCGATGGACGCTCAAAACAAGCCTTTCTCAAACGCCATAAAATCAATGTACACTTATGGCTAGAAGATTATTTTCCTGCAATCTGCCGCGAAGGCTGTGCACTTTTGAGACAAAATGGCATTACACACTACGAAAATACCGACTGAAGGTTTATTACAACGCTTTCTAGACAATGATTTTGAACAAATTTTTTGTGAGAAGTGTATGAATACCTTTCTTACCAACGTCTATGATGATGGTGAGTATGTAATTCTAGAAAAATTTGCCTTAGGGCTTGAGTATTACCGCGAAGCCATTCAACAGACTCATATTAAAAGTACCCCACGCCTAGAGTTTTTAGGTGTACTAGATGGCATGGCTAATCAAGTACTTGATCCTAGTGTTATTCAACTACGCACTCATGATGAACCTGATTATCGCCTGATTTATGTCATGGAAAAACTGCAACATCTCCCCCCTGAAGATGAGCAATTTTTTACAAATCACGTACATGGTTTGGACTGGTTTGATGAAAGTACTCGGCATAACACCCTCAAATGGCTTGAACATAAATACGGTGAGCAACTGTCCCACGATATTCGTCAACTGTGCCGCTACTTTCGAGCCAATCAAGCCTTTATTGGCTGGGATTTGCACGGCGATAATCTAATGATGCGTCCCAACACTCAGGAACTAGTCATTCTAGATCCCTTTACACTACAACCTCATGATTTTTCTTTTGAAGAATAATTAACACCCTTCTGATACTCTAAATAATCCTTATTATGTTGGTAGTCTTACTTTAACGACTTGGAGTTAAATTTATTATGGAAATCGCCGTACTGTTCGGCTTGATTTTATTGAATGGCTTTTTTGCCATGTCTGAAATGGCCTTAGTCACCGCGCGGAAAACCCGATTACAACAATTAGCTCAGCAAGGTGATAAAAATGCAGCGATTGCGCTACGCCTCGGTGAAGAACCCACCTTTTTCATGTCCGCCATTCAAATCGGTATTACCTCTATTGGCGTTTTAAACGGTATTGTCGGTGAGGCAGCTTTAAGCCCTTATGTGAGCCAATGGCTACAATCCTTGGGTGTAGAGGCAACCTTATCCAGTACACTGGCTACCAGTTTCGTGGTAATAGTGATTACCTATTTTTCTATTGTACTGGGTGAGCTAGTTCCCAAGCGTATGGGGCAAATCAGCCCTGAGGCTATTGCACGATTAGTAGCTAAACCGATGTTATGGCTCGCGATTATTACTCGACCTTTTGTATTATTTTTATCTAAATCCACTGAGGGCATCTTGCATCTATTAGGTCTAAAAGATAAAGGGGCTAATAGTGTGACCGAAGAAGACATTCACATGTTGTTGTTAGAAGGCTCTGATGCAGGGGTCATTGAGGAGCAGGAACATGAAATGGTACGTAATGTATTTCGCCTTGATGATCGGCAAATTGCCTCCTTCATGATTCCTCGCAATGATATTATTTATTTAGACACTGAAAACTCTGTTGAAGAAAATATTGAACTCATCAAGACTCACCGTTACTCCCGCTTTCCCGTTGTGAAAGGCGGTTGGGGCGAAGTACTAGGCGTAGTGAGTACGAACTACTTATTACAAAAAGTACTAGAAGGTCAGACTATTCGTTTAGATGAACAATTGAAGCCCGCCATTTTTGTTCCTGAATCCTTAACAGGTATGGAGTTAGTGGACAATTTTAGAAATTCGGGGGGGCATTTAGTATTTGTGATCGACGAATATGGCGAAGTTCAAGGGATCGTGACACTCTACGATATGATGGAAGCCATTACGGGAGAGTTTAAGCCTCAACGTGTTGAAGATGCGTGGGCGATTCAACGCACCGATGGTAGCTGGTTAATTGATGGTTTAATTCCCATTCATGCCTTAAAAACTCGCCTTAATTTAGAGGCCGTACCTGAAGAGGAAAAAGGTCGTTATCACACCCTTAGTGGTATGTTAATGCTTTTACTGGCTCGTTTACCGCAAACAGCGGATATTTGCGATTGGGATGGTTGGCGTTTTGAGATTATGGATATGGATGGCACACGTATTGATAAAGTACTGGCCCAACGCATACCTTCTGAAGATACCGAAGCAGATACGATTGCTAATTAAAAAGCTTCACTATCACCGTGCTCAATCAATCTTATTGAGCACGGTCTTCATCCTGTAAAGCGTTGATTTTACGACCTAAGCAGGTGTAACCGTTACTATCCCTGCATCAGGTATGGCATCGACTAATGCATAAGGTACTCCCGCATTATTAATCACTCGCACGGGCATAATTTTGCCATTTTGTACCGCTTTTAAATTAGTACCCCACGACGTATCTAAACGAATTTTAATGGTGAGTGGCATATTAAACCAACCATCATACATCTGATCTTTGACCTCAAAACGTATTTGCTTACCTTGCAAAGCTAATGAAGTAATTTTAGCTGTTGCAAATTCTTGAGCATATTTAGCCACTTGAGTAAACGTACCCACCCAAACATCTGCTGAACGTTTTTTTAGATGTTGAAAGACTTGGCGAACTGAATCTTTTGTCGCTTGATCCGGTAGATTATGCATATGCCCACAGTACCAAGCTCGATAATTAATTTTATTGTTATGGTCTAAGACACTGTCAAAATAAGCAAAGGTGATAGCACTATTAAAAAAGTTACGCATATTGCTAATAGAAGGCACTGCCATAAAGTCGATTTTATTAATCGCACTAATCGCACCAATCACATCACGCGCTGCTAAAAAGTACTTAGCGGCTTCAGTACGATCATTTTGAGTTTTAATACATTCACATTGTGACCCTACTTTATTAGCCTTGAAACCAAATGGGTAAGCATGCGTCACTACTTGAGCGTTTTTTAAATTATCGGTCATCACATCAATGGACTGTTTATACTCACGTTGAGTGTTAAACATCGCATCACACAAATGACTATACCCATGTGACTGAACATCGTAACCTGCATTTAGCAAGTTTTGCCAAATCACCCACGTTTCATTTTGCCACCCTAATTTATTGCCAATTAAAAACCATGTCACTCTAAACCCAAACTCATTACATAGCTGGGTCCAAAAGGGATGATCTTGAATATGGTTATCATCAATCGACAAGCTAAAAGCAGCCAGTTTGTCATCTTTCCACATACAAATACTGGCTTCACCTAAAGTACTAGGCCATACCCGTCCTGTAATGGTATAGCGCGGTACACCTTTGGGATCAGGTAAATTGAGTAACTGTCCTGCACGGCTGACGGGAATCACTGCCGCACGAGTTGTTGGGGCGGAGGCGACACTAGAGCGTGCGATTTCTGTGGGTGCTGCACTAGTAATGGTAGGACGACTAGCCGCCACAGGTGGCTCTGGTTCTGGATCGGCTTGTTGGAAAACAATCTCTAAACTACGTCTAATATCTTCGTAGGCTTGTGCTTCTTCGGGGCTAGTGGTGGGTGTTGAAGCGGTGGAGGCGGAAGGATTAGGTGTTGAGCCTAACTTGCCTAATAGGGATTGCCACCAACTGCCATTTTGTTCTGCCATTGCTACATCCTTTGTAGAGGGTATTTGTCTCTATTGCTAATAGACTATGGACACACTTTATTCAAATCGTTTCAATAGCCTAGTATAAGGAGATACTTAACTATGCTAGTACTTAGTGAAATTTTACTCCGATCTGGAGATAGTATTTTAACGTTTAAAGCGCTTAAACAAGCCATTCAACAACAGGCTTTAGAGTCTGGTACTTTACATTTTCAAATTGATATAGAGCCACCTGCTTATAATGACCGACCTGAAGATTGGTACGAACAGCTAGAAAGGGCTTTTATGGACGCAGGACGTTAAAATGTTTTGGCAAGAAGAAGATGAAAAACCACAAAGTACTCCCGTACCGGATGATATTCTGGATGTCAGTTTTAGTATTCAGTGTAAACAATTACCTATTGATCATGCGTGGTTGCTAAAAGCTGCTTTAGTCAAAGTACTACCGTGGCTTGAGACAGAACCTTTAGCACGCATTCATCCTATTCATGTGGCTGATAGTGGTAACGGTTGGTATCGACCTGAAAACCCACAAGCTGAACTATTGATTCCCTCTCGTCGTACTAAATTATATATACGCTTACCCAAAACTTGTTTGGCAGACATTGAGCCTCTCACCGGACAAACCTTAAGTTTGGGAGGATACGCTCTGACAGTAGGTGAACCTAAAATTCGTCTCCTCCAAAATGCAGCGGTAGTATTTGCACGTTATGTAGCCTGTTTAGCTGATGAAACAGAAGAACAGTTTTTAGCTCGAATGGCACTAGAAGTGCGAGCTAAAACCGGATTTAAAGTCAAAAAAATGCTAGCAGGCAAAACCTACCATTTAGATCGTCGTACGACTCCTCTACTCACCCGCCAACTCATGATTGCTGATCTTGATCAAGATACGGCTATTCTTTTGCAACAACTAGGCTTGGGGACTGAAGGTTTAATGGGTTGTGGAGTAGTCATACCGCATAAAGGTATTAAAGCTCAGGATCATTAAGCCTGACTAATTTTTACTTCGATAATAAGGTTTGTCAGTGCTATCCCTTTTGA
>JBDKGX010000011.1:0-42663 GCA_039797965.1 Pseudomonadota bacterium
TATCGCTTGAAGATAATCTTATGCGTATTTTTGCCTCAGACCGTGTTAAAGGGTTGATGCAAAAATTAGGGATGGAAAAAGGTCAAGCGATTGAAGCTGGTGTCGTCTCTCGCTCTATTGAAAGTGCTCAAGCCAAGGTGGAAGCACACAATTATGATATTCGTAAGCACTTATTAGAATATGATGACGTGGCGAATGACCAGCGTAAAGTGATCTATGAGCAACGCTCTGATTTACTGGAAGCTGACGATATCCATGAAATGATTGAGTCCATTCGTGCGGATGTAGTCGATAGTGCGATTAACAAACATATTCCACCCGGTAGTATGGCTGAACAATGGCATGTGTCGGGTCTAGAAACGCAACTAGCCGAAGAGTTTGCATTAACTCTACCCGTACAACAATGGTTAGATGCTGACAAAAATCTTTATGAAGAAACCTTACGTGATCGCATTCAAGACGAAGTTGAGAAAGTACTCAAAGGTAAAGAAGAGCTGATTGGATCTGAAAATATGCGGCGCTTAGAGCGAGATGTTATGTTGCATATTTTAGACTCACATTGGAAAGATCATTTGGCGGCTATGGATTACTTGCGCCAAAGTGTTGGGTTGCGAGGATATGCTCAAAAGAACCCTAAGCAAGAGTATAAGCGTGAAGCGTTTGAAATGTTCCAAGAAATGTTGGAGCGTATTAAACATGAAGTGATTTCATTCTTAGCGCGTATTCAAGTTAATACTACTGCTCCTGAGCCAGAGCCAGTTGAAGAGACGCAATATCGTCAATACAACCACCCACGTGCAGCCAGCGCTTATAATCCTGAAGAGGATGATGAGGAAATCGTGGATGCAATGACACCTGAAAAACCCTATCGCCTCGATAAAACCAAGGTAGGTCGTAATGACCCTTGCCCTTGTGGTTCAGGTAAAAAATATAAACAATGTCACGGTTTATTGGGTTAACTGGGAGTAATTTATGGCAGTACATTTACAAGTACCAGAGTACTTATTACCTATCAAGGGTATTCGCTTAGCGACTATTAATGCAGGTATTCGCTATAAAAATCGTGACGATATGTTAGTAATTGAGGCCGTAGAGGGCAGTACTACCGCGGCAGTATTCACTAAAAATGCTTTTTGTGCCGCCCCTGTCACAGTAGCGCGCCAACATTTAGCCGCAGCCCCCATTCGCTATTTAGTAGTCAATGCAGGTAATGCTAATGCAGGTACGGGTGAGCCTGGTCTGAAGGCGGCTACTGCTACCTGTGAAGCTTTAGCGAAGGTAGCGGGTGTGCAGGCTAATCAAGTACTACCGTTTTCTACGGGTGTGATTGGCATGCAACTACCTGTGGAGAGGCTTACTGCAGCTATGCCTAGTCTAATTAATACTCTAACCGAGGATAATTGGATGACCGCATCGCGTGCCATTATGACCACGGATACTTTACCAAAAGGGCTAAGTAAACAGTTTGAGCTACAGGGTAAAACCGTAACCATTACTGGGATTGCTAAAGGCGCGGGGATGATTCATCCCAATATGGCTACTATGTTGAGCTACATTGCTACCGATGCCAAAGTAGCACAAAGTACTTTGCAGCAAGTACTCAGTACCGTTGTAGATGATACTTTTAATTGCATTACTATCGATGGCGACACCTCTACCAATGATGCGCTAGTACTCATTGCAACAGGTCAATCAGGTGCTGAGGTAACTGCTGATAATCTGGCAGTCTTTAAAGCGGCTTTACAAGAAGTATGTCTATTTTTAGCGCAAGCCATCGTTCGTGATGGTGAAGGTGCAACAAAATTTATTGATGTACAAGTAGAGCAGGCTCGTAGTCGTGAAGAAGCTCATATTGTAGCTAACACCGTAGCATTATCACCCTTAGTCAAGACAGCACTCTTTGCTAGTGATCCTAACTGGGGACGTATTTTAGCTGCTGTGGGTCGTAGCCCGATTGATAGTTTAGATGTTAATCGTGTAACACTGTATCTGGGCAAAACATTATTGGTTAAAGGTGGGCAGCCCTCACCTGATTACACCGAAGCTCAAGGGCAAGCCGAAACCAAACAAGATGAGATTAAAATTCGGATTGTATTAGGTCGCGGTGACGCAATGGCTAATGTTTGGACATGTGATTTTTCCTTTGATTACGTCAAAATCAATGCTGAATACCGTAGTTAGTTTACCTAGTATCCTTGTTGTGGCGGCTATTATTTTAAATATTAATAGTCGCCAAGTACTATTGGCTAAGCGCCCTGATCATAAGCATCAAGGGGGTAAGTGGGAGTTTCCGGGAGGAAAAGTCGAGCCTAATGAGACACCTCAACAAGCTTTAGTGCGAGAGCTACAAGAAGAGCTAGGGATTAGAGTTGATATTAAAGCATTACAATGTTTTCAAACCATTGTACACGAGTATCCTGAAAAGCAAGTTCATTTGGAGTTTTGGCAAGTATTTGATTTTGAGGGCGTGCCTGAAGGCTTAGAAGGGCAGGACGTACAATGGTTTAATATCACTGCATTGAGTACCTTAACCTTTCCACCTGCTAATCAGCCTATTGTGGAGCGTTTAATACAGGTCTATAGCTAAAGTACTTGCTTTAAAGAAAGTACTTAGGCGTTCATATCAGGAATTAGAGAGCTACTGAGCTTTTGAATCATATCTTTAATTTGTAGTTTGCGTTTTTTCATACGCGAAACTAGCAATTGATCATAAACACCACCCTCCATTAAAGCAGTAATTTGCTCATCTAAGTGACGGTGTTCACAGCGTAATGCTACGAGCTGTTCGCGCAGCTCGTGTTGGGGGTGTTGTGTTATCATCTGGATAAGTGGTTTAGCTTACTTCAATACAGTGCGGCGTTTTTCTTTATAACGAATCACGACTTTCTTGTCGCTAGTAGCGGGTTTTGCGGGCATATACTCTGATTGCTTTTCCCAATCACCAATAGCATAGGGCGTATCATTGGTCAGATTAGTATTTAAGCGAGGCATACCATCGTTACGTTTACGCGGTGAGTTGTTGTTATTAGCAGTAGCGCCATTAACACGCCCATAAGGCCCTTTGCGTGTACCTTGAGTGCGACGTTCATCATTCTGATTAGCGTTAGGGTAACTATTAGAGCTAGACTGATTAGTTTGACGAGTAGGTCGATGATTGTCTTTGAATTCACCTTGAGTACGAGGTGAACGCTTAGTGTACCCTTGTTGATTATGATGGGTATTATTACGTTCGCCGCGCTGATCACGCTCTTGAGGCTTGCTGCTATGACGATTGACAGGTCTATTGGAGGGTTCTAAGCCTACCACTGTGCGTTGTTCAAGAGATTCGCCTAAATATTCTTCAATTTTACGCAGTTGCTCACGCTCTTGACGCCCAACAAGCATGACGATTGGGGTAGCATTAGGTTCATCCAAAAACTCTTGTAGTCGACTAACGTAGTCTTCTACTTTTTCAGGTACTTCGAAGTGAATAACACGCTCACCCCCATTAATATCCGCTTTAACATTTTCCTGATCAGCGACTATTAAAATAGGGCACGCTTCGGTGTTGCGTTCTTCTTCGGCAAGTAAATGTACCGCATCAGCCGTATGTCCATGATTAGCTAAACTATCCGCTAGAGATTTAGCTGTTTTGGAGTTAACAGTATAAATAATTGTGGGGCTAACGTTACGCTCATCTAACAAGTGATCCATCAAAGCAATTTTATGAGTGTAATCATCAGCTAAGTAAACATTTTGTTTCAGCTGGAGTAACTGAGTTTTTTCGTCTTGTATCGTTACTTCTTCTGCACCGGCTAGAATTTGTCTAGCGTAAGGCGTGACTTGGTCATCATGTCTAACAAAGGCAATTACAGGGTAATTATTTGTACGTTGCGCTAGGATTTTATCAATTAAATTATGTAAGCCTTTTTTATAAATCGCGGTGAGATCGTCAATAATTAACATCTCTAAATTAGCAAAGCTGGCTTTATTATTATCAACTAAATCATTGAGCCGCCCAGGTGTTGCAATCATTAAATCTAACGGGCGACGTAGTAGACGCATTTGTGGCTGATAGGGACGACCACTGACAATGAACCCAGTACGGATTTGTTGCTCACCCAATAAGCGCTTAATAGTATAGGTAATTTGATTAACACGATCACGACGAGAGGTTAAGACTAGTACTCGTGCCCCCCGATGATCTTCTAGGGGGTTGGATAAAACATAGCTGATTGCAGGGATTAAAAACGACCCTGTTTTTCCCGATGCTGATTGTGTCCATACCAATACACTGCTTCCCTTATTAATGCAGGGAATGAGTTGTTGTTGTAACTCGGTAGGGTTTTCATAGCCTGCAGCTTGTACGCTGGCTACAAAATCCTTATTTAAACCTAAATCCTCAAAAGACAAGACATATACTCCCCGGATATGTGCGCTCAGGCGGCGATAGAACCTTTTCTTTAGAAATTAAAAAGGGGAAATTAACTATTAGGAGCCTACGTGAAAGCCGCACAAGACCCAGATTTGTGAAATTGAAATTGCGACCTCAACACTGGCTTAAAACTATTATATATGTTGCGTCTAGTCAACAGCCCTGAGATAAACGTGTGGCAAATTTACATCAAAACCTCTATCGCTTTATCTAATCTTGGCACAGCAATGATGTCCATACCCTGAATAGTACCATGAGGTCTATTCGCTTTTGGTATAATGGCACGTTTAAAACCATGTTTAGCAGCTTCATGTAAACGCTCTTCACCATTAGGGACGGGGCGTATTTCGCCAGCTAAACCCACTTCCCCAAATATAATTAAGTCCGAAGGTAATGGACGGTTTTTAAAACTAGATAAAGCAGCTAACAATAATGGTAAATCGGCTGCTGTTTCTGAAATCTTAACACCCCCTACGATATTGATAAATACGTCTTGATCAAACATCGAGATTTGACCGTGTCTATGCAGTACTGCCAGTAGCATAGCTAAGCGGTTTTGTTCCAAACCTAAGGTTAAGCGTCTTGAGTGTCCCCCATGACTACTATCAACTAGTGCTTGTACTTCTACTAGTAAAGGGCGAGTACCTTCACGTGTGACCATGATGACGCTACCGGCTACAGGTTCTTCATGACGTGACAGAAAAATAGCTGACGGATTACTAATTCCACGTAAGCCAGTTTCCGTCATAGCAAACACGCCCAACTCATTCACTGCCCCAAAGCGATTTTTAACGGCGCGTAAAATCCTGTACCTTCCACCCGGATCACCTTCAAAGTAAAGTACTGTGTCCACCATATGTTCGAGTACTCGAGGGCCTGCCAAAGTACCTTCTTTAGTCACATGACCCACGATAAAAAGCGAAGTCTGGGTTTGTTTAGCAAAACGAACTAATTGGGCAGCTGCTTCGCGGATTTGGCTCACGGAACCAGGGGCTGATTGTAGTTGCTCAGTAAAAATGGTTTGAATCGAGTCCACCACCATGATTTTAGGCTTTTCAATCATGGCTAGAGCAATAATAGTCTCAACACAGGTTTCGGTTAATAATCTTAAATGTCCAGCGGGCAGGTTTAACCGATGCGCTCGTAAACTCACCTGTTGCATGGACTCTTCGCCTGTTACGTAAAGACTAGGTACTTCAGGCAAACCACATAGAGCTTGTAATAAAATAGTGGACTTGCCAATACCGGGATCACCGCCAATCAACACTACCGAGCCTGTCACGAGCCCACCCCCTAATACACGATCAAGCTCGGTCATACTAGTTGGCATTCGTGGGTCTTCTTGTACATTCACATCTTTTAAAGATTGAATTTGAATGCGATCACCTGCATAACCACCAAAACGTGGATTAGTACTTTTAGGCGTAGGGGTTGTGTTAACAATGGTTTCTTCTAAAGTGTTCCACTCTCCACAATCGGGGCATTGTCCTATCCATTTATTTTGTGATGTACCACATTGGGAGCAAATATACTGAGTTTTAGCTTTAGCCATTGGAGGTTTCTGAGGAGTTATTTTGAGTTAGATTGGGGTAGATAATAGCAGTTTTAACTACATTTTTACGAGTTTTTCGAATTTCAATAGGATACTTGTTAATAAGTACTGACATACCAGGTACAGGTATAGCCTGTAAATGTTCGGTGATTAGACCATTTAAAGTTTTGGCTCCATCTGTAGGTAAGTTAACTTCTAATAGACGATTAATATCCCTTAAATGCATTCCACCATCTATCCATGCACTACCATCATCTTTATGTTGAATACTACGTGAAAAACTAGGAGGAACTGTAGAAAACTCACCGACGATTTCTTCTAGTATATCCTCCATTGTGATTAAGCCTTGTACCTCACCATACTCATCTACTACTAAAGCAATACGCCGAGCCTCTTCTCTAAAGTTAATGAGTTGCTGTGTAAGACTTAACCCTTCTGGGACAAAATAGGCGGGACGAATAATGCTTTCTAGCTTTTCTCGAGTGAGATAGCCCTCTCTTAATAAAGGGAATAATTTGCGAACATGAACGAAGCCTTGAATGTTATCTAGACTACCCTTATAAATCACAATTCTAGTAAAGTTACTACGAGTAATTTGTTTTTCAATGGTACTCCAATCACTTTCTAAGTCGATTGCATAAATTTGACTGCGGGGAATCATTACATCTTCAATAGTCGAAGATTCTAAGTCAATGACACTCACTAGCATATCGACATGATTTTTAGGGATCGTAGTGCCTGCTGCTGTGACGACACTTCTTAACTCTTCACGGCTTAGAGCAATATGACTAGTACTATCTGATTTCAAACCAAATAATTTTAATAATCCACTGACTAAGGTATTAACCAACCCTACTAATGGCCAGACAACTTTAAGTACTAGAGTGTAAACATAGGCCGCTGGATAGGCGATGCGCTCAGGATGAAGAGCGCCTACCGTTTTCGGCATCACCTCACCAAAAATAAGCAATAATAAAGTAAGAATGCCCGTCGCTAGAGCTAGTCCCGCATCACCGAATAATCTGAATCCTAAAAAAGTGGCTAATTGAGTAATAATAATATTAACAAAATTATTCCCTAGTAAAATCATACCAATGAGTTGCTCAGGTTTTTCTAATAGTTTTTGAGCTAAAATTGCCCCTTTATTATTCTGCTCAGCCAAATGTTTTAATCGATAGCGATTTAGTGTCATGAGTGCTGTTTCAGAGCCAGAAAAAAAGGCGGATAGGGCAAATAAAACAACCAAAGTTATAACTAAAATACTAATAGGTATTTCATTAATGTTCATTAGTTCTTTACCAAGTACTCGGTAATAAATTTACTACCCAAAAAGCCCAGCATTAAAAATACACTACCCACTAATGTCCAACGTATTACTAAACGTCCTCTCCAACCATAACGCCAGTGACCTATTAATAACGTGGCAAAAATTAGCCATGCTATTATGGAGAGAATAGTCTTATGAGCAACATGCTGACCAAATAGGTCATGTAGATAAATAAAGCCTGTTAGTAAACCTACGGTTAGTAATAAGACTCCAATTTTAATAATACTAAAGAGTAGTTCTTCCATATCTAATAGTGGGGGGAGGGAGCGTATTATTAAATTAGATTGGCGAGTATGTAGATAGTGGTTTTGAATAAACAATAAAATAGCTTGAAAAGTGGCTAGCGTTAGCATGCTATAAGCCAGCAAAGAAATAATGATATGCAGGCTTAATCCACTATTTAATTGAATAGCAGTACTAGTTGGTTGTGGTAGTAATTGAATAGTTAAACTAAGAATGGTTAAAGGAATGATGAATAGACTCAAGCTCTGTACAGGGCGTTTTAGCTGCGCTATGAGCAACAATAAACTAGTGAGCCACATAGTTAAGGACGCTGCTGCATTGAAGTTTAAGCCTAACCCCAAGGGCGTTCTAGTGAGCCACAGTAGGCTCAAGCCGTGGCAGGCTAGTGCAATTAGCGTCAAGGGTTTGAGCCACTGCGTTTTTAACCAAGGTAAAAAAGTATGATTGGGTTTTTTTGTCAGTTGTTGTACAAGAATAAGCCAAATTAGAAACCAAGCTATCATCGCCAACAGGGTCATCGTTATTGTCATTGTGCTACAAAAGATTTTGTGAAAATAAGCAAGCTATTTCGTGACCAGTGCAATGAAATAGCACATTTGATGATATCATACCAACATGTACCTGATTCGGACTAGCATAAGAAGAAAGTCATGTTTGAAAATTTAAGTGGACGCTTGTCCCAAACAGTTAAAAAGCTGCGCGGACAAGCGCGTTTAACCGAAGATAATATTAAAGAGGCTTTACGTGATGTGCGTATGGCTTTGTTGGAAGCAGATGTTGCCTTACCTGTAGTACGTAGTTTTATTGAGAATGTTAAAGCGCGTGCCGTGGGGCAAGAAGTACTTAGTAGTTTAACACCGGGTCAGGCACTCATTAAGGTTGTCAATGATGAGTTAGTGACTATCATGGGACAGGCTAATGAAGCTTTAGCGCTTAATAGCCAACCGCCTGCGGTTATTTTAATGGCAGGCTTACAAGGTGCGGGTAAAACCACTACAGTGGGTAAGCTAACCCGCGTTTTGAAAGAGCGCGAAAAAAAGAATGTGATGGTAGTGAGTTGTGACGTCTATCGTCCTGCTGCTATTAAACAATTAGAAACAGTTGCCAGCCAAACAGGGGCAGTTTTCTTCCCTAGTCAGCCTGACCAACAACCAGTGGCGATTGCTAAAGCCGCTCTAGCCGAGGCTAAATTAAAGTACTTTGATGTACTCATCATCGACACTGCAGGACGTCTACACGTTGATGCTGAAATGATGGCTGAAATTCAAGATTTGCACGCAGTTGTCAAACCTGTAGAAACACTATTTGTTGTAGATAGTATGACTGGGCAAGATGCTGCCAATACCGCAAAAGCCTTTAATGATGCATTGCCTTTAACAGGGGTGATATTAACCAAGGCTGATGGTGATGCCCGAGGTGGCGCGGCTTTATCTGTACGCCATATTACAGGCAAGCCAATTAAGTTTATTGGTGTTGGTGAGAAGCTCGATGCCTTAGAGGCGTTCCATCCAGATCGTATGGCTTCGCGAATTTTGGGTATGGGTGACGTACTCAGTTTGATTGAGGAAGCTCAACGTCAAGTTGATCATGATAAAGCCAAAAAGCTTGCACAGAAGATTAATAAAGGCAAAAGTTTTGACTTTGAGGATTTGCGTGAGCAAATGCAACAGATGCTCAAAATGGGAGGTATGGCTAGCTTAATGGATAAGCTGCCGGGTATGTCGGAAATTCCAGATCACATAAAAAATAAAGATAATGATCGTGAAATTCGCCGAATGATTGCTATTATTAATTCAATGACTCTGCAAGAGCGGCGTGATCCTGATCTTATTAAAGCCTCTCGCAAGCGTAGGATCGCTGCTGGTTGTGGCTTGCAGGTGCAGGATGTTAATCGTCTGCTTAAACAGCATATGCAAATGAGTAGAGTGATGAAACAGTTCTCAAAGGGCGGAATGCGCAAGTTAATGCAAACTATGAAAGGTCGTATGCCATTTGGCGGCGGTTTACCACCAGCGGGTGGAAGTTTACCTTAATTCTTTTTGAATTAAAGTTTTTAATATCTTCCTATTGCCTAATTTATTTATGGAATTAATTAAATCAGGCAATAGGTTAATTTAATTACATTAACTTGTTTATTATTTTTCCTAAGAGAATTTTGGTGCTCACTGACCAAAGCTTTTAGCCTAATTTCTTTTATGCTTGAACTAATGAAAGTTATTAGCTACAAGTTAAGAAAGCTTAGTTTGTTGCAAAAAAGCACTTCTTAGTGTCAAAAATGGGTTTTCTCGCAACTTTGTTGTATTTGACTATTGAACTTTTCATTTATTCAGTGCAACTTAAGCATGTGGGGAATCCATATCACCCCAAGAGGCATGGAGTGCGTCAAATTAGCTAGCTTATGGGTTAGGCTTAAGGTGTTCAGTTCGTGCTAGATATTTATGACGTAGTTAATAATTTTATTAGCTATATTTAAAAATGCTTTCCCTTAAACAACGAAAGAGACTTAAGATTATGAAGATCAAGACTCAGCTTACACTAGCGGCGTTAATGGCAATGGGTCTGTTTGCATCTGGTTGTAGCCAACAATCAGCCGATGCCAGCGTAAGCCCTGCTCAACAAACAACTCAAGCAACTAGTCAACAAACGACTTCACAGCAAACGACTCAACAAACTTCTCAACAAGCTGCTCCTGTTGAAGAAGGTGATAAAGTTGTTGTCGAAGAAGGCAGCAAAACTGTTGTTAAAGAAGTGGTACGTACTGTTGTTGATTGCAGCAAGTGTGGCAAGCGTCCTGGTGGTCGTCCAGCGGGTGGCAAATGGACTCACTCTCACCCAGCTATCCCTGGTTGCACTAACTCTATCACTCATAGCCACCCATATACTAACCGTGGTCACAAGCACAGCTATAGCTGCAAAAAAGCAAGTGGCAAAGTTGTGAAACGTCCAAGCCGTCCGGCTGGCAAACGTCCTGCACGCCCAATGGGTAACAAATGGTTACACACTCATCCAGCTATTCCTGGCTGCACCAACAGTGTAACTCATGCTCACCCATTCACTAACCGTAATCATACTCACGCTTATGGTTGCCGTGGTGGTGTTGCTAAACCAAAACGTCCAGCTGGCAAGCGCCCACAAGGACAACATCGTCCACCTGTAGTACGTCCAGTACCACGTCCTTTGCCTCCTGTGCAACCTCCAGTAGTTGTAGTACCACCTGTAAAAGCAAAAGGTAACTACAAAGGCCCAATCGGCTATAATCCAGCTACTTTAAAAATGATGAGTGATTATCAAAAAGCGCAATAATCTGAGTAAAATTTAGTACTCGATTAGCTTGAGTTAAGCTCAATCATGTTAACGTCCAGTCTTAGCAATAAGATTGGACGTTTTGTTTTTGTGGATTTTCTTAATATAATCCAAGTCTTAATAAGACTTTTATAGAAAAGAGCTAGTGTTGCATTAGTAAAACAAATAGAATAAAGCGTTCATCGGCATAAACAACTTGTTTATGTGGTAAATATGAGACATACTGAACTCAGGCATACATGGCTTTATTATGTAGATTTAAGTATTTATGCTTGGTGTATTAGTCAGGGAGTGCTAATACATTAATTTAAACTAAGGGATTGCTTTAGTATATAAAATAGGCTTTTACATAAAAGCTGGAGCAACATTCAGATTGGGATTCTACACTTTTCGGGCTTTCCAACCATAACTCTGTCAGGATTATCCTATTAGCGATGGGATCAGGTTATTGTTGCAATCCTAGTCTAGCGGACTGCATATCTATCACATCATTAAAGCTGAGTTATTACTGGGTAGCTTGTTGGTTGTTGTGCATAACTAACTGCTGGTCTCAATCTAAGTAAGACTTAACAACCTGATTATAAAAGATTTTAAGTCTTAATAATGTCGCTTAATCTGATTTTGTTGCATTTAGGCAACAAATAACAGATATTATGAAGATGCTTTCATTTAAACAACAAAGAGACGAAGACTCATGAAAATCAAAACTCAACTAACACTTGCAGCATTAATGGTAATGGGTATGTTTGCTACTGGTTGTAGCCAACAATCTGCTGATGCTAGTGCTAGTCCAGCTCAACAAACTACACAACAAGCTTCTGGTAGCCAACAAACTTCTCAACAAGCTACTCAAGAATCTGCTGGTACTGATACCACTACTACAACTACTGAAGTAACAGAAACTGTTCAACCAACAGTTAAAACTGTTATTAAATATGATTGCAGCAAATGTGGTTCACGTCCTGCTGTACGTCCAGGCAAAGTACGTCCAGTACGTCCAGGTAACGTTCGCCCAGTACGTCCAGGTAACGTTCGCCCAGTAGTACGTCCAGGTAACGTTCGCCCAGTAGTACGCCCAGGTAACGTTCGCCCAGTAGTACGTCCACAACCACAACGTCCAGTACAAGTACAAGTACCAGTTGTGAAAGTTCCTTCTGTAAAAGCAAAAGGTAACTACAAAGGTCCAGTTATGTTAACACCAGCTACTCGCGAAGCTTTAATGCAAATGCAAGCTGAGTAATGATTGTGCGTTGGGTAATGTCATTACCTAAGCATTAAATCATTAGGTATGAAGAATATGCCCGGTTATACATCATAACCGGGCATTTTTTTTGGCTTGAAATTATTGATGCTGCCAATTAGGCTAAGTACCTTATTAATTTTAAGCATTGGGTCTTAGGTTGGATAAACACTTTGCTACTCATTTTGTCAGGTGGTCTTTAGGATCTATGAAAACAATCAAACAATTGGCGCTGTTACTAGTCGCCAGTCTATCTGTTTTAACGCATTCAGCTAATGCAGCTGTTTGGGAGTCCTCCAATCAATGGGACGATACGTGGGAAGAACGTTATCGTGCGTGGGTGAAAACGAATCTTAAAGATGACATTTTCATGAACCCCGCTAAGCCTATTTATTACAAATTTGAAAATGACTGCGCGGATGCTGTGTATTCAATGCGCTTGATGTTTTCTTATGAGAATAATTTACCTTTCGTGGTTAATAATCAACAGTCACCCGGTAAGTTGATTAGTAATGATATGAAAACGTGGGATAATTTACCTCCTCCTATGCGGGTACGTAAGTTTATGGAGTATGTAGGCGACATGACTAGTACTAAGTCATTACGTCAAGATACCTATCCTATTGCCTTAGCTGATATTAAGCCGGGTGATCTGTATGTAGCGCCTGGTGTCCACTCTTATCAAATTGTTAATGTGACTGATGCAGGTATTGCTGAAGTTCAAGCTTCTACCACGCCTAAATCAGCACGTTACTTGTTGCGCACTCCTTCATTTCCTTTCTATGTACCAGAAGATAAAAGTTACATGGATGGATATCGCCGTTTTAAGCAACCCCAAAATATTAAACTAGCGCAAAGTCAACAACCTGGCTATAGCACTGAACAGTTTGATTTAGCGCGTGATTTAAACTTTGACTATGTCGCTTTTACGGATGTGATTTCTCGTAAACTAGGTAAACGTGCTGAAAAACCAGACGAGAAAACCTTGCGTTTGTTGTTAGCCTTATGCATGTACGCAAATGATCGTAGTGTGTATGTGTATGATGCTTTATGGTACTTGCAAAAAGTTCGCCGTGAAGGGCGCCAATGTATGAATGCTAAAGAGTACGATGATCATTCTACACCAGGGCGTGATAAGCGCTTAACGATGTTCTTTGATTCTGTACGTCATCACCTAGATCGCATCGGACGCTTTGACCCCAGCTCGGTGCCAGCACGCTGGGCAAAAGCGGTATTCTCACGCGATAAACCACCTAAAAGTGAAATGGATTTGTTAAATAAATTTTGCATGGTTCAAATGACACTAGGTGAAGAATACTATATGACCCTTCGCGATTTACGTAAAAACGTTGAAGATAAACTATTAGTATCTGATCCGCATGCGCCACTAGAGTATCGTTGGGGGCTTGTAAAAACGCCTTATCAACCTACTTGCCCAACCTATTAAGGTTTAAGTTGGCTTTAGTTCAGTGAACATTTAGTGCCCGTTGATTATAAAAGCTAGTAGGCTTTATCAACGGGCTTCTCAGGGTAGAGGCAATGACCAGTAGGTGGACAATGAATATTGGTATGTTCATGAGAAAGGCATTTAGTACAGGAGTTACCTTAGTAACATCTACCGTAATAGTAGGTGGTTTCTCAGGTTGTTCTGCGCCTGCTCCAGTAGCGGATACAGCTACTTCAGCAAGTACTAATTCAGCTTCTGATACGAGTTCCGTATTATCAGAAACAAGTTTTGGCGATATTAAAAATAGTAGTGTAAGTAGCAAAACAGTGACTACTAAGACTACAACTGTTACCAAGACACCTGCTAAAAAGCCGATTGTAGTTAAGAAAACCATACGTTCTCAAACGGCTGCAACCGTAGTAGCGAGTAATCAAAATCGCTTTAATGATCGAGAAGAGCAATGGCTCAACTATCAACGGAAGTGGGAGCAAGATCAGCAACGCCACCGTAACGAGGTAGCAAGCCGACCTCAACCACAAGCTCAACGGGCACCTAGAAATTATCGTGTTTCACGCCAGCAACTCGCACAAGCTCGGCAAGTACAAACTCAAAATCGTACTTGGGATAATCAAACGCAAGCGGCACCTAGACAGCAATTAATTCAAATTGCTATGGCACCTGTGATTGATCCTATGCGTTTATCCAATGCTGCCATTAGTCGCACACACACCAGTGTAATGTATGACGGACGTTACATACCCATTCGTTATCCTAATGGTGATGTACCTTCCAATATTGGTGTATGCAGTGATGTAGTGATTCGTGCTTATCGTAGTTTGGGAATTGATTTACAACGCTTAGTACATGAAGATATGACTTATAACTTTAATGTCTATCCCAATTTACCTAAGTGGGGACTATCAATCCCTGATACCAATATCGATCACCGCCGAGTGCATAACTTGAAAGCGTTTTTGGCGCGTTACGGTCAACGCCTACCCACCTCTCGTAATCCTGACGATTACCAACCTGGTGATGTTGTGACGTGGAGTTTAGGGGGAGATCAAGAGCACATTGGTATTGTTGTAGATCGTTATTCAGATCAGGATCCAAGACGTCCACTAATCGTTCATCATATTGATGCTCGTGGTGTCAAAATGGAAGATATGATCTTTACATTACCGATTACGGGACATTATCGCTATTTGGGTGGTGCTGGTACTACACAACTGGTCTCTATGTAATCATTTTTTAGTTATTACAAGAAAGACCCCGAAAAAGCCTTGTAACTCTTACAGGGCTTTTTTTATTAAAGGCAGAGGCTAATAACTTAAAACCCTTTCTTTTTTTACGAAACTCAGTACAATTGCCCGTTTACTTTGACCCGCTAAATTATAGTTGGGGAAATAGTTTGGATTTTATAAAGGTTTAACGCATGGTCAGTATTCGTTTAGCAAGAGGCGGAGCTAAAAAACGCCCATTTTATCACGTAGTTGTTAGTGATAGCCGCAAACCACGTGACAGTGGTTACATTGAGCGCATTGGCTTTTACAATCCAGTTGCACGTGGCCAAGAAGTACGTTTAAGCATTAATGCTGAGCGCGCTAACTACTGGTTATCACAAGGTGCTCAACCTTCTGACCGTGTAGCGAAGTTAATGAAAGAATCTGCTCCTGCAGCAGCTTAATAGTAGAGTACTTAAGCTATGAGTTCCTCTGATGCTCCCCTAATTATCATGGGTAAAATTGCAGGAGCTTATGGTGTTAAAGGGTGGGTAAAAGTACTCTCTTTTACCGATCCTCCCGAAAAAATACTACGCTATCGTCCTTGGCAACTCATTAAAAATGGGCAGCCTCAAATCATTAAAGTTAAAAGCGGTAAACCACACGGCAAAACCTTAGTAGCTTGGCTCGACGGTATTGATGACCGCAATCAAGCCGAACTATTAAATGGTTATGAAATAGCAGTGGAGCGTGAACAACTACCTAAGTTAGATAATAACGAGTACTACTGGTCAGACTTAATTGGTTTGAAAGTTATTAATCTTCAGGGTATTGAGTTTGGCACAGTAACTGCTCTAGTAGAAACAGGAGCGAATGACGTTTTAGTAGTGCAAGGAGAGCGTGAGCGCTTAGTGCCTTGGATTATTGAGCAAGTCATTATTAGTGTTTCTTTAGAGGATAAGCTCCTAACCGTAGATTGGGATGCTGATTTTTAATCATGCGTTTTGATGTAATCACCTTATTTCCAGAGTTAGTGACTAGTGTTGCCCAATCTGGAGTAATAGGGCGAGCAGTTAATCGGGGTTTAATGACATTAAATTGTATTAACCCGCGTGACTACGCAAATGATGTACACAAAACCGTAGATGATCGACCTTACGGCGGCGGCCCCGGCATGGTGATGCGCTCGGATTGCTTATTGCAAGCCATTGCAGATGCCAAACAATTAAACCAAGGTAAAGTACTTTATTTAAGTCCACAAGGCAAAGTACTGACTCAAACATTAGTGAAAGAATTAGCTCAAACTAATGAGTTGATACTAGTGTGTGGACGTTACGAAGGTATTGATGAGCGTGTGATTAAGTTAGCAGTGGATCTTGAATGCTCCATTGGTGACTATGTTTTAAGTGGTGGTGAATTAGGAGCGATGGTCATTATTGATGCGATGACGCGCTTAACTCCCGAAGCTTTAGGGCATGCCGAGTCAGCTGAACAGGATTCTTTTAGTGATGGTCTATTAGATTGTCCACACTATACCCGTCCAGAAGTCGTTGATGAGTTAGCCATTCCCGAAGTACTTAAAAGTGGTAATCATGCAGCTATAGCACGATGGCGTAGAAAACAATCATTAGGTCGGACTTGGCAACGCCGTCCTGACTTATTAAAGATGAAAACGTTGTCTCAAGCGGACCTTGTTTTGCTTGAGGAATATCGACAGGAACAACAGGCTTCAGCAGAGGTTTTATCCCATGAGCAACATTATTCAACAACTTGAACAAGAACAAATGACCAAAACTATCCCTAGCTTCCAAGCAGGGGACACAGTAGTAGTCAGTGTGCGTTTTAAAGAGGGTGACAAAGAGCGTTTACAAGCCTATGAAGGTGTTGTAATTGCTATGCGTAATCGCGGTTTAAACTCTTCTTTCACAGTACGTAAAATGTCTTACGGTGAAGGTGTAGAGCGTGTATTCCAAACTTACAGCCACTCTATTAACTCTATCGAAGTAAAACGTCGCGGTGACGTACGTCGTGCGAAGTTATATTACCTCCGTGGCTTAACCGGTCGTGCTGCTCGTATTAAAGAAAAAGTATAATCTTAGATTATTATTAAGATTTTGCTTAGAAGCCATCCTGTGCAAACAGTGATGGCTTTTTTATGTTAACCGTTCAACCCCTTAAACAGTTACGATTCAGTCGTTTTGGAGTACCCTACAGGCACTACAAAATTTGCCATTAAACTAATCAGTATTCACAAAACTATTAATTTAATGGATTCCCTGTATATATAATAAGCAGCCATTGGGGATTTTTGGGTGGACAATACGTCATTTTTACCCACAACGATTGGATTAGAAATATTCATTATTATAATAGTAGCGGTTATTCTAGCTGCGACCGGACTAGTATTGTGGTTTAAACAACAAGCAGAACAGCGTCTGCAACTGATTCAACTCGAAGTACTGGTAAACTCATTAATTGATATAGATGAAATTGCAGTACTAGTAGATCAACGTGGCTTTGTCGAGTTTATGAATCCAGCGGCTGAAAAGCTGATGCGCTTTCGACTCTTAAACACCCGTAATAAGCCATATCGTTCGATTTTTGAATTGATTGATCCTGTCAAACGAATTCCCCTCCATTGGTCTACACCTTCTCATGCATTACAGTCGTCCACCACCACGTATAAATCTTGTATTCTAAATACTAAGGAAATTACTGATTTACATACGACTTATACATCACGTCTTATCCGCCTAGAGGGAAGTAAGCACTTATTTACGCTTTTATTATTGCGCGATCATGCAGAGGTAAGAGCCTTGCAAGCCAAGTTAGATTATTTGGAAATGCATGATCAACGCACAGGCTTATTAAATCGTAAGTGCTTTGAAATGCATTTAAAAAATGCTCTAGATGAAGCTCGTCAGCAAGGGGTTAAACACTCGTTCATTCATGTAGCCCTTGATCAATTTAAAATGATTAATGATACCGTCGGACACAGTGCAGGGGATGCCTTTATTGAGCGTATTTCAGGTTTGTTAAAAGAGTCCATTAAGCAAGAACGAGATGTACTAGCGCGTATCGGAGGCGATGAGTTTGGTATTTTATTTCGTGAAGTAGAACCTATTGAAGCACTTAAAACGGCTGAAAAAATTCGCCAACAGATTGAGTCGTATATTTTTTATTGGAATGCTCGTCCGCATAAAATTACTGCCAGCATTGGGTTCGTACCTATTTATAAGCGCTCAGGTACACCGAACCGAGTACTGTCCTTAGCCGATGCCTCGTGCCGTGTTGCCAAATCTAAGGGCGGCAACCATTTACATCTTTATCGTCCCGATGATAGTGAAGTCAAAAAGCATCGTGGGCAATTAATCTGGTTAGGTCGTTTACAAAAAGCTTTTGAAGCTTCCCAGTTCCGTTTAGTTGCTCAACCTATACAAGCCTTAAATCCAGATAAATTTAAAAGACCGTTCGATCATTACGAAGTACTTTTACGTTTATTTGATGAGAATGGTCAGCCTATTTCACCCGATGAGTTTATTCCAGCAGCAGAGTACTACTCTATGATGCCTCGTTTGGATCGTTGGGTAGTACATGCCTTATTTGTGGAGCTGCAGCGTATTAATCAGCGTGATCCTTTGCCTATGTTTGCGATTAATTTATCAGGGCAAAGCGTGGATGATCCTGCCTTTTTAGACTATGTTTTAGACGAGATTAAAACGCTTCGGATTAATCCCAAGATGCTGTGTTTTGAGATCACCGAGCGGGTTGCCATTAGCAACTTGGGTCTGGCACAAAAGTTTATTGCTACTCTTAAAGCTCAAGGTTGTAGTTTCTCTTTGGATGATTTTGGAACGGGAGTTAGCTCCTTTGGGTACTTAAAGTCTTTGCCAGTGGATTATCTAAAGATTGATGGTAGCTTTATTAAAGACATTCTCAATGATGGTGTAGCACACACGATGGTGCAGTCCATTTACCAAGTCGGGCAAAAAATGATGGTGCAAACCATTGCTGAGTTTGTGGAGAATGAGCGTATTATTAATTTGCTCCGTGAAATTGGGGTAGAGTATGGGCAGGGGTATGGCATTAGTCGTCCGATTCCGCTCAATGATGTGATTGAGACCCATATTATTAAGTAAGTACTCATGGCATTTTCAGCCATAATCAAGCTGAGTACTTTTACTCTGATTCGTATTGATTCTAACCAAAAAGATTTTAGGGCTATGACAGCAAAGCATATTCATATTTTAGGCATTTGTGGCACGTTTATGGGTAGCCTTGCGCTATTAGCCCGTGAATGTGGTTATATCGTCACAGGCTCAGATACTAATGTTTATCCGCCGATGAGTACTTTACTCGAAGAACAAGGCATTACTATCAGTCAAGGCTATAAACCGGAACACATTCCTGCCCATGTCGATCAAGTCGTGGTAGGCAATGTCATGAAGCGTGGCTTGGAAGTAGTCGAGTATTTATTGGAACGTAATATTCCTTACACTTCAGGGCCACAATTTTTATATGAGCATATTTTAAAAAATCGTTGGGTCATTGGTGTGGCAGGTACTCATGGCAAAACTACTACATCGACCATGGTGGCGTGGATATTAGAATACGCAAATTTAAAGCCTGGGTTTTTAATCGGTGGCGTACCGGAAAATTTTGATATTTCGGCACGTTTAAGCGCTGAAAGTCCCTTTTTCGTGGTAGAAGCCGACGAGTACGACACCGCGTTTTTTGATAAGCGCTCTAAGTTTGTGCATTACCATCCACGTACTTTAATCGTCAATAATATTGAGTACGATCACGCTGATATTTTCCCGAATGTCGAGGCGATTCAAACCCAATTCCATCATCTCATTCGTACGGTGCCACGTAATGGTTTAGTGGTCGCCAATGGGCTGGAAAGTACCGTACAAACTATGTTGGATAAAGGCTGTTGGACACCTGTTGAGTACTTTGCGGGGCAGGGGGAATGGCAGGCTGAATTAATCAATGCTGACGGTAGTGAGTTTAAAGTACTCCATAAGGGTAAAGTACTAGGTACAGTCAAATGGTCAATGTTAGGTCAGCATAATGTCAATAATGCTTTAGCGGCAATGGCTGCTGCACGTCATGTTGGAGTACCTGTTGACGTAGCTATTCAATCACTGTCTGAGTTTCAAGGCGTAAAGCGTCGTATGCAACAGCGTGGCGTAGTACGCAATGTGACAGTTTATGATGATTTTGCCCATCACCCCACTGCGATTACCACTACATTAGCAGGGTTACGCGCTAAAGTGGGTAAGGCACGGATTATTGCTTTATTAGAGCCGCGCTCCAATACCATGCGGATGGGTACACATAAAGAACAATTAGCTCAATCGTTACAGGCTGCTGACCAAGTATTTTTATATCAACCTGCTGGTTTAGATTGGGATTTATCCGGTGTCGTGGATGAGTTACAGGGCAAAGCACAAGTACTTCACGATATTGATCAATTAGCTCAATTAGCGGCTCAAGCAGCACACAGCGGTGACCATTTATTAGTGATGAGTAATGGCGGTTTTGGGGGGATTCATGACAAACTATTACGCTCTTTAAGTACTACCTAAACGCTATGCTGCAAAACGCCCCCACGATTACTTTAATAATGACAGGCGCCTCCGGTGCTCAATACGGTTTGCGTTTGTTGGAAGAGTTGATTAAAGCTCGGTGTCGAGTGTATTTACTGCTCTCACGTCCGGCACAATTGGTGATTAATACCGAAACTGATCATCGAATTCCTGGACGTGCGGCTGAAATTGCTGAGTACTTTACTAAACTTTATCAAGCACAAGAGGGGCAACTGCAAGTCTTTGAGCGTGAGCAGTGGATGGCGCCAATTGCGAGTGGTAGCGGTGTGGCAGATGCTACGGTGGTATGTCCCTGTACGACTGCAACCCTTTCAGCAATCGCTTGTGGCAGTAGTCGTAATCTGATCGAACGTGCCGCTGATGTGGCTTTAAAAGAGCGCAAAAAGCTGATTTTAGTGATTCGTGAAACGCCCTTTTCGGATATTCACTTGGAAAATATGCTCAAGCTCTCACGGATGGGTGTGGTCATTATGCCCGCGAATCCGGGCTTTTATAATCGCCCCCAAACGATTGATGATCTGATTAATTTTATGGTGGCGCGAGTACTCGATCATCTTAATATTGCTCAAACGCTACAACTCAAATGGGGGAGTCAGGGTTAATAGTGCCCACATGGGTTTATGTGCTACGCTACATAGCATTGATCGGACAACCCAAACGTGTTGCTTTGATTGATCTTTTATTAGAATTTGATTTAGGAGTTGTCATGGCAACTGTTGATGTTACTGCTGATAGTTTTAATGATGCGATTACGGAAAATGATATTGTAATCGTTGATTTCTGGGCACCTTGGTGTGGTCCTTGCCGTTCATTTGCCCCTACTTTTGAAAAAGTATCAGACAAACACACTGATATTTTATTTGCTAAAGTAAATACTGAAGATGAGCAAGACTTAGCAGCTCACTTCCAAATTCGTTCGATTCCGACACTGATGGTTTTCCGCGAACAAGTGGTGTTATTTGCTCAGCCGGGTATGTTAGGCGAGTCACAACTAGAAGAAGTGATTAGCAAAGTACGTGAGCTAGATATGGCTAAAGTACATGCTGATATTGCGGCTCAACAAAATGCTGATGCGGCTAATCAGCCACAATAATTTTGTAAACCTAGAGAGTACTTTGCTCTCTAGGTTGCCAAGTACTTACTCAATACCGAGTACTTCACTACTGAAATTCACCTGATAGCCACTAAATTTTCTCACATTCAATACACCACTCTCCAGTATCAAGTACTGCCCCTTAATGCCTTGAAGCACTCCACTGATCACAGGGGTTTTATCAAAATTTAAGGCAGTCACTTTCACAGGGTAGTTATGGATGGGATAAGTCAAATCTGTACTATCCTCAGCTAAGTACTCAATATCTTCTAAGCCTAAATTAGCTATATCCTCTTGGACTAGAGCTAATAGCTCATCACGTTTAGCTTTTAAATCAACGGCCTCGGCTTCTGCTTTGAGCATACGTTGCCAATGAGTTTTATCGGCGACATGCTTAGCAATCGTGGTTTCAATCAAGCCAGAGGTATGACGATTAGGGACTTTTAAAATCGGTAAAGCTTGCGTGGCACCCTGATCAATCCAGCGCGTAGGGAGTTGGGTATGGCGGGTAATACCCACTTTTATCCCTGACGAGTTAGCTAGATAGACATAATGCGGCTGCATACAATGATGTTCGCCCCATTCGGGTTCGCGGCACGTTCCTTGGGCATAGTGGCATAATTCTGGTTTTACTATACAAGTATCGCATTGAGCCAGTTTAGTAAAACAGGGATAACAATAGCCTTGGTCAAAGCTTTTACTGGTCTTGCGTCCACAATGAATGCAATTAATTTGTCCCGTAAACTCTAAACGAATAGAGTGTCCTAAGGCGGGGTTTAGTAGGATAGGTTTATCATTAAGTACTAGCGAATAATGTACTGGAGTACTGGCCTCCACTCGCATTTTGGAAAGATTACCCGTAATTGGCATGGCACTCTCAGCGCTAAAAGAGCTGTAATGATAACATGCTTGAGCTAATAGCGACTCAGTAGGATAAGGCATTGTGAGTTTAATATCCCGTTTGGTTTTTAATGTATTGCTGTTATTAGCATTGAGTTTGTTTATTGCAGGAATCTTTACGCCTTTGATTGAGTTAGAAAAATTCTGGTTTTTTAAAAATTCTTTTTCTTTGGTATCTAGTTTGCAAACGTTGCTTGATCAACAAGAGCTTGCCTTATTTTTAGTGCTATTGCTGTTTAGCATTATTACGCCGGTGGTCAAAATCGTCATATTAGGTCTAGTAGCGAACACTTCACGCGGCTATCAAGAGCGCCATCATCTATGGATTAGCTTTTTGGAAACGTGGGGCAAATGGTCGATGCTGGATGTCTTTGTAGTGGCGCTGTTATTGGTAGCAGTCAAGTTAGGGCCAATGGCGCATGTTACGGTTCATCAAGGGGTGTATTTGTTTACAGGTGCGGTATTGTTAATGCAATTTTTAAGCGTGTGGCTGCATTGGGTCTTAAAGCAGCAAGCCCGACTCAGCCAGTCTCGTGAATTGAGTCTTATTAAATCAGAACAGTGAGTACTTTATGTCCGAACAGGCATTCATTTTAAAAGCTACCCAATGTTGGGTAGAGCAATGGGTTATTGGGGAAAATTTATGCCCCTTTGCTCGTAAACCTGCTTTGGAGCATCGAGTACTTTATCAATTCAGTGCAGCACAAAAAACTAAACAACTTAAACAAGATTTAATAGCCGCTTTAGAGCATTTAGTAAGTACTTCGCCTGAGGTATTGGAAACGACATTGCTGATTCATCCGTATGTTTTAAAAGATTTTTTAACTTATAACGACTTTCTTGATGAGGTTGAGGATTTATTGGTAGCGATGGATTTAGAGGGGGTTATTCAAGTGGCTTCGTTTCATCCTGACTATCAATTTGCAGAGACGGATTATGATGATGTTGATAATTTTACCAACCGTTCACCTTATCCCATGTTACATCTCATCCGCGAAAGTAGTATTGAGCAAGCCATTCAATATCATCCTAATATTGATGCAGTGCCAGAGCGTAATATTGAACATGTACGATCTTTAGGGTTGGCACCTATTCAAGAGTTGCTGAAACGCTGTAAAGATCAACAAATTTAAAATTTTCTAAGTCAAGTGAATAAAGTACTCCCCACAATGAAGGATGTTGCAATGGCTGATTTACTTAATACTCAAAAAAACAACTCACATAGCATTAAATCGGAATTGTGGTGGGTATTTTTATTTATTGCTTCGATTTGGATCGTGTTTGCGTTGGATCGTTTTTTACCCTTAGAGCAATGGGGGCTAGTCCCTCGTCAAGGGGGGCACCTAGTAGGCATTATTACCATGCCTTTTTTACACGGTAGTTATACACATTTGCTGAATAATACTGTGCCTTTAGTGGTGTTATTGGTGTTGATGGCGGGTTCTAGAGCAGATACGCGCTGGGTGGTGATCAGTATTACTTTATTGAGTGGGATTTTATTATGGCTGTTGGGTCGACCCGCTTTACATATTGGTGCCAGTGCTTTGGTGTTTGGATTAGCGACTTTTGTGATTTTATCAGGCTTTTTAGAACGTCGCCTGATTCCCTTAGCGCTTAGTATGGTGGTGTTGGTGATGTATGGCAGTACTTTGCTATTTGGGATTTCGCCGTGGCAAAAAGGAGTGTCTTGGGAAGGGCATTTGTTTGGAGCGATTGCGGGGGCCATTATAGCTTGGCTTTTCTTAAAACGTACTTCATCGCAATAGCATAAAAGTCTTAATTTTTTAGTTGCTATGAATCACTTATACTAAAAGCTAAACCCACGCTATGTGATAGGCATAACGCGGGCAAACCTCGATTAATCAGTATTAAGAGAGGATGTAGGGCGAATTTTTTATATTTTCGTTTGCTAAGTCGTCATTTTTTGTCAGTGAATTAAGTCTACTGAGCAACTATGCAAGAAAAGTGGATAAGATGTGCAAGTGCATGCACATCTTAGAAAATTCACTACCTATTCAGCATTACTTTAGTAAGCCATACCAGTAGCAGGTTCTGGCAAGCGTGGTGGGAACATTTTAGCGATTAGGCGTGCGGTTAAACTAGGCTTGTAATCAACGCGCTTGTGTTCAATCTTCAATAAACTACCTAGGGTGACACTGGATAATAGACCGTGTAATTTATTGTCCATTTCGCGCCAAATTTCCTGCGTAATCACTTGTTCTACAGTTTTAGCGGGCATATCTAACCATTGCGCATGAGGCTCTGGGGATTCGGCGGCTGCTACAATTTCAGCTAGGGTAATTTGGTGTGCGGGTTTACTTAAGTAATAACCGCCTCCCGTCCCGCGAATGCCTTCGACTAAGCCTGCTTGACGTAATTTAGCTAAGGTGCGCTCCATATAGGGACGAGAAACTTTAACTTGAGCGCGGATGTCCTTAAGACGTAGTGCCTCAGCACCCACGTGGGTTGCCAAAGTAGCCATCGTCATAATAGCGTTCCATCCATGTTCTGAAAGTGTCATAATACTTTCTCCCTAATTTTGTATTTATCGTGAAATCAACTATAGGTGGAAGAAGATCGATTTAAAAGTCGATTATCTTGGCCTTTTATCAATTTAAAGTTGATGATTCTCAATGCTCAATTATAAACATCTATATTATTTTCGAGAAGTCGCCAAGGCCGGAAGTATCGCTCGTGCTAGCGATAGGCTTCATATTACTCCACAAACAATCAGTATGCAGCTAGCCATGTTGGAAGAGGATTTGGGTACTCAACTATTTCATAGACGTGGCCGCAATTTAGAACTGAGTGAAGCAGGTCAAGTGGCTCTCGAATACGCAGATGAAATTTTTTCCCTAGGGGCTGAAATGCGAGAACTACTTCAGCATTATCCTGAGGGAAAAGCTCAACTATTTAGAGTGGGGGTGTCAGACTTAGTTCCCAAGTCTATTGTGTATAAAATTTTAGAGCCTGCCATGCAACTGACTAAACCTGTGCATATTATTTGTACAGAGGGCAAGCTCTCAGACCTATTAGGTGAGTTAGCGGTTCATCGTATGGAGTTGGTGATTGCGGATAGTCCTATGCCCTCTACTATGAATGTCAAAGGTTATAGTCATCCTTTAGGTTCTAGTAGTATCAGTTTTTTCTGTAGTAAATCAGTGAAGCAAACCTTACAAGGTAGTTTTCCTGAATGCTTACATCACGCTCCCTTACTCATGCCCAATGAAGGCGCTGCTATCCGTACTCAACTGATGCGTTGGTTTTATAATCAAAATCTTGAGCCTAAAATTGTTGGTGAGTTTGATGATAGTGCTTTGATGAAGGCCTTTGGTTTAGCTGGACGTGGAGTCTTTACGGCTCCTACCGTATTAGCGGCTACGCTAAAGGCAGAGGGTGCTGAGCTGATTGGTAGTCCGGAGGATATTTGGGAGCGTTTTTATGCCATATCGGTCGAGCGTCGTATTACACACCCTGCCATTCGTGCCATTAGTGAGCAGGCACAAGACTGGCTAAAAACAGAATCCCCTGTGAAGCTGAAGAAATCCAAATCTATACCTACTCAAGTTGATCTTTAAACTGACTACGATCTAAACCATACTTCATCATTTTATCGGTGAGGGTTTTACGGGGGCAATTTAATTGTTCAGTCACTTGACGGATATTGCCTTTGAATTGATTTAACGCTTGTCGAATTAACGTTTTTTCAAAGCTGGCTACTTTTTCCGCTAATGAACTGCCACTCAAAGTACTATCTGATTGCATAAGAGCGGCAAGATCATAACCATAGTTTTCCCCTAATAGGACATAACGCTCAGCAATATTGCGTAGCTCACGCACATTACCCGGCCAGTCATAACTGAGTAGTACCTCAAAGGCTTGGTGATTCAGTGGGGGAACTTCAGTTTCACAACGTGCTGCGGCTACGAGTACAAAATGTTGAAATAGTAGAGGAATATCATCCGGTCTGGCTCGTAATGGCGGGATTTCTAAACTGACGACATTAAGACGGTAATAGAGTTCTAATTTAAATTCCTCGCGCTCAGCCGCACTTTTTAAATCCATTTGACTAGAGGCAATCAAACGAATATTCAAAGGGATTTTTTTAGACCAGCTAACGTGCTCTAAATAACGCTCCTGAAGGACTCGTAATAAAGTAGCCTGAGTACTTAATGGCAAATGCTCAATTTCATCTAAAAATAAAGTCCCACCATTCGCCGCTTCAATTTTGCCAATATGCCGAGTTTTAGTGTTTTGTACGGAGTAATAACCAAACAGCTCTTGATCTAATAATAGTGGCGTGGCGGTGGCACAATTAAAAGCAATATAGTTGTGACTGCGGCGTTTACTTTGTTCATGCAAAGAGCGAGCGACCAGCTCTTTACCAGTCCCTGTCTCACCCCAAATCAAAACATCAGCATCAACTTGAGCCAGACGGGTAATCATTTTACGCAAATTCACAATCATAGGGGCTTGACCAATGATGCGTGGGCCAATACGTTCACGGCTGGTCAGTTCTTCTTTTAATGAGCGATTTTCTAGAGTTAAGCGGCGTTTCTCCAAAGCACGTTTAACGACCTCCAGCAATTGTGTCGCGGTAAAGGGTTTTTCTAATAAATCATAAGCACCATCACGCATGGCTTGCACCGCTGTGGCCACATCAGCATGACCACTAATTAAAATCACGGGTAAGTCTTTATCAATATGCAAAGCATGTTGTAGTACTTCCAAACCATCCATGGTTGGCATGCGAATATCACTAATGACTACCCCCTTAAAATCCGGCGTAAGATGAGTGAGTGCATTAGCTCCCTCAGCAAAACTGAGTACTTCATAGCCAGCTAGTAATAAGGTTTGACTCGCAGAATGGCGAATCATAGGTTCATCATCAATCAGTAATAGTTGCGTCATGGTGTTCTTTTGCAGGTAATAAGCTCAAAGTAAACGCAGCGCCCCCCTCTGGATGATTAATGACGCTGAGTTCACCTTGCATATCTTTAGCTAAACGATACGAAATAGAAAGCCCCAGCCCCAATCCTTGCCCTGTCGCTTTAGTGGTGAAGAACGCTTCAAAAATATGCTCTAAATCCTGTTCTTTAATACCAGAACCATTGTCATGCACGATCAGATGCACTCTTTCTTGATCAAAGCGAGTCATGAGATGAATAGTTCGATGAGCTAAGTTATTTGCTGTGGCATCAATCGCATTACTGATTAGATTAACAATAATTTGCTCCAACCATATCCGATCAGCCCATACTAATGGCATAGACGTAGCATAATCTGTTTGTAGAGTAATTCGTTGCTTAAGTACTTGAGGATGCATAATCAGTAAAGCGGCTTGAATTGATCCTTCTAAAGAACAGGCCTGTAAATCACCGTGACTTTTGCGTGAAAACAATTTGAGCTGCTGAGTAATAGCAGCCATCCGCTCAGTCAATTGTGTGATTTCAGCTAAATTACCACTAACAAATTCATAGCGCCCTAAACTCATGAATTGCTGAGCATTATCGGCATATACTCGAATAGCACTTAAAGGATTATTCAGTTCGTGATTAATACCCGCCGCTAGTTGACCTAAGGCAGCCATTTTGGCAGCTTGAATCAGTTCGTGTTGGGCTTGTTTGAGTTCAAGAGTGCGTTCTTCAACTTTAATTTCTAAAGATTCTAGTATTTGTTGCTCATAGCGACGCCGTTCGGTAGTCATACGCCATGCAAAGTAAAGGACTAGCCACAACATCCCCAACACTATACAAGTTACCAGCATCGTTAGAATAATTTGTTGTTGGGCTTTCTTTTGACTGACTAAAATATGAGCCGTCCAACCTTCTTGGGGAAGTACTTGAGCCGTATGGGTATAATAGCGGTTATTCCATTGCCATTGAGTAGAGTGAGTCCCTAATGTGACCTCAGTACTCAGAGGTAAAATAGTTTGGCCATTATAGCGGCGGGTTTGATTGAGTTGGGTACGGGCTTCATGGCTTAAGGGGGATAACGATTTTAATGACCAAGTACTTTGGCTAGTCATGAAAATCACTCCTAACTCATCGGTAATCATAAACTCAGCCGGAGACTGATCTTGTGCCCAATCTTGCTCAAAGTGAGTAATATTGACCTTAACCGTGATGACGCCAATGATTTGTCCGGTGCTACCGCGTACCGCATAGGAAAAATAATATCCACGTTCTTTAGAGGCAGTACCTAGCGCATAATAGCGCCCTAATTTACCCTGCATAGCTTGTTGAAAGTAAGGGCGAAAATTATAGTTTTGCCCAATAAAAGTATTAGGATTTTGCCAATTACTGGCGGCTAGGGTTAACCCCTGTGGGTTTTTTAAATAAATGTCTTGAGTATTGGCTTGCTGATTGAGTAAAGCTAAGTACTCATTAAGATAGTGTTGTTGAGCAGCACTGGGAGTGGTGGTGTTTAAGTACTCGATAATAGTAGGATTTTGGGCGAGTACTATAGGCAGATAAGCATAACGTTTGAGTAAGGCATCTAGTTTGCTTTTTAAGTGAGCTAAATGATAGTTCGCGTCTTGTTCTAGCTTGTCATAAAGGGTGGTGTGTGCGGTGTAATAAGTCACACTTAAGATCAAAAGCGTCAACACGCCAATCAGCACCGAAACTAAGTACTGATTTAAGTAGGGGGGGCGTTGCATAGCAGTCGATGAGGTCATGAGCTTTCAATAACATAACTACTCAAACGGTGCTAGTGGGCTACCTGCATAAACGTAGGTGAAGTACTTAAAATGCGTAATTGCTGTTCTCGTTGACGTAGAATTTTATCCTTCACCAGCAGTTGCTGATTCAACTGATCTATCATTTGGGTTTTAAGTTGAATAACTTTTTCGCGTTGTTTGAGAGCTTCAATATAACGAGTCCCTTCAGACTCATGATAAGCCTGTAAAGCCTCTAAGCGCTGACTGATTTGATTTTCTAGTACTTGTAAATGGTGTTCGCGCTCAATTAAACGCTGTCGAGCCTCTCTGATGGTCTCATTCGCCTGTTGCTGATGAGTTTGGTAAGAAGTACTTAACAGATGCCCCAGTTTTTCTAGCTGGGAGCGCAGTTCTTCTTCTAAAGTAGTCACGCTATGATGGCGCAATTCTAAATCTTGTTCACGCTGGCTCAGTTGTTTTTCCCAATCTTTTAACTGCACGGTATGTTGTTCTGCGGAGTAGCTTTGTTTGAGTAAGGTTTGGTCTTTCTCAGCCATGAGCTGGTCTTTTTCCAGTAGAACATTTTGTAGTTGTGCAACGTGTAGTTGCTGTTGGGCAATCGCTTGATCACGATGATGAAGCTGCTTATTCCACTCGGCAATTTTGCGTTCTAAATGCTCAATATGCTGAGATTTTTTGAGTAGAATTTTTTCTAGATCACTAAAGTGAGTATTGTGCTCATCAATTTTTGTTTGGCGCGTAATTAATATAGCGTCGAGTTTTTCAATACGTTGCTGTAAATCTTGAATAATCGCATCACGCTCTTGAATGGCTTGATCACGATTATGCAGTTGATAGGTTTGCTCAGTTAAATGCGTATCGCGTTGGGTTAGTAACTCGGTTTTTGCCAATGTCGCTTGGTCGCGTAAGGCAATTTGTCGATCTCGCTCGGCTAATTGTTGATCACGTAAGCTGAGTTGTTGTTCGCGTGCTAATAGCTGTTGTTCTTGACCTTGGAGCTGTAAGGATTGATTTGTTAGCAGAATTTGTTGCTGTTGTAATTGTTCTGATTGTTGCTTAATCAAATTTAGCTGTTGAGTAATAGCTTTATCACGTTCTTGGATAAGTACTTCACGTTGAGTGAGTTGAGTTTCTAATTGTGTTAAGCGGTCAGCCCATTGAGAAAGCTGTTGATTACGCTCTTGAATGTGCTGTTCTTGTTCGCTAATCATTTGTTGATGGTCGGCGACAATATTTGCAGTGCGAGCCTGTTGTTTTTGTTGTTCGTGCGTCCAACGATTTAATTCTAGTAGCTTAGCTTCTAATGCTGTAATCATCTCATCGCGTTTGGCAAGCTGCTTATCGCGGGTTTCAATTTCCCGATGACGTTTATCTAATTGGCGCTCTTTATCTTCGATTTGTTTATCGCGTTGGTGAGCTGCTTCTTCCCAATATAATTTAAGCTTATATAGCTCATGGTCTTTATCAGTCAGTTGTTTGCGTAATAGGGTGAGTTGTTGATTAGTTTCAACGATGATTTCGGGGGGCTGGGTACGAGTTGCTTGCTGTGCGTCTAGGTAGGTTTGTAGTTCTCGCATGGTGCTTTGTAGAGTAGCGTCTTTTTCATTAAGTTGTTTAGCACGGGTATCAAGTAAGTACTCAAACTCCTCGATAAGTTGGTTTTTTTTAGCTAGTTCTTGTTGTAAATGAGTAATTTGTGATGGTGCATCGACTGGCAAGTTGGTCTCATGCATCACTTGATTAGTGATGTTCGGCGGACTGTCTAGGGTTGAGCCAGCATCATGCGAGTCAATGTGTTGATCGTTAAGGCCAAGCATAATCGTGTCACTCTAGAGGCATAAGATACATTAATCATAGAAGTACGTTCTCACTCTCTAAAGGACGGGTAGTATAGAGGTATGCATTCTGTTTACGAGCTGTCAAGTCCTACGTTATGAAAAATATTAGCACTCAATATTAAAGAGTGCTAAAATAGGCAGATGTCAAGTACAAAAAACAATTTATCTCAAGGAGATTACCCAGTTATGACTCAAGCATTAATGTTACGTGGTGCAACTTTGCCAAGCCCAGTCGGTAGCTTGGAAAGCTATATCCATGCCATTCATGCGATTCCAGTGTTAGAGGCCGACGAAGAAAAAGAATTAGCCTCTCGGCTGCGGTTATATGACGATTTGGATGCGGCAAGACGTCTAGTGCTGCATAACTTACGTTTCGTCGTTAAAGTAGCGCGGGGTTATAACGGATACGGTCTAGCATTAAGTGATCTCATTCAGGAGGGGAACATTGGTCTGATGAAAGCAGTCAAACGTTTCGATCCTGAGATTAATGTGCGCCTGATCTCTTTTGCAGTACATTGGATTCGCGCTGAAATTCACGAGTTTATTCTACGTAATTGGAAAATCGTGAAAATCGCTACTACTAAAGCGCAACGTAAATTATTTTTTAATCTACGCAGTAGTAAAACTCATTTGGGTTGGTTATCGCATCAAGAAGCTCAGGCTGTTGCGGCTGATTTGGGCGTCAGTACTCATGATGTTCTAGAAATGGAAAAGCGGATGAGTGCGCAAGATGTCGCATTTGATTTATCGCCTGACCAAGAGGAGGGTGAGCAATCTTATGCACCTCAACAGTATATTGCTAGTAGCGACTATGATCCTAGCGAAGTACTCGAAAACGAGGAGTGGGAAGATTTTACTCGCGAGCGCTTTGCAGCAGCTTTAAGTGAGTTAGATGATCGTAGTAGAGATATATTAGCGAGTCGTTGGTTAGCTGAAGAAAAAGCAACCTTACAAGAGTTAGCAGAGCGCTATAAAGTATCCGCTGAACGTATTCGTCAGTTGGAAAATGTGGCGGTTAAAAAGTTGAAAAACGCGGTTGCAATAGAGTTTTGATTAGACTCTGCATAAAAAAAGCCGCTTGATGCGGCTTTTTTTTTACTAGTATTTTGAGAAGTTAAACTTAATTTCCAAAAAATACTACCGAAAAGAAGCTAATCCAAGACCATGCTATTAATGACACAATTAATATCATGGGTATGCCATAACCAAAATCTAATTTCATAATAATTACCTTTTCACAGTTGCAATAACGTAGAGCATAATCCAATCGAGGTCTAACCGACAAGCATTAGGTTTCGTTAATATGCTCGTTTAGTGCTTGTCATCAAACGTTAATATTTTTTGTTAATCATCTCAGTAGGATAGGAGCCTATCAGTGCTGAAACACTAGCCCAAAAGGATAGCAATATGGATCAAAATTTGAGTCAAGCAATTTTGCGAACGGATATCAGTGGCTTGCCCATTGAATGGATTCACTATCAAACTGCCGTGAAGTTATATTGTACTGATCAGGTCGCGTATACTTGTGGATCACCGCTATTAGTCGTGCATGGTGGTATCAATTCGCGTACTGGACAACAAAGTGTGCTTGAAATTAATTCTATTATTGCTACGTTGGGTAGTCAGCAGGGCTTAAATTCAGAGCATTATATACCCCCCCTAAATAACTCAGCTCTATTTCGTCGCGATAGTCATACCTGTATGTATTGTGGTCAGACCTTTACGGAAAGACATTTGTCTCGTGATCATATTCGCCCACTCGTGCAAGGAGGGGCGGATACTTGGACAAATGTGGTGACGGCTTGTCGTACCTGTAATAGTTCAAAAGGGGGGCGTACCCCAGAACAGGCTAAGATGCCTTTACTGGCGATTCCGTTTCAACCGACCTATGCCGAATATATCTATTTACAAGGTAGGCAAATTTTGGCTGATCAAATGGAATTTTTAAGCGCCCACTTTCCGCGCAGTAGTCGGCTACGTGCTAGATTACAATCGTGACTTAAATTAAGTTAATAAGTACTCCTAAACTAATGATTGGCTTAGGAGTATTTTTCGCTACTCTGGAGCAAACATAATGCCAAGGAATTATTTGAGTGTGTTTAGTGGCTGCTTATTATTGAGTACTTTAATAGCTTGCCAAGATAATCAGACCAGTCCTTCGGTTAAAATCACCCCCGCTAAACCTCAACATATTACAGAGTTGCCACTACCTTCGTTAGATAATAAGCCTTACGTAACAGATAAAATCACCTTGCCGAATGGTGCAGTAGGGTATTTATGGCAAGATCAGCAACAGTGTGTTTTTCAGCTTAATCAACAAGATAAACAACCGTTGCAAATACCCGCTCCGTGTAGATTTGTACGTTCACCAGGCACAGATACTATTCAAGTATTTCAAGCGGATCGCACTACCCGCATTATGGGAGTTATAGGGCATATACAGGCAAATAATTGTGGTGATACAGCGCGTGGCATTATTAATAAGGGTGGAAAGCTGACTCTTGCCCCCAGTACTTTAAGCCAAAGTACTTTTTGCGTAACCAAAGGTTTGGACAATGCGCAATATATGTTGTTTTTAAAACCTTAAACGCTATTCAGCTCATGATGCTCAATGAGTCTGATGCATCATCACAAAACTACGGCTTAGCTGTTTGGGGTAGCGGCGTCTGACTTGATCACGCACGGCACGGGCGCTATTGAGGTTGGCATAACGTCCTACTCGTACCTTAAATAAAACCCCCACTCGATCTTCAATCTGATAAATATAAACCAAGTACCCATCTTCCTCCAACGAGCGCCGAATCCCATAAGCCACTTTGGAGTCATAGCCTGCATAAGTTTGTACGGTGTAATAACCACGCTCTAAATTAGCCGGAAACTCTTTCGGTGGATTTTTGACGCGAGTGGGCGTGACATGAATCACTCGCTTACGTTGAACGGTTTCTTGGATCACGGTAGCACTTTTAGGCTCTGGTTTGGCTTCCTCGGTCATGAGTGAAGTACTCGGGTAGTCGGAGTCACTCGAATTGCTAGGTTCTTGATAAACTTCATTATCTTCTGCTGAGGGCGCCCACTCATCATTAATTAATTCCCCCTCAGCTGAAGCCACTGAGGCATTAATATTTTGATCCGCAGAGCTAGAGCTGGTCGTTCCTGCGGGTTTGAAATTGACGCTGGGCAGATTGTTAGTGATTTGAGCCATCGAGGGAAATTGATCCATGCCCGGTAGCAGACCTTTTTTGAACAGCAACACCAAGCCCACGACTGCAATCACTATGAGCAATACATGGTGTAAGCGAATCGCGCCTTTTTGGCTTTGTTTGCTTGGGTTTTGCATGCGAACTCCGCAGGAAAATTTTCTAAACTATAGACAACTTCCCTTATTTTCCCAAGTAAAACCCATTAATACCCTTATCTTGGTTATAAATTGTACTAGAGGAGTGGTGCACTGCACTAATCAATGCACTGATTTGGTGCTGATTACATGCACTATTTGAGTACTAAGCTCTTTAGAATAAGGGTTTTTTAGATTGGCATATCAATTGCAAAGTACTCACAACAGGACGCTATTGGGGTCCATTCCACTGACGGTTTTGGAGTACTTTGCATGAAAATGATCACAGCCATTATTAAACCTTTCAAACTCGATGATGTGCGGGATGCCTTGGGCGAGATTGGAATTAAGGGAATTACAGTAACCGAAGTCAAAGGCTTTGGACGCCAGAAGGGACACACAGAGCTCTATCGAGGTGCGGAATATGTCGTCGATTTTTTGCCAAAAATTAAACTCGAAGCGGCGGTTGATGATGCATTAGTAGATCAAGTGATTGAAGTGATTGTGAAAGCGGCGAATACCGGAAAAATCGGGGATGGCAAGATTTTCGTATCACCTATTGAACAAGCAGTACGCATTCGGACCAGTGAACGCGGTGTTGATGCCCTTTAAGGAGTCTTTGAGTATGAAGTATTTACGGTTATTGGGATTATTGACTTTATTAGGTGCATCCAGTGTAGCGTTAGCGGAGACACCTGTACCTAATAAAGGCGATACCACGTGGATGATGATTTCCACAGTATTGGTTATTTTGATGATTTTACCCGGTTTGGCACTCTTTTATGGTGGCCTAGTACGTGCTAAAAATATGCTGTCGGTGTTAAGCCAAGTTTTTGCGATTTTCTGTGTAATCGCCATTCTCTGGGTCGTATATGGTTATAGTTTAGCGTTTACTAATGGGGGCGGTTTAAATAGCTTCATTGGTGGCTTTGATAAATTATTCCTAAAAGGGATGAATATTAATGCGGTAGTGGAGACCTTCTCTAAAGGTGTAGTCATACCTGAACTGGTATTTATGGTATTCCAATTGACCTTCGCGGGTATTACGGCGGCACTCATTGTGGGTGGTTTTGCCGAGCGTATTAAATTCTCAGCCTTGATAGTCTTTACGGTATTGTGGTTCACCTTCTCTTATCTGCCGATGGCTCACATGGTTTGGTTCTGGGGGGGGCCTTCTGATCCTAGTGCTCCAGCTGGCTTCTTGTTTAGTCATGGTGCCTTAGATTTTGCAGGCGGTACGGTCGTCCATATTAATGCTGCAATCGCTGCGTTAGTAGGTGCGATGGTAATCGGTAAACGGATTGGTTATGGCAAAGAAGCGATGGCTCCTCATAATCTAGCGCTAACGATGATTGGTGGATCTTTACTGTGGGTCGGTTGGTTTGGCTTTAATGCGGGTTCGAATTTAGAAGCTACAGGTACGGCTGTTTTAGCAATGGTTAATACCGTGGTGGCTACTGCGGCAGCGGCTTTAGCGTGGATGTTTATTGAATGGTCTATTCGCGGTAAGCCTTCTATGTTAGGTATCGTGTCTGGTGCTGTATCAGGTTTAGTAGCAGTAACTCCCGCAGCAGGTTTCTCAGGGCCTATGGGGGCGATTGTGCTCGGTGCGGTTGCTGGGGCTGCGTGCTTGTGGGGTGTAACAGGTATGAAGCGCTGGATTGGTTACGATGACTCTCTAGACGTATTTGGTGTACATGGGATCGGTGGGGTAATCGGTGCGTTAGGTACTGCGATAGTGGCTAGCCCTGATCTCGGTGGTCAAGGTGTCTTTGATTACACAGCTAATGCAGTCGCTGAGTACAACATGGCAGCACAATTCATGAGCCAATCATGGGGAGTTATTACTGCGATTATTTGGTCAGGTGTGGTGAGCTTTGTATTGTTTAAGTTAATTGACTTAACGATGGGCTTACGGGTCAATAGTGATGAAGAGCGTGAAGGTTTAGATACCGTCACTCATGGTGAGCGTGCTTACAATTTATAATCCTTGCTCGAATAGCTAAATCGCAATGAAACTGAAAAAGGCTGGTTAACCAGCCTTTTTTTATGGCTTATTTTTTTAATAGGATATACGAAGGTTTTTAAAAAGCGGTAGATAAGCGGTTGATGATTGTAAGATGAGTATTGTATGATTATTAATCATTAAGGTGTTTTTCAGGCTAACCCCAAACTATACAGACTCTCACCAACAGAAAAATACAGCCCCATTTCTCCAGACTAGACGGGGTCTAGAATAAGATGTTATACCAAGATTCTGTATAATAAACTATTAGATGATTTATGCCATATATATATTTACCTCCATATGACAGTCCAATTGAAGATATATTTGCTTGGAATATGAGTAAATATATTAGTACTGACGCAACAATGTCGGCACAAGTTCCCGTTAGCACAATTGGCGGAAACTTTATATTAGACTTTGTGTTAGAGCATCCAAATTTAAATAAAGTTGTAGTTGAGTGTGATGGAGAAGAATTCCACGACATACATAAAGATGAATGGAGGGATGCCATGATCCTAGGTAGTGGTTATGCTGAAGCCATATACAGGATAAGAGGAAGTGACATTAATTATCACATGAATGATGTTTTGTTTATTATGTCACATATTCATCCAGAAATAATTTCAAACAGAGGTTCAATTAATTTAAATGTACTGGCAACAAAACAAGCAAAAAGCCTAGATATTTCTGACAGACAAGATGAATATGTATTAAATTATGATGAAGAAGAGATTAAAAATAGCCATCTACTATTAACAGTTCGCCGTCACAGAATTCCAAAAGGACAGAGAAGATATTGGAAAACAGCATATGATTTTGCCGTTTCTGTTGGGGGAGGTAGTTTGGATGAACTAATGAAGAAAAAATACGCTTTAAATTCACTAGATGATTAAGATATCTAACGAGTGATTCGACGACGGACGCGGTGACAGCCCGTAACACGAGATGTTGAGGTTGTAAACCCCACTTGAAAATAAATTATTATTTCTTAATAAGTCAAATGGTTATCAGTAATACCCCATATTCTCAATGATTAGAGTTTCTGCATCCTACAAGTACCCCACGGGAACCGCGTTAACTTCACCAGACAGAAAAAATCACTCTCTCAAGCAAACAATCGCATTCTCACCGCATGGTTTATCCCAAACTATCTAATACACTAAAGTACTTAATCATTTCTAAATTAAGGATCGCCGCTTTTTTAAATTCTATCGGATAAAGATTCAAATAATCTGGAATTAAACTCCAGATTATCTCGGGGTTTTTCAGGATGTCAAAGGTGTGGCTGTTATCATGAATCAAGTTTTAGTAAGCATAGGACTTCATAGTGGGCAGTATGTGGAAACATATCAAATAATTGCACGGTTTGAATCGAGTATTGAGATAAGTACTTTAAATCACTAGCAAGAGTCGCTGCATTACAGCTGGAATATAAAATAGCTTTGGGTGCAAATTCATTAAGTTTTGTCGCCAGTTCTTGCCCTATACCACGTCGTGGTGGATTTACGATAATTAAATCAGGTGGAGTACTTTGATCAATAGCAAAAGTACTCGAATCTAAGGCTTGAAAATTAATGTTTTGTAAGCCTAATTGTTGTGCGGATAATTTGGCACATTCAATCGCTTCCGCTTCAATTTCAATTCCCGTTAAATACGTAGGGGGTGTAGCACAATGCAAACCAAAACCACCTACTCCACAAAATAAATCCCAAAGGGTGTTAGGCGCTAAAGTACTCGTCCATTCCTGAGCGGTTTTATACAGTTGGGCGGCAACGAGGGGATTAGTTTGAAAAAAGCTTTTAGGGCGAATTTTCAAAGGGACTTTATTAAAGTACTCGTCTAGCACTTTTTGGTCGGTCAAAAAAATCTCGGTTTCACCTTCTAATACAGCCATATGAATAGGCTGAATATTAGCGGAGACCACTTTGATCGCTGGAAATGAGTTTAATAGTTTATCTAAGTTAGCTTGAATACGGGGTAGGGCATTTTCACTTCTGAGTACAAAGCGTAATAAAAAGTCCCCTGTGGCTTGGCTTTGAGTGAGGAGAATGTATTTTAATTCGCCTTTTTGTTTATCAAGGCGATACGGTGGAATGCCTGCGATTTGAATCCAATGCTCTAAGTACTGAAGTACGGCTTGCATCGTATCCGAATAAAGGGGGCAATCGGTCAAGCTGACGGATTCACCGGTGGGGCTGACAATACCCAAAATCGGGGCGTGAGCAGCGCCTAATACGACCATTTTAGCTTTGTTACGAAAAGCTGAAAGAGGGCTGGTGATGGCAGGCTTTAAGTACTCGACCTTAAAATCACTGAGTACTGTTTGCAAATGGTGTTGTTTTAGTTCGATTTGTTGCTCATATGGTTTATCTAGCCAGCGACAGGATTGGCAACGTTGAGCTTGAAAATGGGGGCAGTCTAAAGCGGTCATAAGCAGTACTAAGGTAGAGGTCGTCAAGTAGCGAAAGTCGATGGTATACTCAGCGTCTGTTTTTCACAAAGACTTCTGTCATGAGCCAATTTTGGAGCGCCCACGTTCACAACCTCGATCCTTATGTCCCCGGTGAACAGCCTAAAGATCAGCGTTATATTAAGCTCAATACGAATGAATGCCCTTATCCGCCTTCTGCGAAGGTCTTACAGGCCATTCAAACCGCTAATTTAGAACACTTAAGATTGTATCCTGACCCTAATGGGGATGTATTAAAGGATGCAGTGATTGAGTACTTTAATGAGTATGAGTTGAGCCGCGACCAAGTGTTTGTAGGAAATGGCTCTGACGAAGTACTGGCACATATATTTTGTGGTTTATTAAAACACGATTTGCCCCTGCTTTATCCCAATATTAGCTATAGCTTTTATCCGGTGTATGCCAATTTATATCAAATCGCCACCGATGTAATTCCGCTGCGTGATGATTTTACCCTTGATATTGCAGACTATCAGCGCCCGAATGGGGGGATTATTTTCCCTAATCCGAATGCGCCTACAGGAATTGCTTTGCCGCTCAGTCAGATAGAGATACTTTTGCAGCGTAATCCTAATTCAGTGGTGGTGGTGGATGAAGCCTATGTGGATTTTGGTGCGGAAAGTGCGGTTAGTTTAGTAAAACAGTATGACAATGTATTAGTCGTGCAAACCCTGTCAAAATCACGAGCATTAGCGGGTTTACGAGTAGGATTTGCGATAGGACAAGCGCATCTGATCGAAGCATTAGAGCGAGTGAAAAACTCGTTTAACTCCTATCCACTCGATAGATTGGCTCTGGTAGCAGGTGCAGCGGCGATGTTAGACCGTGAGTACTTAAATGAGGTGCGTGAAGCTATTATTAAAACGCGTACTCAAACCGTAAATGAATTAGAGCAACTGGGGTTTAAGGTATTGCCTTCAAGTGCCAACTTTATTTTTGCTCGTCCGCCACAAGGACAAGCGCCAGTACTTTATACCCAGTTGAAAGAGCGGGGAGTATTGGTGCGCTACTTTAATAAGCCTCGTTTGAATGAGTACTTGCGCATTACGATTGGTACGGATGAGGAAATGGATCAACTGCTACAACATGTCAAAGTACTCTTAGGTTAGCGCTATGCATTTATACGAATTAGAGCGTTATTTAGAGCAGCTACTGACTGTAGGGCGCTTTAAAGATTATGCACCTAATGGTATTCAAGTCGAAGGTCGCGTTGAAGTACAAACCCTTGTGACAGGAGTAACCGCTAGCCAAGCTTTGTTAGATCGCGCGGTGGCTTTAAAAGCGGATGCCGTGTTAGTACATCATGGCTATTTTTGGCGAGGTGAAAATCCGATAGTACGAGGGATGAAACGTAATCGCCTGAGTACTTTGTTGAAGAATGACATGAGTTTATTGGCTTATCATTTGCCCTTAGATGCGCATCCACAGTTGGGTAATAATGCTCAGTTAGCGCGACGTTTAGGCATTACTATGACGGGCGTTATGGATGAGCGTGAGTTGCAAGGGGTGGGCAATATTGGCGAATTAGCCGAGCCTGTGTCCTTGATGGAGTTTGGTATGCGTGTCGCCTCAGCGCTACAACGTGAACCAACCATGGTTAGTGGCGGCTCACATTTGATTAAGCGCATTGCATGGTGCAGTGGTGGAGCGCAAAGTTATATTGATAGAGCTGCTGATTTAGGGGTAGATGCGTATTTAAGTGGAGAAATTTCTGAGCAAACGACACATAGCGCTCGTGAGTTAGGGATTCATTATTTAGGTGCGGGTCATCATGCAACCGAGTGTTATGGCGTTCAGGCATTAGGTGAACATTTAGCAGAACAATTTGGCTTAAGGCATATCTTTTTGGATTTAGATAACCCTGCATAAAACACATTATTACCGTATTTTTTTGTGGTATTATCTTGCCCCAGTTATCAGTGGCTCAGGATAAGCGGCAAAAAGTGTTTTAGCGCTGGTGTTGTTCAATCCTACTTGCTTTCAAATAGTTATGCTTTAAGACTATTCGCTTATTTAGTATATGCTAATATAAGCACTCAGTTGTGCCACATTTACAAAGATTTAGCGACTTGTTTGATTCCATAAGTTTGTTAAACAAGCGCTTTTAGTTTTGATTATTTTGGAGTGAGCTTACGATGGCAAATTCAGGAGTAGATAAAAGCCGCCGCCGCTTCCTAATTGCTGCCACAGCAGCAGTAGGGGGAGCTGGGACGGTTGCGCTTGCAGCTCCATTTCTTGCTTCGATGTCTCCTAGTGCGCGTGCTCTTGCAGCCGGTGCACCAGTGGAGTTCAATCTAAGTAAGGTGGAGCCAGGTCAACAGGTACGGGTAAAATGGCGTGGTAAGCCAGTATGGGTTGTTAATCGTACCCCCGACATGGTAAAAGGTTTGGCTTCTTTAAATGAAAAATTAAAAGACCCAGAATCTACTATTTTCCCCAAACAACAACCTGAATACGCTAAAAATCTCTACCGCTCACGTAAAGAGCAGTACTTAGTACTCATAGGGATCTGTACTCATTTAGGTTGCTCACCTACTTATCGTCCTGAGGTGGCTCCTGCTGATTTGGGTGCTGACTGGATTGGTGGTTGGTATTGCCCTTGTCATGGTTCGCGTTTTGACCTTGCAGGTCGCGTATTTAAAAACGTGCCAGCCGGTAGCAATTTAGAAGTACCTCCTTATTACTTTAAAGACGATAGCACTATTTTAATCGGCTTGAATGATGTGAAGGAGGCCGCATAATGGCAGATCGTCCAGCTCATGAGTACAAAGGCTTTTTAGGTTGGGTAGAGGATCGTTTTCCTTTAATGGAAACGTGGAACTATCACTTAGCTCAGTACTATGCTCCTAAAAACTTTAACTTTTGGTACTTCTTTGGTTCATTAGCCATTTTAGTATTAGTGATTCAGATCGTCTCAGGTCTGTTTTTAGCTTTCAATTATAAGCCAGATGCTAACTTTGCATTTGCGTCCGTTGAATACATTATGCGGGATGTGCCCGGTGGTTGGTTTATTCGCTATATGCACTCAACCGGTGCTTCAGCATTCTTTATCGTGGTTTATCTCCACATGTATCGTGCGTTGATTTACGGATCATACAAAGGTAAACGCGAACTGATTTGGCTGATCGGTATGGCTATTTATGTAGTACTGATGGCTACTGCATTCATGGGGTACTTATTACCTTGGGGACAGATGTCTTACTGGGGTGCTCAAGTTATTATCAACTTGTTCAATACCGTACCTTATATTGGTAATGAATTATCCACTTGGATTCGCGGTGATTTCGTATTAGGTGATGCCACATTAAATCGCTTCTTTGCCTTACACTTCTTCTTACCCGCGTTAATTTTACCCGCTTTAGTGTTTGTCCATATCGTGGCATTACATGCAGTAGGTTCAAATAATCCTGATGGCGTTGAAATTAAACAAGGTCCAAAAGGTAATATGTGGAGTCCAACAGCACCTACTGATGGTATTCCTTTCCATCCTTACTACACTGTGAAAGACATTGTAGGGGTTGCAGTCTTCTTGTTCTTCTTCTTTGCGATTGTGTTCTTTGCTCCAGAAATGGGGGGATATTTCTTAGAACAACCTAACTTTGAACCTGCTAATGCACTGAAAACACCTTTACACATCGCTCCAGTATGGTATTTCACACCTTTTTATACCGTCTTACGTGCAGTACCTGATCCTTGGTACGGTACTTTAGCTATGTTTGCTGCGATTATTATTCTTTTCGTATTACCTTGGTTAGATCGTAATCCTATTAAATCATGGCGTTATCGCACTTTAGCTCATAAAGCTAATCTGATCATTTTTGCGATCGTGTTCATTGTATTAGGTTGGATGGGTGTTGAGGCAGTTACTCCCGCTTACAAAGAGTTAGGCACTCGTATGACTGAGATTTACTTCCTGTTCTTCATGGTTATTTGGGTACATAGCCGTCCAGCTACTGTCAATTATTTAATGTGGTTTG
>JBDKGX010000012.1:0-40619 GCA_039797965.1 Pseudomonadota bacterium
TAGCGGTAACTTAGTTTACACACCAAAAGATGGCTTCTCTGGTACTGATACTTTCAAATACACTGTAAGCGATGGTAAAGGTGGTACTTCTACTGCAACCGCTACTGTCACTGTTGCGGCTAAGCCAAATGCTGCTCCTGTAGCTAACAAAGACTCTGCTAATACTGCGTACGGTACTGCTGTGTCTGTAAACCCATTAACCAATGACACCGATGCTGATGGTGACACTTTAAGCGTCAGCGCTTTTGATGCTACTAGCGCTAATGGCGGCACAGTATCTAAAGATGCCAGCGGTAACTTAGTTTACACACCCAAAACTGGCTTCTCTGGTGCTGATACATTCAGTTACTCAGTAAGCGATGGTAAAGGTGGTACTGCTACTAGCACTGTGACTGTTAACGTTGCAGCGCCAGTAAAACCTAACGACAGCCCATGGAATCCAAACAGCTGGAGCTGGAAATAATTAGTAATCTGCAAAGTCTAGTACTTTAAAGAAAACTAAATTAGCGGCGGGTACTCTAGAAGTACCCGCTTTTTTTTACACTTCAAAACGCGCATCATGCAGGACTTTTGGCACCCGTACTTTATTTTATGTCCCAAGATCGAATTTTTGATGGTTTGAGCAAACGTTTTCAACGCACTATTTACAATAATAATGACCCGCGTGGTGCTATTCGTTTACATATTACTCAAGATGATTTATTGACCCATCTTCCCACCTTTACGTCTACCAATAAAGTACTGGATATAGGCGCTGGTTTGGGACAAATGTCAGTCTGGCTTGCTCAACAAGGCACTCAAGTACTCTTAGTCGAACCTTCTTTAGAAATGCTGCAACAAGCTCAACAACTAGTTGAAAGTACTCCTTATTCATCACAAATAGAATTACAAAACTTTAGTATTCAAACCCTACCTGAACACTATAAAAATCAATTTGATTTGATTGTATGCCATGCTGTTTTAGAGTGGTTAGCCCAGCCACAAGACACCTTGCAACAACTGATGGAGTACTTAAAACCTGAGGGTTATTTATCCCTGATGTTTTTTAATCGTACTTCCAAAGAGTTTAGACATCTCATCGGTGGCGATTTAGATGCTGTTTTAGAAAATCGGATTGCTAGTGATGGTAAACAAGGTCTCGCACCCATTTCGCCGTTATTACCTAGTGAGGTACTACAATGGCTACCAGCCCTTCAGGTAGAGTTAGTACAGTGGTCGGGAGTACGATGCTTTTATGATTACACCTATCAAAATGTGCGTAAACAATTACCTTTAGATAAATTACTCAAGCTTGAACGTCATTACTCGACTTTAGAACCGTGGCGTTCTTTAGCGCGTTATCAGCATTTTATTCTAAAAAAAGGGCTGTAGTTTTGGATTATTAATAATCCATTAAAATTTATCGGTAAATCATCAACGGTTGTCTTGTTATGAATGGGTGTTGTAGGCTAAATACGTCAATATGCAGTGGTAAAAAACCAAATTGTATATAGGGCTTTCAAGGACGAGCACGATGACAACACCTATTGCTGGGCGTCCACCTTTACCAAGCACAGCGCCTTTACCTTCTGAACAAAGGGTACAACAGTCTCAACAACTTACGCATAATTATGATCAGTTTGTTAAACCGTCCGTAATGGCGCCTGCGGGTTGGTCACGCAAACTATTTAAACACTTTACCAATTTGATTGAAAATTGGATGACGCAATTACTACCACGTAATACTTATGACCCCAAACCGATTAAAACACCACAAGGTATCAATGGTTTAAAAGCAACCGGTATTGCTGATCGATTACCTCGCGAAACCGATCCTTGGAATCCGATTCCTAATCAAGATTTGATCTTTTTAGGTATTGAGCAAGATTATGAAAAGCCGGTGGTAAGCATCACTATTGGGGGTGATACTACGCCTGTTAGTCATGAGGGCGATCAAGTAGTAGCAAGATATTTAAATTTTGGTAATTCGCGTTATATAGAGGGACATTTAACATTAGCCGATGGCTCCAAAGTCCCTCTACAAATTCATGTCATTAAAGCTTTATAGTTGCTACTACTAAAGTACTTACTAAATGAATAAGTACTTTAGTATCTAATGCGGTAACACAAAATAAAGGGTCAAAGGAATAGCGACTAAACTGCCTACATTTCCCATTAATACAATCGAAGCTACTTTTTCAGGCTCTTGTTTATAGCGCTCTGAAACTAGGACATTTAATACAGCGGGCGGTAATGCCGCAAATAATAATAACCAAGCAAACTGATCATAGCCTAAAGGCATTAAAGCTTGAAACCCTAATGCACAAACTATTCCTGAAAGAGGTGCGGCAAATGCACCTAATAAACCTAACTGCCAATCACGAAAGTTAATATCCAGTAAACGTACACCTAAAGCAAATAACATTAAGGGAATAGCCACCTGCCCCATTAATTTAATCGCATTGGCAATAGGCTCTGGTAAAGTGAGATGAAAAGCACTAAAAGCCAATCCTAAAATCGTCGCTTGAATCATGGGCATTTTTAATAATGTCCACGGACGTGTTTTATGATCTAAAATAAAAAGTCCGACGGTGAAATGTAAAATCATTTCTACTAAAAACAACACTACGCCCGCTTGCAAAGCCTGCTCGCCGAAAGTAAATAACATTAAAGGTAAACCCATATTACCCGAATTATTAAACATCATCGGTGGCAAAAAGGTTTTGGGATTAATTTTAAATAGCCAAACTAATGGCAAAAGTACTAGCCCTGAGCCGAGCACGACAACCGTACCTGCAATAGCCAGATGGCTATAAGTACCCCAATCAAAGGGTTTATCTACTAACACCCAAAACACCAGTAAGGGAGTAAATACATCCATATTGATTTGGTTAATTACGCTGAGATTAATTCTAGAGCGGTATCCGTAGACAGCACCTATCCCCACACAGGCAAATACGGGAAAAATAATCCCCAAAATACGTAATACCAGCTCTAGCATGTTAAGTACTCACTTAATAAAGCGCCTACCCTGCTTGATTACGCATATGGTCGGCCATTTGATGGAAGGCTGATTGTAACGCTTGTTTAAGTTCAAGATCACTGACTTGTTCATCTAAGGCTTGATCCATACACATGAGCCATTGATCACGCATTTGGAGATTCACCGGAAAAGGTAAATGTCGCGCCCGCAAACGAGGATGACCGTATTCTTGAATATAGAGAGAGGGTCCCCCAAACCAGCCCGATAAAAATTTAAATAACTTATCGCGAGAACTAGTTAAATCCTCAGGGTGAACTTTACGCAGCTCCCAAGCCTCTGGAATCGTATCCATAATCTCATAAAAACGACTGGTTAACTGCTTTACTGCCTGCTCGCCCCCTAAACGCTCATAGTGACTAATTGAAGTACTCATATGCTAAATCCTACTAAACTACAAAAAGAGGGAAGTTTAACTAGATTTAGTGGGGGGCTAAATTGAGAATTCATAAATATAGACTTATATAGTGCTAACCATCCGGCTATAATCGCGCCTTAATTAATTTTTGTCTCTTTGAGTACTCTGACTGTGATCCAGAATTTACGTAATATTGCCATTATTGCCCACGTTGACCATGGCAAGACCACACTAGTTGATAAATTACTACAACAATCCGGCACTTTAGATGCCCGCGCTCAGGTGGATGAGCGCATGATGGACTCCAATGCATTAGAAAAAGAACGCGGCATTACCATCTTGGCAAAGAATACTGCGATCCGTTGGACTAATCCTGCTGATGGTATTGAGTACCGCATTAATATCGTCGATACCCCAGGTCATGCTGACTTTGGTGGCGAAGTAGAGCGCGTACTGTCTATGGTTGACTCGGTATTATTACTGGTGGATGCGGTGGATGGCCCCATGCCACAAACTCGCTTTGTGACCCAAAAAGCCTTCTCGCATGGCTTAAAACCCATTGTCGTTATTAATAAAATCGACCGCCCTGGTGCTGATCCCGCCAGAGTTATGGATCAAGTATTTAGCTTATTTGACAATTTAGGTGCAACGGATGAGCAACTGGACTTCCCAGTCGTTTATGCCTCCGCACTTAATGGCTTTGCAGGCTTAGAAGAGCATGTCAATAGTGGCGATATGACTCCACTTTTCCAAACCATCATTAAGCATGTGGCAGCTCCAGACGTTGAAGTAAATGCCCCCTTCCAAATGCAAATCAGCTCGCTTGATTACAACCCTTACCTTGGCATCATCGGGATTGGTCGCATTAAACAAGGGAAAATTCGCACCAACACCCAAATCAAAGCGATTGATGTGAATGGTGTTGTCCGTGGTGGTCGTATTTTAAAAATTCTCGGTTTCCATGGTTTAGAACGGATTGAAGTCCCTGAAGCGCAAGCAGGTGATATTATTGCTTTCTCTGGTATGGATGAGCTTTATATCTCCGATACCATTTGTGACCCTGATAATGTAGCGGCTTTACCTCCCCTCACGATTGACGAACCGACTGTTACCATGACGTTTCAAGTTAATACGTCACCTTTTGCGGGTAAAGAAGTTAAAACAGGTACTTCATCACGTCGCTTACAAGAACGTTTAGCACAAGAATTACTGCATAACGTAGCCTTGCGTGTAGAACCCACTGATGATCCTGAAAAATTCCGCGTATCGGGTCGTGGTGAATTACATCTAGGTATCTTGATTGAGAATATGCGCCGTGAAGGTTATGAATTAGCCGTTTCACGTCCTGAAGTCATCATTAAAGAAGTGAATGGCGAGAAACAAGAACCTTACGAAGATGTATCGGTCGATATTGAAGAACAGCATCAAGGCTCTATTATGGAGGCTTTAGGCTTACGTCGTGGCGAACTGAAAGATATGGTTCCTGACGGCAAAGGTCGGGTGCGCTTACAGTATATCATTCCTTCACGGGGTTTGATCGGCTTCCAAACTGAATTCATGACCTCGACTTCAGGTACTGGATTGCTCTATCACACCTTCTCGCATTATGGTCCTTACAAAGCAGGCAGCATCGGTCAACGTATTAATGGCGTGATGATTGCTAATGCTACGGGTAAAGCCTTAGCGTATGCCTTATTCAATCTACAAGATCGTGGACGCTTATTCATCGGTCACGGTGAAGAGGTGTATGAGGGCATGGTCATTGGTATTCACAGCCGCGATAATGACTTAGTAGTCAATCCTTTAAAAGCTAAGCAATTAACTAATATTCGTGCTGCGGGTACAGATGAAAATTTAATTCTGACTCCACCTATCCGTTATACGTTAGAGCAAGCGTTGGAGTTTATTGATGATGATGAACTAGTGGAAGTAACGCCACAAAGCATTCGGATTCGTAAACGCTTCCTCATTGAACACGAGCGTAAAAGAGCGTTCAAAGCTACCCAAGAGTAATCAGTACTGGGGTATAGCAATAAAAAAGGGCATATAACATGCCCTTTTTTTAGCCGACGAAAAAGTCACTTTATTATTGATTATTGTTGATTAGGCTCTATTTCATTGCCGGTCATAACATAAGCACTTTGATCGTCTATGCCTTCACCCATATCCGCTACTGGTTGAACTTCACCCTCTACCATTTCCTCATTACCAGCTAACTCATCCCCAAGAACTGCCTCAGGTGCCGCCTCTGCTAGCGTATCAGCTGTTTCAACGACTTCAACATCAGCATCCGCAATCTGCTCATCAACCTGTATATCCGCTTCGGAAGTACTATTTTCTGTAGAATCGTCTTCTAATGACCCACCATTTTCAGCCACGCAATTTTTTACGAAATCATCCATCCCTTCCGGTGCAACACCCTCTTCTTTAGCGGCTGTTTCGCATACTTGCATAATCTCTTCTAATGAAGCCTCATCAGCTGGTGTCGCTTCCGTGGTAGTAGCCTCTGCTTCTGCTGTTTCATTAGCCGCCATTTCAACGGGCATAGCAGCCGATGCATCGTTAATGCTGGCTAACACTTGAATTTCTTCACTAGCAGGTACTACTTCTAAATCATCTGCCCACGCCGCACTCGACAGCAGGGCAACTAAAGCAGTACTTAATGTTAATTGTTTTAATTTCATCGCATTACCCCATCAATAAATAAATTAAAATTCTGATTAATTAGACTCATGCACTAGCCTATTAAGTTCCTTAACTACTACAGTATTCACCTGAAAATTAATAGGGGTAAAGATGCCTTTACCCCCTTATTGTTTAGCCTGTTAGGAACCTTAATGCTGAGTTTAGGGTAAGCGAGCTGACTGGCACTTGAGTAGTAATGACCGTTTAGCGTTTTATTTCACGCGCGATGGCACGGTGCCCAATATCAGTACGGAAATAAACTTGATTCCAATGAATCACTGCGGCTAAATCATAAGCTTGGCGTTGTGCTTCAGTGACGGTATCACCTAAACCCACTGCACAAAGTACTCGCCCCCCATTCGTTAGTACCTGACTATCTTTTAGCGCAGCACCCGCATGAAATACTTTACCGGGCAATTGTGCCGCCCGCTCTAAGCCAGAAATAACCTCACCTTTAGAAGAACCTTCAGGGTAATTACCCGCTGCCAATACAATTCCCAATGCTGCTCGCGCATCCCATTGAGCTGTCACCTGATCTAAGCGCTTCTCTATAGCCGCTTGTACTAAATCGACTAAATCGGATTGCAAGCGCATCATAATGGGTTGAGTTTCAGGGTCACCAAAGCGGCAATTAAACTCAAGTACTTTAGGCACTCCATCGTTATCAATCATAACGCCTGCATATAAGAAACCTGTGTAGGGAATACCATCAGCACTCATCCCTTCTACCGTGGGAATAATGACTTCACGCATAATCCGCTCATGCATTTCCGGCGTCACAACAGGAGCTGGTGAATACGCTCCCATCCCACCTGTATTGGGGCCCGTGTCACCATTATTACGCGCTTTATGATCTTGGGAACTAGCCATCGGTAGAATATTTTTCCCATCCACCATCACAATAAAGCTTGCTTCCTCGCCATGAAGAAACTCCTCGACCACCACACGATGTCCCGCGGAACCGAAGGCATTACCGGCCAACATGTCATGTACTGCCGCAATCGCCTCTTCTTCAGTTTGCGCCAAAATGACACCCTTACCCGCCGCTAAGCCATCCGCTTTAATGACAATCGGAGCACCCTTTTCACGAATATAATTTTCAGCCTGTGCTATATCCGTAAAATTGCCATAACTAGCTGTAGGAATCTTATGCCGTGCTAAGAAATCCTTAGTAAAGGCTTTAGAACCCTCTAACTGAGCTGCTTGTTGAGAGGGGCCAAAACAAGCCAAACCCGCTGCACGAAAGGCATCAACGACACCGAGTACTAAAGGAGCCTCAGGGCCAATCACTGTTAAAGCTACCGACTCCGCTTTAGCCATTTGCACAAGCTCGGCAATTTGATCGACAGCAATCGCTACATTGCGCACTTTTGGCTCTAGTGCCGTGCCAGAGTTACCCGGTGCCACCAGTACTTCAGTGACTTTAGGGGATTGGGCTAATTTCCATGCAAGGGCGTGCTCACGTCCACCATTACCTATCACTAGAACCTTCATTGACGACTCCTAAAATTAAATACGACCTTCGCGAAATGGCGCTCATTAAAGCCGTAATAAGGTCTATATTCAAGCATTAAAGCCCCGATACTTTAACCAGTTACATGCAAAAACCTAACGTTTAGCGGGAACTCTTTGCCGACTAGCGCTTTTCGTACCAGATATATCTAGAGGTGTCCTGTAATTACTATTTTAAACTTGCCAAGAGTACTCAGGTTGCCCTCAAAAACCACCATACTGCATCAACGCAAAGGATCTGCTATGTCAAATTGTGGGTTGGTGATGACTATTCTGACCTTGGGGCAATGTCTTAGCCAAGAAGCTAACTCCACGACGCTTCCTCCTGGGCGTGTAGTCGCCACTTATTATCAAGTACAAAGCGTGAATAATACGGCTCCTTGTTATCGGCGACCTACCGCTGAAAGTACTCGTATGACTAATGTAAAAAGAAGCGCTGTGGTAACGATAGCTACCTCTAACACTAAATTGATTCGTGAAGGGAGTGAGTACTGGCTAGAGGTTTACCCACCTTTAAGCCATCGCCCAACCTGTTATATGAATACGCGCAACCTCATTCCCTTACCTAATCCGCGTTAAACTCACTCTTTCTCGAAAACTGCACATTAATTCTTTAAGCTAGCAAGATTCCTTTTAATCAGTAGCGAAACCGTTTATGCGACAAGTCACCTTAGCCACACCGCGTGGATTTTGTGCAGGTGTTGACCGTGCCATTGAAATCGTTAATCGAGCCTTAGAAGTACTAGGTGCACCGATTTATGTGCGTCATGAAGTCGTACACAATCGCTTTGTAGTCAATGACTTGCGAGACAAAGGGGCAATTTTCGTCCAAGAACTAGATGAAGTCCCTGATCACTCCACCGTTATTTTTAGTGCCCACGGTGTCTCACGAGCCGTACAAGATGAGGCAGCCCGTCGTGGTTTAAAAGTATTTGATGCGACTTGTCCATTAGTGACTAAAGTCCATATGGAAGTACTGCGCTATAGCAAAGAAAGACGCGAGACCATTTTAATTGGTCACAAAAACCACCCTGAAGTCGAAGGTACTATGGGGCAATATGATACGAGTGTTGGGGGCGGGATTTATCGGGTGGACTCGCCTGCTGAAGTGGAGGCATTGGTAGTTCGCAATCCCCAGAAACTAGCTTATGTAACCCAAACCACTTTATCTGTCGATGACGCTGAAATAGTCATTAACGCCTTACGTGCTAAATTCCCTGCCATTATTGGCCCTAAAAAGGATGATATTTGCTACGCCACCCAAAATCGCCAAGATGCTCTAAAAAAACTAGCGGAAGACTCCGATTTAGTCTTGGTCGTAGGTTCGCCCAATAGTTCTAATTCTAATCGTTTACGCGAAATTGCAGAAAAACGGGGAATTCCCGCCTATTTGATTGATGATGCAGAAGACATTCAAGAGGAATGGTTAGCGGGCAAAAATAAAATTGGTCTCACCGCAGGCGCATCGGCGCCTGAAGTACTCGTACAAGGCGTTATTGATCATTTACGCCAACGCGGAGCCAATGTGCAATTTCAAAACTCCGGTATTACGGAAAATATCTCGTTTGTATTGCCAAAAGAGTTAAGAATACCTTAGCAATTTTAGTACTGTTAACTTTTAGGTATTTAATGCTCTAATAATCGCGCTTTTTACTTCCTAACCTTTATGAATCACTAATCTAAAGGTTACCTATTACTATTATATTATTGAGGTAGTTATGCACTCAGTCGCCATTGTATTTCATAGTGGATATGGTCACACCGCCGTTATTGCTGAAGCGGTTGCTCGTGGTGTTACCAAAGTCAATGATGTCAAAGTCACTTTGATTCCGGTGGAGCAAATTGATCAACATTGGGATTTTCTAACCAATGAAGCCAATGCCATTATTTTTGGTAGCCCGACTTATATGGGCAGTGCTTCCGCACAATTTAAAGGCTTTATGGATGCATCCTCAAAATACTGGGGTAAATGGCGCGATAAATTAGCCGCAGGTTTTACCGTGTCAGCTTCGCAAAGTGGTGATAAGTTAGCCACTTTACAACAATTGTCTATCTTTGCCGCTCAACATCAAATGATGTGGGTCAGCCTCGGTTTAATGCCGGGTAATAATAGCTCACAAGGCTCAGTCAATGATTTAAATCGTCTAGGCTCATTCTTGGGCGCAATGGCTCAAGCCAATGCTGATCAAGGCGGCGAAAGCATTATTGAGTCTGACCAAAAAACGGCTGAAGTACTCGGTGAACGAGTTGCGAATGCAGTAGTACGCTGGGGCTAAAAACCTAGTCAGGAGTACTTTAAACAAAGTACTCCTTTATAACCTTGATTAAACCGTAGACCCTGCCTTTAGTTTCCAAATATCACGGTTATATTCAAGCATAGTGCGATCCGTAGAAAAGAAGCCACTGTTCGCCGTATTAAGAATACTCATCCGCGTCCAATGATCTTTATCTTGCCAAGCCGTCGCAACTTGCTCCTGTGCATCCACATAACTTCTAAAATCCGCTAAAGTCATCCACGGATCATTACTATTTAAAACGGCATTTAAAATCGACTCAAACTCACCCGGTGCACAATCATTAAAATGTCCTGCCTTAATTAGATCAAGTACTGCTTTTAAATCGCTATCTTGAGCCGCGATTTCCCACGGACGATAATCTTTACGCAGGTTTTGTACTTCATCGGCTTTTAAACCAAAGAGGAAAAAGTTTTCTGCACCCACAGCGTCCATAATTTCAATATTTGCACCGTCATAAGTACCAATAGTCAGCGCACCATTCATCATAAATTTCATATTACCTGTACCAGAGGCTTCTTTTCCGGCGGTAGAGATTTGCTCGGATAAATCGGCCGCAGGAGCAATAATTTCCATACTTGATACGCGATAATTGGGAATAAAAGCGACTTTTAAACGATCACCAATATCCTCATCATGATTGACAATATCCGCCACACGGTTAATCAGTTTAATAATCCGCTTGGCCATCACGTAACCAGGCGCGGCTTTGCCACCGATTAGTACGCAACGATTGACCCAATTTTCGGTCTTGCCTTGTTTTAAGCAAATATATAAATGAATGACATGTAAAATATTGAGTAGTTGGCGCTTATATTCATGAATGCGTTTGACTTGCACATCAAATAGGGAGCTTGGGTTAAACTCAACGTTGCACTCTTGCTTAATTAATGCCGCCAAACGTTGTTTATTTAAGTACTTTACTTCGCGCCATGCCTGTTGAAAGGCGGTTTGATCTTTAGCGGCAAATGGCTTGAGTTGTTCTAGTTGCTTTAAATCCGCCACCCAACTATTGCCGATTTTATCGGAAATGAGTTTATTCAAAGCGGGATTAGCATAAGCCATCCAACGCCGTGGGGTGACGCCATTAGTTTTATTATTAAATTTATGTGGCCACAACTCATAAAAATCATGGAATAAACCATCGACTAATAATTGCGAATGGAGTGCCGCCACACCATTAATGGAGAAACTGCCCACAATCGCTAGCCACGCCATACGCACTTGCTGGACTGCCCCTTCTTCAATAATCGACATGCGCCGCAAACGCTCAGTATCCCCCGGCCAACGTCGTGCCACCAGTCTTAAAAAGCGGGCATTAATCTCATAAATAATTTCCAGCAAACGGGGCAATAAACGACGGAACAAGTACACTGGCCAACGCTCAAGCGCTTCTGGTAATAAAGTGTGATTTGTGTACGCCATACATTGTGTGGTTATACCCCACGCTTCATCCCACTCTAAATGGTGCTCATCCACTAATAGCCGCATTAATTCTGCCACGGCAATGGTCGGATGCGTGTCATTCATTTGGAACACATTTTCAGCGGCAAACGTTTTAAAATCGATACTACCGCTTTTTTGCCATAAGCGAATCGCATCTTTGAGGCTGGCAGAGGCTAAAAAGTACTGTTGGCGTAGACGTAATTCTTTACCATTTTCGCTGCTGTCATTCGGATACAACACCATTGAAATATGTTCAGCTTCATTTTTTGCTTGGACTGCTTCGGTGTAGCTACCTTCGTTAAACTCTTCGAGATTAAATTCATCGGTCGCAGAGGATTTCCACAAACGTAGGGTATTCACGGTATGATTGTGATAGCCCGTAATCGGCACATCGTAGGGAATCGCTAATACGTCTTGGGTATCCACCCAACGCACTCGCTCATGACCTGTCGCATCACGATAAAACTCGGAACGCCCCCCAAACTGAATACGTTGACGGTATTCAGGACGCTCTACTTCCCAAGGATGACCATCGCGCAACCAGTGATCCGGCTCTTCGAGTTGCTCATCGTGCTCAATGCGTTGGCGAAACATGCCATACTCATAGCGAATACCATACCCCAACACGGGCAATTCTAAAGTCGCACAGCTATCCATAAAACAAGCAGCTAAACGCCCTAAACCGCCATTACCTAAACCTGCATCGGGTTCGCTATCTTCGACTTGCTCAAGATTGGAGGAAAAGTTAATTAATGCCGCCCGCGTAGAATCAGTGATATCAAGGTTGAGTAAGTTATTGCCCAAGGCACGACCAATCAAAAACTCTAACGATAAATAATAAGCCCGACGTTTATTCGGTTGCAGGTGGTTAATCCAAGTCCGTTGCCAATCTGGCATAATTCGGTCACGCACAGTAAAGGCTAACGCCTGATAAATATAAGTAGGCGTACAGCCCTTAAAACGTCCTAGATGATAGGACACATAACGTTGGAAGTCAGCGCCAATGGCTTCTGAGGTACTAGGGAGGGGGCGGAGTTTGGGGAGATTTAATTCAACTTCACATTCTAGAGGTGTCATAGCGCAAACCTTTGTCATCAAAGTACTAAGTACCGAGACTTAGTACTGGAAATAATTAAGCTAACAGGGTGGATTAAAAGAAATTAACTAAAATACGCATTAATACAGCGCTAAATAGCGGGCTGCACTTTTTGCCCATGCAAAATCTTGGCGCATACCCGTTTGTTGAATGCCCAACCATACTTTAGGTTGTTGGTACAGCTCACAGGCATAGCGCATAGTATTTAGGAGTGCATGCCCACTGAGCTCATAGGTCACAAAACCGGTGGCATGCTGATCTTGAATAGTAGTAGGGGTTGAGTTCGTAACTGTATCTGCCAACCCACCTGTGAACGATACAATAGGGGGCGTACCATAATTGAGGCTATACATTTGATTTAAACCACAAGGCTCAAAGCGCGACGGCATTAAAAACATATCCGCTCCCGCTTCAACCTGATGAGCCAGTGCTTCGTTATAGCCTATATAAACCATAACTCGCTCAGGATAATCGCGGGCTAGCGCTCGTAAACGCTCTTCATAATACCCCTGACCACTGCCAATCAAACAAAACCGCGCTGCGCTATCGTGCAACAGCGCTTGAATAGCGTACAACACTAAATCAATGCCTTTTTGCTCGACCAAGCGACTGACCAAACCTAGTAATGGCTGAGTCAATGCGGCTTTATCTTTAATACCAAAGTACTCTAATACAGCTTTCTTATTGGCTTGTTTGCCTTGTGTAACCGTGTCTATGGAATAGTTTTGTACTAAATACGGATCAGTCTGCGGATTCCAAACGTGGTCATCAATCCCATTTAAAATGCCGTGCAATTTGTAATGGCGTGAACGCAATAAACCATCTAAACCATAACCAAATTCAGGCGTACAAATCTCCCGTGCATAAGTGGGGCTTACTGTCGTAACCGTATCAGCATAGACAATCCCCGCTTTGAGCATAGAAAAGCCTTGATGAAACTCCATCCCTTCTGACGACCACCAATGCGGAGCTAACCCCAACGCATCAAACGCATCACGCCCAAAAAAGCCAATATAAGCTAAATTATGAATGGTAAAGAGAGTACGAGGTCTATTCGGGTAATGCTCTAATAAGGCGGGCACTAGTCCCGTTTGCCAATCATGCACATGTACGGCATCCGGTTTCCAACCCTTTTGTAAGGTATCATTCGCTAACTCACACACCGCACGCGAAAACACGGTAAAGCGCTCAGCATTATCAGACCAGTCGTATCCGGCAGGATGCGTATAGGGATTACCCGGACGATCAAATAGCGTCGGGCAATCAATCAGTTGTACGGTGCAATTAAAGCCTTCTGGCTCACAAGCCAACACTCGCACAGTATGGTAGTGGTTATACGCCCCTTGAATAGAGAGCCAACCTACAATACGAGTATTGCGTACTTTTTCAAGTACTTGACGATAGGCAGGTAGTACCAAATGTACATCTGCCCCTTGTTCTTGCAAAGCTTGTGGCAAACTATAGGCTACATCGCCCAAGCCACCTGTTTTAATCAGCGGAAATACTTCGCTACTGGCAAATAAGATTTTCATAAGCGTTTTAAAATTAGCCCACCCAATGGCGGTATGGTTAATACAACAGAGTATTCTAAACCCATGCAAGAATGATGCTCAGTAGGCAACACACCCGCATTACCACAGTTACTCCCCGCATAATAGGTCGAGTCACTATTCAAAACTTCAGAGTACTCGCCTGCTAATGGCACACCCACTCTAAAGCCATAACGTGGTACGGGGGTGAAGTTGAGTACTACAATGACATTATCTTCTGGGTCATCCGCGCAACGCATAAAGGCTAAGGTGGAATGCTCCACATCATTACACTCTAACCACTGAAAACCTTGATGCTGGAAATCATATTGGTGCAAAGCAGCTTCATTTTGGTACAAATGATTTAAGTCACCGACCAATACTTGTAAACCATTATGTTCAGGAAAAGCCGTTAACCCCCAATCTAGTTCGCGCTTTTCCGACCACTCTGTCCATTGCCCAAACTCACCGCCCATAAACAGCAGTTTTTTGCCCGGACTGGTGTATTGCCATAAATAAAATAAGCGCAAATTCGCAAACTTTTGCCACACATCACCGGGCATTTTATCCAGCATACTGCGCTTTAAATGTACTACCTCATCATGTGAGAGCGGCAGCACAAAATTTTCAGTAAAGGCATACATCAAACCAAAGGTAAGGTAGTTATGATGGAATTTGCGGTAAATCGGATCGAGTTTAATATAGGACAAATTGTCATTCATCCACCCCATATTCCACTTCATAGAAAAGCCCAAACCACCAATATAAACCGGACGCGACACCGCAGGCCATGAGGTAGATTCCTCGGCAATGGTCACCGCACCGGGGAATTTTTCGTGTACCAGAACATTGAGTTCACGCAAAAAGGTTATTGCTTCTAAATGCTCGCGTCCCCCATATTGATTGGGTACCCATTCACCTTGTTTGCGCGAATAATCCAAATACAACATGGAGGCCACTGCATCCACGCGCAGCCCATCAATATGAAACTCTTCAAGCCAATATAACGCATTGGCAATCAAAAAGTTTTTAACTTCATTGCGCCCATAATCAAAAATCAAAGTACCCCAATCTTGATGTTCACCTTTGCGAGGGTCTGAGTACTCATATAACGCCTCACCATTAAAGCGGGCTAATGCAAACTCATCTTTAGGAAAGTGTGCAGGTACCCAATCGAGAATCACTCCCAAACCCTTTTGGTGACATTGATCGACGAAATAACGGAAATCATTAGGCGTGCCAAAGCGGGCGCTGGGGGCGTAATAGCCGGATACTTGATAACCCCATGACTCATCAAGAGGATGCTCAGAAATCGGCAGGAGTTCGAGATGGGTATAGCCCAAACCTTTGACATGGGGAATGAGGGTATCGGCTAATTCCCGCCATGAATAAAAACGCTCATCAGGATGACGTTTCCATGAGCCTGCATGGACTTCATAAATGCTAACGGGCTTATGTTGCCAATCCCATTCAATACGCGCTGTTATCCAGTCTTGATCCTGCCACTGATGCTGTATAGGACTAGGGACTCGTGAAGTGGTTTCAGGGCGTAAAAACATGTGTTGAGCATAAGGGTCAGTTTTACGTAGGAGTTCACCTGAACGAGTTAAAATTTCATATTTATAGGAGGCTCCAGCCGCTAATAAGGGAATAAATAGCTCCCAAACGCCCGACTCACCGCGTGAACGCATGGGGTGACGCCGACCGTCCCAGTTATTAAAGTCCCCTACCACGCTCACCCGCAGCACCGAGGGCGCCCAGACTGCAAATTGTGTCCCTATTATGCCATCACGCTCTAGTACTCTAGCGCCGAGTACTTGCCAGATTTGTTGATGATTGCCCTCATTAAATAAGTGCAAATCTAACTCACCAATATGCGGAATAAAGGTATAAGGGCAATACGCTTGGTGCCATTGTTGACTGGCTTTATCTTGCCATTCTAAAACTGGATGAGCGTGCTCTACGCTATAAGCTAAAGTACTCAACTCAAAACAATCAGTCTCCGATATTCGCTGCATGAGTTGATGGGCAACTTTGATTTGTTCAGCCGCAGGCATAAACGTGCGGAGTACCCAACCCTTAGGAGTTTGATGCCAACCTAAGACGCTAAATGGGTCATGGAGTACTCCTAATTGCAAGCGCTTTAAATTTTCATCCATTACCCACCTACCTTGCTATTCCTAGCGTTTATGTTGTTGCAATTTAGCTTGCCATTGTGAGGCTAAATCATTCGGTACATCTTGCCACGAAAACCGCCAAGTCCAGTTACCAACCATCGTTCCGGGGGTATTCATACGAGCGCTACTGTCCAAATTTAACAGGTCTTGCCATGGTAACATCGTCAAATGAGCACGGCTCGATAACAGAGTCGCCATCAGCACTTCGATAATCTGGTTATCATTATCTATCCAAAGCGCTTGCATGACAAATTGTCGTTGATCTTGCGAGAGATTTTGATACCAGCCGCGCAGGGTATCGTTGTCGTGAGTTCCTGTGTAATACACGGTATTTTCACGCACATTCTGGGGCTTATGCGGATTGTCCTCAAAATAATCAAAGGCAAACTGCAACACCCCCATCCCCGGCAAATCAAACTGATTACGTAGAGCTGTCACCTCGGGCGTAATCACCCCTAAATCTTCCGCAACTAAAGACAATGCGCCCATTCTTTGTTGCAAAGTACTCAATAAAACTTCGCCAGGAACTTTACCCCAATGCCCATTCATAGCAGTAGGCTCAGTGGCTGGAATTTCCCATGCCGCCTCTAAGCCTCTAAAATGATCAATCCGTACTAAATCAAAACATTCAAAGTGGTAACTAATACGCTCACACCACCACTGGAAGTTTTCAGATTGCATGTGTTGCCAATCGTAATGTGGATTCCCCCAGCGTTGCCCCGTTTCTGAAAAATAATCAGGGGGCACGCCCGTAACAATATTAGGGTGCCCCTTGTCGTCTAAGCGAAAACGTTCAGGATGCGCCCACACGTCCGCACTGTCATAAGACACAAAAATGGGCATATCACCGAATAAGCGAATCCCGCGCTCAGTCGCATAATCACGAATCGCTTGCCATTGCGCCCAGACATTAAATTGTTGTTGGATAATGGCATCAATGGCGACTTGATGTTGTGCTTTAAAAGTACTTAAAGCATGGGGTTGGCGTTGGGCAAACTCCACTGGCCAGTACGACCAATCTTGCACAGGGTATTGCGCTTTTAGGGTCATAAATAAGGCGTAATCATCCACCCAATGCTGTTGGCGCTGATACCAGTTCGTAAACTCGGTCTGATCCACCGTTTTATCAGGAAACAACGCAGGATTAAGCGCAAAGGCAGAAGCACATAAGTAAGGCGACAAACCTGCTAAGGGCACACCTAACGGCAGTACTTGCCACACTTTAAAGTGTGCCTCAGCCAGCCAATCCAGCCAACGATAAACATCCGCATCTAATAGCCCTGAAGGGAGGGAGGTGGGATGCAATAAAACCCCTGCTTCACGCCGAGGTAGAGTGGTTAATGCCATTTAGTCTACATTCCTGCGCATCGTTCCAGCATTCTCGGCACTACCTCCGCCTTGCGAGATAGGTTGATCTAAGTACTCTGGACTCGGCTGCCCGATTAATTGATACAACGCCTTGAGTTGGCGGCGGTATAGTGCTTCAAAATCACTCACACTATTAGACGGATTATAATCACCCAACCACCAAAACCAATCTGAACCTTCACACACCGCTAGTTGTTGAGTGGCTTGCTCAAACTGTTCTGCACTTAATAAACCCTTAGCCAGTACTTGATCATAAGCTTCTTTGGCTTTGACTAAATAATCCCAACCGCGATTTTTATCGGCTGAACCCATCCACGTTGAAAACGAACCATATACCCAACTCCCCGCACTCAAACGTTGCAATGGCTTTGCGGGTAACTTTGCCGCTTGCTCAAAGGTGGTCATCTTTAATTCAGGCGTAGTACTTAAGCTTTTATAGAGTGCATCGAGGAAAAAGTGAGCATTATCAGGGTAATACTCCCAAGCATTTTCACCATCAAGAATAATCGAAACGACTTGCTGATCCGCTTTATCACCTAAAAATTTAGCAATATTAGTCAAATGCCCCAAAAAGTCATTCGCCGCATCTTGGGCGTCCCAAGTACTGTATTTAAAGCCAATCAGATCCGATAGCCCATCATCACGGAAAAATAAGCGTACTTGATGCTCTGCCTGTTGGTAACTTTGGAATAATGCGCGTTTGGAGGTCACCTCTTCGCCCGTTATACCAGACAGCTCGCAGCTTTTGCCCCACACACCCTCACCGGAAGCAGTCCATTTAATATCCAGCTCATCTAAAAGGGTCAGTGTATCTTCACTCACACCACCTTCTGATAACCATACTCCTTGTGGTCTACGTCCAAAGTACTTATCAAATACCTCTAAACCCTGTTGCAAATGCCAACGCGAACGATCAGTACCTATAGGATAGTGGGTTGCCTCTGGCAATGGGGCATCCGGTAAAGCATCTCGTAGATTATTGAAGTGATTAAGCAGTGGCACGATAGGGTGCATATAAGGAGTCATGGATAACTCAACCTGACCCCTATCGGCTAAGGCTTTATAACGCGGGATTAAGCCTTGAATACAGGTTTGGATCAGTTTCAAAAGCTCGCGGCGTTGGATTAAACTAAATTGGTTTTTTTGCGCCATGAGCTCTTGGACAAGAGCGTGTTGACGTTCGGAATAGCCCAGCCATACCAAGTGGTACCACATCAGTACATCAATAAAGTACTGTTCACCCAAGTAGTTTAAAGGGACTGAGCAAGAAGCAGGATCGGCTTTATTTGTCCATTTTAATAAAGAGGCAAAGGGTTTATAAGGCTCTATCATACGCGGTGCATAGCAACGCTGGCACTCAGCTAGTAGAGCCTCGCGCCCTTCTACATCTGCCGGAATGGGTTCGATACCTGCTAATAAATTAAGTAGTCGATCTTGTAAGGGAGTTCCTTGTTTGAGAAAGTTTTGGAGTTGTTGAGCATAGTCATCTAATTGCTCTAAGAGTACAGGTGCAAAATTTACCACCGCTCGCATAGCAGGATAACGTTCTAAATGAGACACCATATCGCTGTAATCTTTTATGGCGTGCAAATAAACCCACGGCAATCGATAGGCTCCGTCAAGCCCATCACGATACCAAGGCTGATGCATATGCCAACATAACACAACATTTAATGGACGACTCATTGTTCTAGTTCCTCATAGGGTGGGTGCCACTATGAGCATAACGAACTTAAGTCCAGAAAACTATGGTTAGCATTACTGCTTTGCTAGCATTAACTATGGACAAGAGTCGCCAACATTACGAACAACACAAGACCTTAATCGTCCTGCATTATTAATCACTACCCGTCCAGCCTCGGTTGAATCATCTAGATTGGTGACAATCACTGAAAATACTCGTGTACCTTCCACATATCCAGAAGGTGTAAAGGCAATTGCCGATAGTGGATAAGCATACGTAGAAGAAACGGCACGATTAGGTTCAATACTAAATGTTGTGGTCAGTGGCTCTGTTAATAAAATAACCTCTTCAGCGCTTTCAGCTGAGCCATCGGTATCTAAATCAAATTGTGTTGTACCATCATAGTCTTGATTACCACCGCTAGAGGTAGTGGGGTAGTCCACAAACATTAAAACCCCTTTAGAAAAATCTTTACTCGTGGTATCACAACCTGTACCCGCTGCGTTCCTAACACACAGAACTACATTATAACCACGCTTGGCAGCTTCACTACGTGTTAGATTTAAGTACATTAAAATTTGATTCGTTATAGCAGTAGACTTATTTTTACGAATAAAGCTTTTAAGATTAGGGGTTGCTAGTGATAGCAAAACACCTGCAATCAATACCACAATTAGGGCTTCAACTAGCGTAACCCCACGCATACGTTGCAACATAAAGTACTCGATGCTTGTTATTAGTCATTAATGAGCATTATATACTGTTAAAAGAAATGAATGCCAACTTGGAAGAGCTTTTCCACAGTGGCGATATAACGTTTATCTGCCACAAACATAATGACATGATCCCCATCTTGCACAATGGTTTCTTTATCAAACAGTAGCTCGTCACCTCTAATCAGCACACCGACTGTAGTACCTGGTGGCAATTTCAAATCATCTAAGCGTCTACCTACTACACGCGAGGTTTTATTATCACCATGAGCCACCACCTCAATAGCCTCAGATACACCACGCCGTAATGAATGCACCGCTACAATATCGCCGCGCCGAATATGAGCTAATAAAGCACTAATCGTAATTTGTTGGGGCGAAATAGCGACATCAATATTACTTTCAACTAAATCCGCATAACTCAACCGATTAATCAAACACATCACCCGTCGCGCACCTAATCGCTTAGCTAGCATAGAAGATAAAATGTTAGCTTCGTCATCATTGGTAATGGCTACAAAGACGTCAGTACTTTCAATACCCTCTTCTACCAATAAATCCTCATCCGCTACATCCCCTTCAAGTACTATGGTCTTATCAAGACGCTCGGCTAATTTAGCCGCCCGTTCAGAGTCTTTTTCAATGATTTTGACCTGATATTTAGATTCCTCTAATAAACGCGCTAAACGATTACCAACATTTCCCCCGCCTGCTAAAATGATACGCTTATAAGGTTTATCTAGCTTACGTAACTCACTAATAATAGAGCGAATATGCTTAGGACTGGCAATAAAAAACACTTCATCATTTTCCTCTAAAATGACATTTTCAAAGCCTTGGATCACTTTGCCTTTACGAAAGACCGCTGCTACCCGTGCCTTAATACCAGGCATATGCTCGTGAATTTCAGACAGCCGATGACCAATCAGCGAACCACCTGATAAAGCTTTTACGGCGACTAACTGCACCTTGCCCTCAGCAAAACTGAGTACTTGCAAAGCACCGGGGTGGGAAATCAGGCGGAAAATATGCTCCGTCACTAATTGCTCAGGACTAATAATAACGTCAATCGGCAAGGCATTACTGCCAAATAGACGCGGTTGCTCTAAGTACTGTGAAGAGCGGATTCGGGCAATTTTGGTGGGGGTACGATAGAGCGTTTGGGCTACTTGGCAAGCAATCATATTGATTTCATCACTATTCGTAACCGCAATAATCATATCAGCATCTTGAATGCCTGCCCGCTCCAGTACTCGTGGATAAGAGGCTTGACCTATCTCGGTACGAACATCGAGCTTTTCGCGTAATTCGCGCATGACGGCTGCATTAGTATCCACGATAGTAATGTCATTGTCTTCATGTGTAAGCACAGAAGCCACTGAACGCCCTACCTGCCCCGCCCCCAAAATTAGAATCTTCATGGTTGCCCAGTACTCACTTAACGACTGTATTTTTTAGGATCAACACCTAATGCCCGCATCTTACGATATAAATGAGTACGCTCCATACGTACCTGCTCCGCTAATTTACTAACATTACCATCCGCTTGTTTAAGCTGATAAACCAAATAATCATGCTCAAATTGCTCGCGTGCTTGACGTAATGGCAGATCAAATAGCGTTTCGGGGGTACCGCTTAATTCTTGAGAATAAACAGGGACAGGAGCACCTAGGGCTTCCTCCACCTCTTCCTGAGTAATTTCCACCTCAGTTCCCAAAATGAGTAAACGCTGGACTAAATTACGTAACTCACGGATGTTGCCTTGCCAACGATGGTTACGTAAAAAGTTTTGTGCCGACAAAGTAAAATGGCGATACGGTAAACCATCCTGAGCGGTTAATAGATTTACGTAATAATTAAGTAACTCAGGGACATCCTCCGCGTGTTCACGCAGCGGTGGAATCACTAGAGGAATGGTGTTCAATACATGATAAAGCTCTTCATTGAGCAAACCTGCTTGTACGTCATCCGCTAGGTCATAAGAGGAGGCGACAATTAAATTAATATCTAACTCTACCCATTCAGTAGTACTACCCACCCTTAAAAAACGTTGATCTTGTAGAGCGTTTGCCAAACGTTGTTGACAAGCTAACGGTAGAGCAGCCATTTCAGTTATGAATAAAGTACCTCCATTAGCTTCATCTAATAAACCATAGTGAGTCTTGCCGTTTTCAGCGCTACCAAACAATGTTTTACAACTATCATTTTGTCCTAAAGTGGCTAGGTTGGTTTTTAAAAATATCCGATCTTTGCGTCCACTTTGTTCGTGAATATAGCGAGCTAATGACTGTTTACCTGCGCCTGGCTCACCGTATAACAGTACTCGATTGTAATGTTGGGCAATCCGTTTGGCTTGGTCACGAATGGTTTGCATAGCAGAACTAGACCCTACCCATTCATTAGTAGCCAGTACTTGACGTTTTAAGCCTTTATTCTCTTGCTCTAGCTGACTCACCCGTAAGGCATTACTAATCGTCAGAAGCATTTTTGCCATCGATAAAGGCTTTTCAATAAAATCATAAGCTCCGAGTTTAGTCGCCTCTACCGCCGTCTCAATCGTGCCATGCCCTGACATCATGATGACAGGACTCATCAGTACATTCGTATCACGCCATTCTTTTAATAGCGAAATACCATCCATACCGGGCATCCAAATATCCAGTAGAACTAAATCAGGGCGACGCTTGCGATAAACCTCACGAGCGGATTCAGCACTATTTGCCACCTCTACTCGGTAGCCCTCATCTTCTAAAATTTCGCTGACTAATTGACGAATATCGGGCTCGTCATCTACCACTAAAATAAACGGTGCGGTCATTTATACTCCTCGCTCTTGAGGTACTCGAATGGGTATTAATACGGTAATCATAGCGCCTTTTGACTCATGATTGTGGGCGCTGATTTGTCCACCATGCTCTTCAACAATCTTTTTAACAATGGCTAAACCTAATCCAGTACCTTTATGTTTGGTGGTAACATAAGGGTCAAATAACTTAGGCAATAACTCAGGACTAAAACCTGAGCCACTGTCTAACACAGTCAACTGAGCAAATGCTTGACCCTTCAAAACGATAGATTGCGAGCTAATGAAGAGCTTGCCTGCCACTCCTTGTTCACCAATGGCTTCTAAAGCATTCTTAATCAAATTCACTAACAATTGCCGAATACGATTTACATCCAGACGAACACGTTGCTCTAGAGCTAATTGTGTAGTAATCATGACGTGTTGCTCATTAGTACGATATAAATCCACCACATTCAGGATTAATTGATCCAAATCCGTGTCCTGAAGATTCAGTGCGGGAGCTTTCGCATATTCACTAAAGGCATTCACCATTCCCTTAAGGGCATCTACCTGCTGCACAATCGTATTCGTCATACGTACTAAAAACTGTCCAGAGTCATCGCTCAATTCGCCCTTTAATTTACGGGCTAAACGCTCTGCAGAAAGTTGAATGGGCGTAAGAGGATTTTTAATCTCATGCGCTAATCGACGTGCTACTTCACTCCATGCAGCATCATGTTCGGCTTGAATCAACTCACTAATATCATCAAATACTAAAATATAACCTGATTGCTCGGTATCATTGGGTAAACCTGCACCTCGACAAGCTAAAGTACGCCGTTTACCCTTGATATCTAAATGCACTTCTACCTGCCACTCGGTATGATTATTCTGAAAATGCGGAATGGCTGCTTTAACTAAAGGGGTCAATTCAGGATAAATTTGCACAACATCCGGCAAGCTTTTACCTAATAACGGCAGCAAATCTAAATTTAAAATTCCACTGGCTGCACTATTAACCCGCTGGGTAACTAAGTACTCATCCAAGGTAATAACACCAGAAGTTAAATGCTCTAGAATTACAAATAAATAATCATGCTCTTGTTGTAATTGTCGGCGCGCTAATTCGCGCTCTTGTTGAGCGGCGGATAAACGCCTTGTCATCGTATTAAAAGATCGAGCTAACGAACTAAAATCATCCCGCTCTATCACGGGAAGTTTTTTATCTAAATCCCCAGCCGCTACCGCTAAAGTACCCTCCACTAATACCCGTACAGGACTAGTTAAACGTCTAGAAAATACAAAAGCAGCCCATAATGAAAATAATACTGTCAAAATCATAATGACAAATAACGTTAAGCGAAAGGAGTCCTTGATGAGATTACGTTGAAATTTTAATTCTTTATATTCTTTTTGAGCGATATCAACACTGCGCGCTAATGACTTTTCGTAATCTGACATAGTAAATAAAGCTGTTAAAACCCCTTCTTGTAAATTACCCTCATCAGCTTTATAGTTAACCTTAATCGCTACCCGATAAAATAAATCATCTTCACCAACAGGCTCTAAATGATAATAAATATTGGCTTGTTCTAATTCATAATATAAATCTTGTGCAGGAAACTGTGGAATTAAAGTATTAGCATCTCCCACACTGGTAGCTTCAAAACGCCCGTCAGGCGCAAATAATACAACCTCATGAGCCTCTGTTTCATAGCGCCAATTATCAATAATCTCAACAATATCAGAACGATTTTTTTCTTGTACTACACTAGCTAATCGTTTTAATTCGTATAAATGTTGCAAATTACGGGTTTCAAGAGAAATACGACTCAAATCGACGCTATCACCTAATGCACTTTCAATACGTACATCAAACCACCGATCAATACGCTGCCCAATAAAATTCATAGAGAAAAACGATACGACTATCAAGGGCAATACAGTGAGTACTACAAAACCTGTCATCAGGCGAATAGTAAAGCGCGAGCCTGCTTGGCGAGTATGCCACTGATAAATAGCACGAAATAAATTGGATAAAACTGCAATAATTAAAACAGCTAAAATAAAGCCATTTAAATACAGCAGGAAATCACCATACTGCTCACTACCTTTGGGATCAACTGTAGTCAAATTAACTAAATATAATGAAACCACCAGTAAACTTAGGATAATGACAACAGGCAACCACTGTTTAAACCATTTCATTAAGGAAGTGGCCACTTGACCCCCTGACTTTCAATGGCGTAATCATCCGTAAATAATAATCTCAGTTTGAGTGGTAAAGCCGGTGATTTAGGAGCCAAACTAATTTGCATCACAATAGAAGCTTTAGTGCCTAGGGTTTTAGCGGGTAGTTTAGGTAGCTTAAAACTTTCTAATGTTCCCATATAATCTAGCGCTGAGGCTAATGAAGTAAAATTCCAATGTTCTTGGGTATCTAAACGCACTAATTGATAATGCTGGCTTAATGCATGATATTGCAGCTCGGTTTCTACTTTAGTCAAAGATCGTGTAGTGGTCCAAAGCCAAGCAGACTCCCAAACGAGATCAAAATTAATCGTTTGCTTTAAAGTTACACCATTCAATAAACCCTCCCGCAAATAGTCATTGAGCTGATAATCAAAACTGATATCTGACACTAACTGATCCGGCTTAGTTTTATCAGGTGCACTAATTACAAAATCTTTTAATAAGATATCATCCTGAGCTAGGAGGGGAGTAAAACTCAGCATTAGCCATACACTAAGCCATAATAGTAGCTTGCTTATCAATGGTTGCCTGCTCATTAAGTGACTGCCTTAGGCTTTGCGCAATAATGCATAATAAAAACCATCCATCCCCATTTGCTCTGGCAATAATTGCCGTCCTAGCTTTCCTGAGCCTAGGCTTAGTACTAAAGATTGTAATTGGGCATCCGGTGTTTTTGCTAAAAAGGCTTGGATTTGCTCAGTGTTTTCTTCAGGCAAAATAGAACAGGTTACATATAACAACATTCCCCCTGATTTTAGAGTACTCCATAAAGTACTTAATAATCGTGCCTGCTCGATTTTAAGTTGAGCAATGTCAGCATTTTTACGTAAGTACTTAATATCAGGGTGGCGACGAATGACTCCTGTCGCTGAGCAAGGAGCATCTAGCAAAATTCGATCAAATAATTGACCATCCCACCAACTGCTTAAATCCCCTGCATCAGCGGCTTTAATTTCTGCTTGCAACTTCAGTCTTTGTAGGTTTTGAGTAACTTGCTCTAATCGCTTAGCACTCGAATCCAGCGCTAGTACTTTCAAATCAGGCGCAGATTCTAATAAGTGACCTGTTTTCCCGCCCGGTGCCGCACAAGCATCCAGAATATACTCACCTTTTTGTGGCGCTAGTAATTGTGCTGAGAGTTGGGCGGCTGCATCTTGAACAGAAGCAGCGCCCTCAGCGAAATACGGCAAACTACTCACGGGAACAGGTTGAGCAATAACTAAAGCACTAGGTACTTGAGGCACAGTACTGGATGCAATATTGGCCGCATTTAACAGCTCTTGATAATGCTCGGTACTAAATTGGGTTTGGTTGACTCGAATAGTAAATGGGGGATGCTCGTTACTCGCTTTGAGAATAGCCTCCCAATCATTAGGATAGGCTTGATGAATACGTTTAAATAGCCACTCTGGAAAGGCATAGCGAGTATGCGGCTGAGCATCCACTTGAGCTAAAACCCGCTCTTGCTCACGGATGAAGGTACGTAGCACACCATTGACTAATTTACCTGCCCATGGCTTTTTGAGATCACGGGTAGCATTAACCGCCTCACTGACGGAGGCATGCTCAGGCGTGCGTTGATAAAGTACTTGGTATAACCCAATCCGTAACACACACTCCAAATCTTTATCGGTGGCTTTAAGCGGTTTAGTCATCAGTACTTTTAAAATACCACTCAAGCGTTCATGCCAACGCATACAACCAAAACATAGATCACGCACCAAGGCTTGATCACGAGGCGCTAAATTTTGGAGTTTAGTGGATTGAAGTACTTCGGTTAGGGATTGATGCTCACCTAGTACTTTTTGCAATAATTGAGCTGCTAGCGCACGAGTATTCAAAAGCGCTCTCCTAATAACGAGCGTGCATTCGTAAATTCAGCCGCCGATAGCTGTTTACCCCCCGCCACTTGCAGCCGCAAAATACGCACAATGCCCTGACCTGTTGCAATATCAATACCGGCTTTGCTTTCGGCTAAGACAGAGCCTGCTGGTGCGGATGTGTTTGTTTCGAGTACTTGGGAATTAAAAAAGCGCAATGGCTCACCCTTATATAAGGTGTAAGCCGTGGGATAAGCATCAAAAGCTCTAATCTTTCGATCTATTTCAATGGCAGATTGATTCCAATCAATGAGTGCCTCAGCTTTAGTGAGCTTATGAGCGTAATTAGCTAACGCATCATTTTGCTTTTCAGGACGTAAAGTATCGGTACAGACTTGCTCAAGTACTTGCAGTAAAGCAGTTGCACCGTCTTGGGCTAATTGATCATGAATGCTCTGCCCCGTCGAAGTACTAGTGATAGAGCAAGGTACTTTCAACAGCATATCCCCTGTATCCAAACCTGCTGCCATTTGCATAATCGTGATGCCCGTTTCGGTATCGCCTGCCTCAATCGCGCGTTGAATCGGGGCGGCTCCCCGCCAACGAGGCAATAATGAGCCATGAATATTAAGGCAACCATAACGGGGAATATCCAGTACTCGCTGGGGCAATAGTAAGCCGTAGGCTGCAACTACCATCACATCCGCTTTGTACTGCTCTAAAATATGTTGCACGTCAGCGCCTTTGAGTGATTCGGGTTGCTCCACTGGAATGGTGTGTTCCAATGCCACTTGCTTGACTGGACTAGGCATGAGCTTGCGTCCGCGTCCAGCGGGACGATCCGGTTGGGTATAAACCGCTACCACACTATGACGTGATTGAATCAAGGCTTGTAAGGCAGGTACAGCAAATTCTGGTGTCCCTGCATAAATCACTCGTAAGGCTAAACTCATTGATTAACCACCTGTGCGTCGGGCGCTTTTGCAGCAGGCGTAGATTGCTTTGCTAGCTTTTCTAATTTTTTACGTACTCGCTGCTGCTTTAACGTTGATAGGTAATCAACAAACAGTTTGCCTTCTAGATGATCCATTTCATGTTGAATGCAAATCGCCAGTAAGCCTTCTGCTTCTAGCTCCACAGGTTTGCCATTACGATTTAAAAAACGCACTTTAATTTTTTCAGCACGGGTCACTTTGTCATAGTACTCAGGTACTGATAAACAGCCCTCTTCATATTCAATAGCGCCCTCTTTTTGAAGAATTTCAGGATTAATAATAAACAAGGGGTCGTTTTTTTCTTCAGAAATATCGATAACCAACATACGCTGGTGAATATTGACCTGTGTAGCGGCCAAACCAATACCAGGGGCGGCATACATGGTTTCTAGCATGTCATCTAATTGCTGTTGAATAGCCGATGTGACCTCTTTTACAGGGGCTGCTTTTTTACGAAGACGAGTATCAGGGTGATGTAATATTGTTAATAATGTCATAGTGTTCTATTACCGAAAATCTGGAAGAGATGTTGTCGATTATTGGGTCACGTATCATGCGGGATTAAATCCACTCCAATAATAACGACAAGGATCAAAATCATGTTACGTGATCTGAATGCCTTTTGGTTAACGTGTGTCATAGGTGTCGCTTTAGGTGGTTGTACCACAGCCAAAAACTATAGCGAAGCACCTGTAGTTAGCCCCAATTATGACCGATATTATGGCCAACCCCAAAGTAATCCCGCACGTCATGGGCTAAATAACGATACGTATAATAGTTCGATTGCCAATGACGAGTTTGATGCCCCTAAATCAACCTCTTTAGAACTCAATCCTAATGCTCCTGACCAGTACACGGTAAAAAAAGGGGATACCTTATGGGATATTGCAGGAAAATTTCTCAAGCACCCTTGGCGCTGGCCCGAAATCTGGGATAAAAACCGAGCCATTAAAAACCCTCACTTGATCTATCCGGGGGACGTAATTCGCTTGGAAAATGGGGTATTAAGTTACAACGGTAACACCCTAGAAGGTGATGCCGGTGATGGCAAAACCATTAAACTAAAACCCCGTATTCGCATTGAACATACTCAAGACTCCTTAATCGGTGAACCTGTTAGCACTCTTGCTCCCTTCGCCTATTGGACAAAAGTACTGAGTGAAGATCAAATCGCTAAAGCGCCTTATATTGTAGCTTCTCAAGACAACTCTTTGATCATTACCCAAGGTCAAAAGGTTTATGTGCGTAATTTAAGAGGTGCTCAACCTCAACAACAATGGGCGGTTTATCATCCTAATAAACGTTTAGAAGATCCCAGTACTAAGAAAGTACTGGGTGTTGAAGCAACTTTAGCAGGTATTATTGAAACGAATGTGCAAGGCGAACTCACTACCGCTACCGTTCTTGAAAATAAACGTGAAATTCAAAATGGTGATCTCATTTTCCCCATCGATGAGCACATGATTCATCTCACCGCTACTATTACAGAACCTGCCCAAAAAGTACGAGCTGATGTTATTTCTATGATGGATGTTGAGTACTTAGGGGGGAACTACATGGCGGTGGTTATTAATAAAGGCGCTCGCCACGGCATCCATGATGGCTATGTACTGGGTGTGTACTCCAAAGGTCAGGTGGTGGTTGATCCGCGTCGAGCTATTAAAGGTGAATATGGCATTGAGCAAAAACAGGCGGTGCAATTGCCCCCCGAAAAAGTCGCTCATTTGGTCATTTTCAAAACGGATGATCAAGTCAGTTATGGGTTGATTATGGACTCCTCCCGTGAAGTGAAAAACGGTTATAAAATTGGTAATCCTTAATCCATCATCTATTTGAGTACTTGCATGTCTGAATCATTGAGTGAACAAGAGTTATTACAACGTTTAAAACTATGGCGTACTAACGGCATTGGCCCCATGAGTATGCGCCGTTTGCTTCAACAACTAGGTTCAGCCGAGGCAGTCTTTAATGTAAGTGCTCCGTTGTTACAAACAACGGGGCTCAAGCAACAGGTAATTGAGGCGATTCAATCGCCTTCTAAAGAAGTTTTAGAAGGCGCTGAGCTTGATCTCAAATGGTTTACAAGTTCACCTCTGCGCCACATTATTACCCCAGAACATGAGTACTATCCTCAGTTACTCAATGATATTGATGCGCCGCCGCCCCTACTATTCGTAGTAGGGAATCCCGCCCTGTTAAATGACCCTCAAATAGCCATTATCGGCAGTCGCAATCCTAGTCGGGAGGGGCGTGATAATGCACGAGCGTTTGCAGCTTTTTTAGCTGAGCATGGCCTTACTATTACTAGTGGTTTGGCGGAAGGCATTGATGCCGATAGCCATACTGCTGCATTAGATGTAAATGGCTCAACGATTGCTGTAGTAGGTACCGGTTTAGACATTGTTTATCCCAGTCAGAATCGCAAGCTAGCCGAACGCATTAGCCAAACTGGAGTAATCCTATCGGAGTACCCGGTTGGTACAAAACCGATTCCGCAAAATTTTCCCCGCCGCAATCGTATTATTAGTGGTTTAAGCGTGGGTACTTTAGTTGTAGAAGCAACTGTTAAAAGTGGCTCCTTAGTTACGGCTAAACATGCCATGGAGCAAGGGCGGGAGGTATTTGCGATTCCCGGATCGATTCATAATCCTATGGCAAAGGGCTGCCATCAGCTCATTCGTCAAGGTGCAAAATTAGTGGAGAATGCTCAGGATATTTTGGAGGAAATCGCCGTACAACTAGCCCCCTATTTAACAGAAAGTACTCGCCCTACTACTAATATATCAGCTGGATCAACATCCCCTAAAAGTACCTCCAAACCTCTCTTAGGCGATGAATGGGAACTAGACGAGGAGCACCAACGCATTTTATCGGTTTTAGGTTCAGAGCCACTACCAATCGACCAGATTATCATGAATACAGGCTTGACCGCTGACGTGGTTTCCTCCATTCTGCTAATGCTTGAATTACAGGGACACGCTGTTGCATGTGGTGGTGGGCACTATATGCGTCAAACTCCAAGAGACTAACGCTTCATGAAAGAAAACACACTTGATGTATTGTTCTATCTATTTGACACCTATCCAGGTATGGAGGATCAAGTCGAAGAAGATCGGGAAACCCTACATGACTATTTACAAAGTGCTGGCTTTCACGCAAGCGAAATCGCCTATGCTTTTGATTGGTTAGAAAGCCTAGGTAATACCGCTATTACAGTAGCGCCGACCTATTACGCTCAATCACTCCGTGTGTTTGCTCCTTACGAGCAGCAATGGCTTGATACAGAATGCCAAAACCATATTCTACAATTAGAGCATCAGGGTTTATTATCCCCCACAGAACGTGAGCAAGTCATTGATCGAGTACTTGCACTGCAAGACCCTGATTTAGATGTAGCGAAGCTGCAGTGGGTTATCCAAATGGTAGTCATGAATCGGGCAGATTATAACGAAGCTGACTTTTTGCAGTCTAATACTCCATCACCTCTTCCCGCTCATACACTACATTAATCTTTCCAGCTAAAACCCAGCCTTAAGACTGGGTTTAGCGCAATCACAACAACACAGATAATCCCACTAGCGGTTGGGGTAGTGAGTACCCAGCACACCCTCTAAACATCATCGCTATGCGCTAAGCACTACTGGCGCGGAGTGTCCCTTAAAACTATTGCACTGTCAATGAAATAACTCAAGTCATTCAATCATTTAGTTATCATGCGCAACTATTTATTGTAATAATTCTCCGAAAATAATTGTTTAAATGAGATTAATTAGCTACAACATCATTTATGTAAATGCCTAATCATGGGCAACAACTCTTCTTGATCTCAACTCAATCTGCTCTAGCAAACTTATAAGGTCAGTATGTTTACTTATATAGCCACACCTACTGAATTACACGCATTACTTGCTCAGTTACAATCAGCTACTTGGGTGGCTTTAGATACTGAATTTATTCGAGAAAAGACCTACTACCCCCAATTATGTTTGATTCAGCTAGCCACGGAAACGCATCTAGCCTGTATAGACCCTCTAGCCATTACCAATCTAGACCCATTTTTTGAGTGGTTAAACCAACCTCACCTCTTGAAAATTTTTCACGCAGCCTCTCAAGATCTGGAAATTCTTTATTATATGAGTGGCACCGTACCTGCTCCGGTATTTGATACTCAAATTGCAGCAGCCGTATTAGGTTTAGGTGACCAACTAGGCTATGGGCGTTTAGTAGAGGAGCTACTCGCTGTTAGTTTGGATAAATCCCAATCCCGTACTGACTGGTCAGCTCGCCCGTTGCGTCACGAGCAATTAGACTATGCGATTGATGATGTACGTTATCTCAAACAGATTTACCCTATTATCGTTAATAAACTCAAAAGCCTACAGCGCGATCAGTGGGTACAAAAATCCTTCGCCAAACTCACCGATCCTAGTACTTATCAAGTAGATCCCTATAGCAGCTGGAAACGAGTTAAAAACAATCAGCTTCTCAAACCTCAACAATTAGCCGTATTACGTGAACTAGCAGCATGGCGTGAGACAGAAGCCTTAAATAAAAATTTACCCAAGCGTTGGATTTTATCGGATGAAATTTTAGTTGATATGGCGCGCATGCGAGTAAAAACTACGGAAGATTTAAAACATATTCGCGGTCTTAAAGAAGAGCAAATCCAACATCAAGGTAAAACGTGGCTAAAACTCATTCTTACAGGATCAAGCCTTCCCGCTGAACAATGGCCACAACCTATTCGCCGCCGAGCTTTAGATGCTGAACTGGCTTTACTCACCGATTTGCTAATGGTGGCAGTAGGTCAACAAGCCTTACAATACAATATTTCACCTCAAATGTTAGCTACACGCCCACAAGTAGAGAAAATGCTGATAGAACAACGTACTTCATTATCTGAAGATTGGCGGGGCAGTATTTTAAATGACGTTTTTGAAAATATTTTATTGGGTAAAATAACCCTCAGCGTTTCCAAACAACACGTCATTCTTAATAGCTAATATGTTACACTAACACCTTCTTTAGCCTAGCTTCCGCACTCATTATGACAGATCGTATTGCCTACATTGAACGCAACACTTTAGAAACTCAAATCAAAGTTCGTATTAATCTCGACGGTACAGGTACTTCACGTTTTAATACGGGTATTCCTTTTCTAGAGCATATGCTTGATCAAATCGCGCGACACGGCATGATTGATATTGAGGTTGAGTGTAATGGCGACCGTGAAATTGATGATCATCACAGCGTAGAAGATATCGGCATTAGTTTGGGACAAGCTTTTAAACAAGCGATTGGTGACAAAAAAGGGATTCGCCGTTATGGTCATGCCTATGTCCCCCTCGATGAGGCATTATCAAGGGTAGTCATTGACTTCTCTGGTCGCCCCGGATTAGAACATCATGTGGATTATAAACGTTCACATATTGGGCAATTTGATACTGATTTGTTTCACGAGTTTTTTCAAGGTTTTGTGAACCATGCGCTGATCACACTGCATATTGATAATATTCGCGGGCGCAATGCTCATCATATCGTTGAAACCGTATTTAAAGCCTTTGGGCGTGCCTTACGCATGGCAATGGAACGTGATCCCCGTATGGGAGATATACTGCCCTCCACTAAAGGGGCGCTGTAATGCAACGTATCGCTATTATTAATTACAACATGGGTAACCTGCACTCAGTAGCCCGCGCCGTTCATCATGTGGCTCAGAATGCTCAAGTCGATATCACCTCTGATCCAGACCTCATTTTAAAAGCGGATCGTATCGTATTCCCCGGACAAGGAGCGGCACGAGACTGCATGGGTGAATTGTATCGGATGAGTTTAGCTGAGATTGTATTAGAAGTAGCAAAAACCAAACCCTTTTTAGGTATTTGTATGGGTATGCAAGTACTTATGCAACACTCGGATGAAAATCAAGGGATTAGTTGCCTAGGTCTTTATCAAGGGCAAGTACATCATTTTGCTCCTGCTCATGAAAGTACTCATCCTGCTAAACGCTTAAAGATTCCTCAAATGGGTTGGAATCAAGTCTGGCAAACCCAACCTCATCCATTATGGGCAGGTATTCAGGATGGAGCGAGGTTTTATTTTGTGCATAGCTATTATGTAGCCCCAGATGATGTCTCGCTACAAGCGGGGATGACCGATTATGGTATTCAATACACCTCTGCATTAGCTCGCGACAATGTCTTTGCCATTCAATGCCATCCAGAGAAATCTGCTAAAGATGGTTTGCAATTATTAGAAAACTTTGTGAACTGGTCAATTTAAGTGAGTAAAGCCCATGTATGACTAACACATGGGCTTTAGTGGTTTTACGTTAGTTGTTTATTTCCATTGAATAGTGACATTTCGGCGACCCCAGCGTCTTGCACGATGTTGGTCTTTGCCCATGAAGATGTCAATTTTACGGTTCCAACGCGAATGCATTTTATCTAACACTCGGTATTCGCCAGGTAACCCACTAATGCGGACTACAGAATTACGTTTTAGACCATACTCCTGTAGTAAGTCTCTAGACACTGCGATTGCCTTCATATTAGGCGTTAAGCGATCTCCCCAAGCTGCCAAATCAGGGGTTTCATCTGTTTGAGCGGGAACTGCGTTATAGGCAGTCGCTGTCACACGTAAAGTCTGCGTTTGCTTCTTGGCCGCAAGACCTGTCTCAGCAACGGCTAATGACAGAACTGCCGCTAGGGTTAAACGAGTAAACATAGACATAACAATAACCTATCTAATTCATTTCAATACAAAAACCATTTCAGATGGCGACAAACATCCCGCTCAAGTACAATTAAGTACTTGATATTTCAGTTAAGTCTTTGAAAATTTTGGGAATAGACACTACTGACTACGTGTTGTGGAGGCCCTCCGTAATAGTTGGTTCCCCAGCACGCATGGTTTTGACTAATTTGTAGTTGGCTCTGTCATACTGAAAGGTATTGATAAATAAAGCCTTTCGACAGTCACCTGTAGTTGTATTGTTCATAATATTTAAAAAAGTGGACATGTCCACGGGAAGGGATTGTAAGCAAAAAGCTAAGTCATGTCACACAAAGTGCCTTTTTGATAAAATTTACTTATTAAAAAATTTAATTTTTTATGATTAAAATAAGTTCATAATTTTGCAAAGCCTGATTTGTCAAGGCTTCCAGCCTATGTGTTAAAAATAAATTTACTCTATTAACTGAACAAAAAGTCAGCAAATTGTACTATAAAAAAAGTGGTTATTATGGTCATAAATAAAACAAAACCATTAAAACCACCGTTTATCTGCTTGATTAAATAGGATAAACGGCCGAACAAAGCTTGTGATATTTTCACATTGTGAACATCTACTGACCAAAAACTCTCATTAAGTTAAGCATAAGTACCATGAAGTATCGTGTTAAACTGTGACCCCTTTATGACTATTAGCTAACCCAAGACCCTTTATGCCTACCTTAGTGCTTAGTACTTTAAATGCTCGATATCATCATGCGTCGATGGGGCTACGCTATTTATATGCCAACCTAAAAGAACATCAATCGCAAGCTCAAATCGTTGAGTTCACCATTAACCAACGTCCGATTGATATAGCTGAGCAAATACTGGCACTGCAGCCCAAAATCTTAGGGTTAGGGGTCTACATTTGGAATATTATCGAAACTACAGAGTTAGTAGCATTACTCAAAGTACTCAATCCACAATTAACAATTGTTTTGGGGGGGCCTGAAGTCAGCTATGAAACCGAGCAACAACCGATTGCTCAATTAGCTGATTATGTTATTACAGGGTCAGGGGAAATCAGTTTCTATCAACTGCTGACTCAATTACTGAATAAACAACACCCTTTAACAAAAATTATTCAAGGTATTCAGGCACCTCTAAAACAATTAGAGTTACCTTATCAATATTATACCGATGAAGATATTCAACAGCGCTTTGTTTATGTCGAGGCTTCACGTGGTTGCCCTTTTAAGTGTGAGTTTTGTTTATCAGCACTAGACAAAACTGCTTATCCGTTTGAGCTTGAGCGCTTTTTAACAGAAATGAAGTACTTATGGGATCGAGGTTTACGCCATTTTAAATTTGTAGATCGTACCTTCAATCTAAAAATCCCCACGACTATAGCTATTTTAGATTTCTTTTTAGAACGCTTAGACGAAAAAACCTTTTTACATTTTGAATTAATTCCTGATCATCTACCTGACCTTTTAAAAGAAAAAATCCAACAATTTCCCTCTGGTAGTTTGCAATTTGAAATTGGCATTCAAACTTTCAACCCCACTGTACAAACATTAATTAGTCGCAAACAAGATAATGAAAAATCTAAAGCTAATTTAAAATGGTTGCGTGAAAGCTCTAGTGCTCACTTACATACTGATTTAATATTTGGCTTACCCGGCGAAGACTTAGACAGCTTCGGACAGGGTTTTGATGAACTAATTGCCTTAAAACCTCATGAAATTCAGGTAGGTATCCTAAAGCGCTTACGAGGTACGCCCATTATTCGCCATACTGAAAGCTTTGCCATGGTTTATAATCCTCAACCGCCTTATAATATATTGCAAACGGATAGTGTTGATTTTAAAACTATGCAGCAAATGAATCGTTTTGCACGCTATTGGGATATGATTGGTAACTCAGGACGTTTTGAAAGTACTCTGCCTCTTTTATTAGGTGACGCTCCTTTTAAGCGGTTTTGGCAATTATCAGCTAGTATTTATGAAAACTCTAATCAAACCCATCAAATTGCATTGCCACGTTTATTTAGTTTAATTCATGAGGCAGGGATAAGTACTTTAGGCTTAGAGATTGAAAGATTAGAAAACGCTTTATTACAAGATTATGCTAAAACAGGTCAAAAAGGGGGAGTACCCTTTAAACCTGAACTCACTCAGCGGCAGAATATTACTAATCAAAGTACGGCAAAAACACCGCACAGTAGCCGACAACAACGTCATCAAATTTAAATTTAAAATCATCAAATAAGTACTCGTTTACAAGCTGGTTAAACGAGTACTTTACTATTAGATAATAGCTAGTGCTTTATCAATCGCTTGATAACCTAGGGCTAATTCGTCTTTAGTAATACAATAAGGCGGTAGTAAATAAACAGTATTACCCAAAGGTCTCATCAGTACACCCTGCTCCATGAATACCCCTTTTAAACGCTCCCCTAGTAATGAGCCATAAGTACTTTCACTGGCTTTGACATTAAAGGCGGCAATGGTGCCACAAATCCGCACTTGCTCGACTTTAGGATGCGTCATTAAGGGGGCTAAGTACTCACGATGCCAACTTTCAATTTGTGGCAATTTAGCCAAAGTACTTTCTTGCTCAAACACTTTTAAGGATGCTAAAGCAGCAGCACACCCTAAGGGATTAGCGGTAAATGAATGACCATGCACAAAGGCTCGCTCAAATGTTTCGCCTAAAAAAGCCTCATAAACGGGCTCGCTACAGACGGTAACAGACAAAGGTAAAAATCCAGCCGTTATCCCTTTTGATAAACAGATCAAATCGGGAGTAACCTGTGCAGTATGCGAGGCAAACCATTGACCTGTACGCCCAAAGCCTGTCATCACTTCATCGAATAACAACAGTACTTTAGCCTCTTTAACCCGTTTAGCTAGCCCCTGCAAAAACTGAGGGCGACACATTCGCATCCCTGATGCACCTTGCACCAACGGCTCAATCAATACCCCCGCGACTTCATTGGGGTAGCGTTGTAAATAGGCATCAAAGGCTTGTAAGGCTACGGCTTCTTTTTGATCTACATGGGGGTCACCTTCCCATGTGAGTGGATAGGGCAAAATATCAACATCAAACAATAATGCTTGATAGTGGGTAAAAAATTGCGACCCCTGCCCTACTGACATCGCTCCCACCGTATCACCATGATAAGAGCCATCAAATACCGCGAAGCGTTTACGGTTTTGCCCCTGATTACGCCAATATTGCAAGGCAATTTTGAGCGCCACTTCAATAGCTGTTGAGCCATTATCAGAATAAAACACTCGGCTCAATCCGGCGGGCAAACGTTGTACTAACTCATAAGCTAATTGAGCAGCAGGTTGGTGCGTAAATCCAGCAAACATCACTTGCTCTAAAGTATGTGCTTGTTTGGCAATAGCCTCAGCAATTACAGGATGAGCATGCCCATGCAAATTAACCCACCATGATGACACTAAATCCAAAAAGCGCCGACCATCCTGAGCCTGCAACCATGCGCCTTTAGCTGAGCTAATTTCTACGGGTAAGGGTGCTGTTTGTTCTTGTGTAAAAGGATGCCAAACATGCTGCCGATCAACTTGAACCCAATTCACTGTTTTATCCTATTCATTAGTTAATGCTACATACTGAACTAGCAAATGCTTTGTAATTTGGAATTTCTTCTGTTTTACACGCTGTTTCACATAGCGACTCAAAGCGATCACCATTAAAACCCGGGTAGTCATCCACTCTATTCAAACGTTGATCCATAAAATCGGGAAACTCAGTGTGAGGACTTATGCAATCAGGCTCGGTCTTACGCGCATCAATACAGGCGGGGAGTACTTCACTGTGTAACCAATTACAGGCCTCTTCATTGAGTACTTGATCTGATGCAGCAACAGGTTCTAGACGAAACCTTAAAGTACTGCCTGTTAAATCTGCATAACGCCGTTGCTTTTGGCTATAACCTAAATCAATCGATATTACACCTGCTGCTTGATCAATCAGTTTAATATCAGCAGGATAGGCATAAAACTGCCGATCCTCAACAATCTGCGGCTCAGCATTCGCCCTTAAGATAATCCATGCTAATTGATCTGTAGGACAACTCACCCCACAGCTAGACCCTACTAAGACTAACTCATCTTGCTCGCGCTTTTTTTGTCCATAAAACTGTAGCGGCTCACGAGCACGTTGGAAAATGAGTTCACCGTTTAAAAATAAACTGTCCGCTATGGCATTTTCACCCATAGCGATCTTTAGAGTGCCTAATCCGGTCGTTAGGGTTGCGGTCTTTGCTTGACTAGAAGTGGTTGCTTTTGTTGTTTCTTGGGTGTCATTACATCCTAGTAATAAGCAGCTAGCTAAGTACATAGCGGCCACCCTACGTAATACGTACATTTATGAACTCCACTTGATTAGTTGTTTAAGTGTAGCAAGACTCATTAAAACCATTTGGTTTTAATAAGTCTTATGCAATTCATTCCTATCCACTGTGCAAAATCTGCAAGAGTCTGATGTAAGCTAGTTATCATGCTAAGTAAAACCTTTGCCAAGATTAAGCGGTTTTTAGGTGTAAAAGTACTACCTTATAGGTCAGCGGGTATCATAGTCACTCGTGGTATAAAAGCTTAAAAGATACTTATTTAGCCATAGTGCTGATCATGCAGAATAAATTGAGCATAACAAATGAGCAAATATATTTTAGTAGTTGATGATGATCCTCATATCGGTGATGTCATTGGTTTTGCTTTAGAAAAAGCAGGTATGCAGGTGTGCTACGCACGAGATGGGCAACAAGCCATTGAGCAATTTCAAAAAGCGACTCCTGATCTTATGGTGCTAGACATTAATATGCCAGAAATGGATGGTTTAGAGGTCTGTCGGGAAATTCGTAAAACCTCTAGCTTACCGATTGTATTTCTGTCTTCACGAGATGATGAGATTGATCGAATCTTGGGGCTGGAATTGGGCGGCGATGATTATGTTACCAAACCCTTTAGCCCTCGCGAGCTAGTCGCTCGTATTAATGCGATTTTAAAGCGCACTCAAGCGAAAACCACACCGAATACGGCTGAAGAACAACATGCACTGACTATTGGCAAACTCATGATGTTACCCAATCAACATCGAGCGTGTTGGGGGGAGCATGATATCACGCTAACGGCTACCGAATTTGCGATTTTACTACTGTTGGCACAGCGCCCCGTCCAAGTTTTTAGCCGTGATCATATTATGCAAAATGCCTATGATAGTAATGTTTATGTGAGTGATCGCACGATTGATAGCCATATTCGCCATATTCGCCAAAAATTTACGGATGTAGGTTGTGAAGGTATTATTGAAACGGTGCATGGTGTTGGATACAAACTAGCCTCATGCAAATAAACGCCCGCCTGCCCTTTATTCGCAATGGCTTATTTCGGCTTCGTAATATTTTGCTGATTATGATGCTAACCGTATTAGCATTGCCCTTAGGTGGGCTGTATTTTTTTAGAATCTATGAAAATGAGCTGGTGCGCCAAACAGAAATTGAACTGATTGCCCAATCGGCGGTGTTGGCTGCGACCTATCGCCAGCTCATGCGCCTTGATCGCATGACGGCTTTGACCCTCACTGCAATTAATACTAAAGAGCAGGAACCTAAAAATGCTGCACTGACAGCAGCCTATAAATCACAAATGGAAATTAATCCTAGTGGCTACTTTACACCTATTCCGCCTACCTTAGACCTGACTGATCCGATTGAATTACCTCGCCCTGAAGCACGTATAACGGGGGTGATGGCTAACGCCAAAGCGACTGCCGCGGGGCAAGCCATGACACGAATTGTATTAGACACCCAGCAAGTAACGTTGGCAGGGGTGCGCTTATTGGATGAGCAAGGTATTGTTATCGGTGGTAAAGAAGAAATCGGTTTGTCGTTAGCCCATATACCCGAAGTTCGTTTAGCTTTACGGGGCAAATTTAAAAGTATTATTCGCCAACGCATTTCGGATGAACCTCCGCCACCCTTGTATTCTATTAGCCGAGGTACAACCATTCGAGTCTTTACTGCTTTTCCTATTCTTGATCAGCAGCACGTACTGGGCGTGGTTTATCTATCCCGCACTCCTAACAATATTATTAAGCATCTCTATGAAGGGCGTAGGGTTATTCTCACCGTCACGGGTA
>JBDKGX010000013.1:0-40397 GCA_039797965.1 Pseudomonadota bacterium
AGGTGTTGATTTCTTACGTTATAACCCAGGTGCACCTGAAGAAGCGCATCAAATTATGATTCAATTTGTATGGCCTTTAGCTTACTTAGCCATCACCTTATTGATGCCTGCCTTTATTTCCAAATGGAATCAGGAAAAACCTGTTCCAGAGCGTGTAACAGGTTAAGGAGTAGCATTATGAAAAAACTTATAGCAAGTATGGTTTTATCAACCGCTGCTCTTTTCAGTACAAATGTGTTTGCTAATACAGCAGGACCAACTCTTGAAAAAGCTGATATTGATGTACACGATCAGCAAAGTTTAGCGCGTGGTGCTAAGTACTTTGTGAATTACTGTATGGGTTGCCACTCATTATCATTCAGTCGTTACAATCGATTAGGTGCTGATGCTGGTTTAACTGATAAACAAGTTCAAGATAATCTGATTTTCACTAGTGGTAAAAATGGTGAAATGAGCAAAATCGGCGATACTATGGTGAATGGTATGCGTGCCGAGGATGTAGAAGAGGGGTTTGGTGCTCCTCCCCCTGATTTATCTTTGACAGGTCGTTCTCGTGGTGCCGACTGGATTTACAGTTACTTAAAAGCTTTCTATGTTGATCCAACTCGCCCAATGGGTGTGAATAACACCGTTTTTCCTAACGTAGGTATGCCTCACGTATTATGGGAATTACAGGGTTGGCAAAAACTCGAAAAGAATTGTGCTCCTGCTGCCGAAGGACATGGCGAAGCTGCTCCTCATTGTACTGAGCACTTAGTCAATGCCAAACCAGGCAAAATGGCTGGACCTGAGTACAATCAAGTAGTGCGTGATCTCACGAATTTCTTAGTGTATGTAGGAGAGCCAGCGCAATTACATCGTAAAACTTATGGTGTATTTGTGTTACTGTTCTTAGTAGTATTAGGCTTTGTAGCTTACTTATTGAAGAAAGAATACTGGAAGGATGTTCATTAAGAACGGTCTAGTATAACATAATAGGCTACCTTGGTTTGACCAAGGTAGCCTTTTTACTTTAGGTTGTAGGGAGTTTGTTAATGGCTTCGTTATCCAGTCGTCGGTCAGTTATGACATTGTTTTCGTCACCTGACTCAGCGGATAGTCATCGTGTGCGTATTGTCTTGGCTGAAAAAGATATTACTTATGATATTTTAAATTTAGGCCCCAACGATAAATCAGAAGACTTAGCAGAACTCAATCCTTACAATACCACACCGACGCTTATAGATCGGGACTTAGTACTTTATGATGCTCGTATTATTATGGAGTACTTAGACGAACGTTTTCCGCACCCACCTTTAATGCCTGTTGACCCTGTAACTCGTGCTCATTCGCGCTTAGCTTTATATCGTATTGAGCGTGACTGGTTTTCGCTAGTTCAGGATATCGAGCATGGTGATCAAACAGAAGCAGCTCAAGCTCGTAAGATCTTGCGTGAAAGTGTATTGTCAGCGGTTGAAGTTTTTGCGATTAAACCATATTTCTTAAGTGATGAGTTTTCGTTAGTGGATTGTACGATTGCTCCCATTTTATGGCGTTTGCCCAAATATGGTATTGATGTGCCAGAAAAACAAGCAAAACCTATTTTGCGTTATATGGATCGTGTGTTTTCTCGAGACGCCTTCCAGCAGTCTCTGAGTAAAGTGGAAAAATCGATACGCCCATGAGTAATACTACCTCTAATGATGAGTTTGTGATGACTCCTAAACGTCCTTATCTACTAAGGGCGTTTTATGAGTGGATTGTGGATAATGGTTTAACGCCCCATGTATTGGTGGATGCTACCTACGAAAATGTAGTCGTACCCCGTCAATATGTAAAAAATGGCAGTATTGTTTTAAACATTAGCCCCGGTGCTGTACATGCGTTGCACATGGATAATGATGCGGTAAGCTTTAGCGCTCGTTTTAATGGTGCATCTTTTTCAGTTTATTTGCCTATGCCAGCTCTTAAAGCAATTTATGCACGCGAAAATCAGCAAGGAGCTAGTTTTTACGATTCTGAATATGCTGCGGTAGAACCAGAAAAAGCTAAAGAAATGGCGGTTGAGCGTTTAGAAATTGTAGAAGGTAGTAAAGCGGATAAAGCAGAAGAGGGTAATGAGCCTCCACCTCCACCCCGTAGTCGTCCTACTCTTCGTGTGGTTAAGTAATTCATCATGCTGTCTTTGATTGTAGCCATGACGCCAGAACGGGTGATTGGGTGCAAAGGAAAAATGCCTTGGCATAATCCTGCTGACTTACGCTGGTTTAAAGAAAATACTCTACACAAACCCGTTATTATGGGTAGAGCGACTTGGGATTCCATCGGACGTCCTTTGCCACATCGCCATAATATTGTAGTTACTCGCCAAGCAGATTATGAGCTTAAAGAGGCTACTGTGGTTAACTCCTTAATGAAGGCCATAGAATTGGTAGAGAGTGAACCAGAGATTATGGTGATTGGGGGTGGGCAATTGTATGCTCAGGCTCTGCCATTAGCTCAACGCCTCTATCTGACTACTATTCATACCACTGTAGAAGGTGACACTTATTTTCCCGAGGTGAACTTTCAACAGTGGGTTTCCCAACTACATATTTACTGTCCTGCCCAAAACGAGCAATCTTTAAGTTGTACTTTTCAGATTTTGCAGCGTTCATCTTAACCTCTTCCCTAGCCTAGAGTGCACTTCATGGCCTCACTACTGATTTTAAATGCTAATCTCGTTAATGAAGGCAATATCACCCCCAGTGATGTTTATATTAATAACCAGCGAATTGAAGTCATTGGGGCAGATTTAGCACATTTAACAGCAGATCATATTATTGATGCGGCAGGTAGGTTTTTAATGCCGGGGATGATTGACAGCCACGTGCATTTTCGTGAACCGGGTTTAACTTATAAGGGTACTTTAGCCTCAGAGAGTCGAGCTGCCATAGCGGGGGGTATTACTAGCATTTTAGATATGCCTAATACAGTACCTTATGTACTTACCACTGAGGACATAGTGGGTAAAAAGGTGTTAGCTCAAGGGCAAAGCTGGGCTAACTATGCTTTTTATTTAGGGGCTTCTAACGATAATCTAGAAGCTATTAAAGCCTTAGATCCTCATATAGCTTGTGGTATTAAAGTACTTACGGGTACGCCGGGTAAAGATCAAATTTGGGTGGATGACCCTGAGCGCTTGACTCAAATTTTCCAGCATGCCCCCCTGCTAGTAGCCATGCATTGTGAGGATATGCCTACTATTTTAGAAAATGAGGAAAGCTATCGTAGTATTTACGGTGATGCTATTCCTATGGAGCTGCATCCCCTGATTCGTAGTGAAGAAGCCTGTTATAAATCATCTGCTATGGTGGTGGAGTTAGCGCGCTCCTTAAGTACTCGTTTGCATATTTTGCAACTATCAACTGCCAGTGAATTAGAGTTATTTGATAAGGGTTTAGTAAGAGATAAGTTAATTACTGCCGATACATGTGCACATTATGCGTTTTTTTCCGAGCAGGACTACACACTACGAAGCAGTTTATTAAAGTGTGACCCCGCTATTAAAACAGCCGCCGACCGTGCAGCACTTATTCAAGGTTTATTAGATAATAGTATTGATATAGTGAGCTCTGGTCACGCTCCTCATACCCTAGCTGAAAAACATGAAGCGAGTTATTTTAATATTCCCTCGGGCTTTCCAAGTGTGCAACATACTTTGCCATCGCTGTTTGAGGGATTTCATGATGGGTTATTCAGTTTAGAATGTATTGCCGATAAAACTAGTCATGCAGTTGCACAGCTTTTTCAGATCAAAGAGCGTGGTTTTATAAGGGAGGGTTATTGGGCTGACCTTATACTGGTAGATATCGGTAAATCTTGGGTAGCACAACATGATAATAGTTTTTATAAGTGTGGTTGGACAGCCCATTATGGTATGGAATTTAGAACAACTATTGATGCCACTATTGTCAGTGGGCAATTAGTGTGGTTTGAGGGGCAGTTTATGTCTACTGCCGCCCCGGGTTTGGCTTTGGAGTTTGATCGATAAAAGCTTATTGCTCTAAATCACGTACCAAACGAAAACCTAAGTTAGTATCTAATTCATCAAAATAACGTTTCTTACGAGCCGCACTACGAGCCTGTGCTGCACCATCAAACCATGATCCCCCTTTAGTCACATACCAATGAGGATTAGCGGTTTTGGAGGGAGAACCGTCGCGGTGAGCATTTAAATGGGAATGAGTCCAATGAGTACTTGTAAACTCCCAAACATTGCCATGCATATCATAAACATTCCAAGTATTAGGTTCTCGAATACCTACTTCACTGGGCTTAATGCTCATCAGACACTTAGGCAGATACCAACGTTTGTTAGTTTTAGATTCTTCGTAGGGAAAGTTGGGATTAAAGTGTACTTCTTTGCAACTGACACTATCGCCAAAGAAAAAGGGTGTTTGTGTTCCGGCTCGTGCAACATATTCCCATTCAGGCTCTGTTGGCAACCTATACTTCAGCCCAGTTTTAAAGTTCAGCCATTCTATGTATAAACGAATATCTTCTAAACGAATATTAACAACTGGATATTTGCCGGTGTACCACAGCAGCTCAGGTCGTAAGAACCAGCCAGTTTCTTGTTTAAACTGCTCAAACTCTTGACCAGTGACTGGAAACTGTCCTATCGCAAACGGTTGAGCTAAATTAATCGTATGGATAGGCGCTTCGTGAGGTTGATGACCATATTCTTCCGATGATGACCCCATCTCAAATAAACCAGCAGGTATGACTACCATCAAGGGCGAGGCGGCCGATCCATCTAGAAATCGATCGCGGAAAACAGGGGGTAATCTATAGTTTTGTGCGGTTTGAGCTTGTAATTGTCTAAGTTCGTCCGCTAGGGTACTGGGTATCATGGAAGTCATTGGGTAAGCTAAAGCAGCAGTAGACATAATGATTGTTAAACCCTTACAACAGTAAAGAATGGTTAGTTTAAAGGTAAGTACTTAGTATAACACGAGCCTATCTTGAGACATGTATCACCTTAAAGAGGGTAACAGTTCACAGTTTTTTTTGTATTCATCAGCTATATTTGATTGAAATATAGTCAATTGGGGAGAGAGATGATGCAGACAACTCAATTTAAAGTAGATCCTATGCCAGATAATGCACGGCGTTTGACGCAAAAATTGTTAGAGGGATTAATGTTATACCGTCATGAGCTAGGTGAGTTAGGACAACAGTTAGAATTACTGATACGCTGCGAGCGCATACTGATAGCTGATCAGCGCTATCTAAGTCGTGTTCACTAAAAGTATTTCCTTAGATTAATAGTTTTTGTTTGTTGAAAGGTAACGTACTTTTACGTGTTTATCCGTTTGTACTCTAACTAGTAACGCTTTTAATAGTCCTGTGTTATGCTTAGATAAGAATTAATTATTAAAATAATTCCGGAACTAGCTACAGCATAGTAACTAGATGTTATTACCATAATTCTAATAATAAACATCCCTATGAGTACTGTAAAAACACTACAAAGTGGTTTTAGCTTATTAGAAGCGCTGCTGGCGGTCGTAATATTATCGATTGGTTTAATGGGGTTGGCAGGTATGCAGATGGCTAATCTAAAGACCATTCATAACTCTACTCAAAAACAGCAAGCCACTATTTTACTTAATGATTTAACGGCTCGCGTTCGCAATAATTTTATTGGCGCTAAAGCAGGTGATTACAACGATACAGCAGTTACCTGCGGGAGTCCGCCTTCTAATACCTGTACTACTACTAGTTGTTCGCATACTGAGTTGGCAAAAATGGATCTCTATCAAGTTCTATGTGGTGATGGAGGCTCCAATGTAGGTATTAAAAACTCTCTTACCAATGGGCAATTAGCGATCACCTGTGCTACCAATTGCACACAAGCAGTCAATATTAGATTACGGTGGGACGAACGTATTAGCCAAAAAAATAAATCTCAGGAAGGTACTACAAGTACACCACACGCATCAGAATTTAAGTCATTTGAGTTAACCTCGCAAATTGTGGTGAGGAATATTTAATGCACCATTCTTATCAAAGACAGCAAGGGATTTCATTCATCGAAGTCATGATTGGAATGGTACTAGGCTTAATTATTCTAGGGGGTATGATGACTGTTTATGTGGCAGGCAAGCAAAGTTATAGTGACGGTGAGCAGTTGGCAATGATGGATACCAGTGCTCGCAATGCCATTAATATTTTGTCCCGTCATTTAGAGCATGCAGGTTATACCTCTATTACAGGTATTCCTATTAGTGATTATGTGTTACCCCCCACTTATACCATTACGGGTAGTAATATTAGTACTAATAGCAATGTAGAAAAAACAGTTAATGGTTCAGGATCTAATAGTGACACAGTAGGGATTCGTTTCAGAGCAGATACAAGACTGTATTCAGATTGTTTGGAAATTCCGTTGAAAAAGCTTGAAGATCGTTTATGTACAGGGTTAGCGCCTGAAGAAAAATGCTCAAATACAGCTGATACCTTAATTTATAATAGCTTTAAAATAAAAAATAGTACTGATAAAAATAGTGTCGGTAGCTCTATCCCTAATCTATATTGCTACAGCTCTTTTAGTAGTGGTTTGGGTGTAGTAGAGGGAATTGAAAATATGCAGTTACTATATGGTATTGATACTAACACTGATAAAGTCGCTGATCGTTATATCAATGCAGATACATTAAGTGCAGAGTCCTTATGGGGAAGAATTATTAGTATACAAGTGGCCTTATTAGTCCGTTCACGTGACCCCTTTTATAGTAAAGCACAGGCAGAAAATTTTCGCCTACTAGATACTGAAGTGAGTACTAATGATCGCTATCGTCGTGCAGTTTATAAAACAGTAATTCGTTTAAGAAACTTGGAGGGATAACTAAAAGTGGCAATTAAAACTCCCTTTAAAAATCAGCAAGGCTCTATTTTATTTTGGGGTTTAGTTATCTTACTCGTGATGACTGTTTTAGGTGTAGCAGGTGCTAGAATGGCTGCAACAGATGTTAAAATTGCAGGTAATGAAATTTATCAAGTACTAGCTTATCAAGGTGCGGAATCGACTTTAGAGCGAGCAACCGACCTATTTTTCCAAACAGAAGCTGCAAAAGCATTAAACAATCAATATATTTCAGAGTTATTTAAAGATAATGCTTTAGGAGGGGATGTACAATCTCAAGCTCGGGTTGTGATGAGTAGAAAAATAGCCTGTAGTGCATTAGATGATTTAGCAATGTCTATTGCGATGAATAGTGATGAATATCACTGTCGCTTATTTGATATTGAGGTGGATGCTAAAGTACTAGGAACAGGCACTAAAAGTACACACGCTTTAGGTGTAATGCGCCTAATTCCTGCTTCTGCTAATCAATAAAAACCACTAAAATTAATAGTTCTCTTTTAATCGATATAAAAATAATATTAGGTGTTGCATGAGTATCCAACATTTTAATCGCGGTTTTACGCTGATTGAGTTAATGATAGTAGTTTTAATTATTTCAATTATTGCTACAGTTGCTTATCCTAATTATATCAGTAGTATGCAAAAAACTCGTCGTTCAGATGCTATTGCTAGCCTTAATGAAGTAGCTAGATTGCAAGAGGAGTTTTTTGTAAGAAATCGTAGTTATGCTGAAACATTAGTAAAACTAGGTTATGGTAGTAACACTATCGATAGCCAACAAACAGAATACGATTTATCAATGACGGTTACACCTAGTGGCTGTGCTGCCGGAACTACTATTTGCACAGGGTATGTCGTAACAGCAGTACCCAATACTAATACAAGCCAAAAAATAGGCCAGCAAAAAGATGATACCTGTCAGTCATTTAGTTTAGATAATCTAGGTCATCAAACTTCTAAAAACAAATCTAATAGTGATAGCTCAGCTAAGTGTTGGTAATAGCTGATTTTATCTGTACAGGCTCACCGTAATAATGATTTCAATAGGTGAAGTTATGAAGCAACAAACTGTTGTTAAAACTCTTTTAGGATTAGGGCTAGGTTTTGCTATAAGTTTTCAGACAGCTTGTGCTGATCCTACTGAAATTTACTTAAGTAATGCAGCGCAAAGTGATGCAGCTAATGTACTATTTATTCTAGATAACTCAGGGAGTATGTTAGCTAATATACCTAGTGCAAATAAAACTCGTATGAAGGTTATGCAGGAATCATTACAGGAAGCCTTAAGTAAAGCCTCCGATAATGTTAATGTAGGGCTAATGCGCTTTGGTGGTAATGGCGTTAATATCGGCGCCAATGGTGTTTCTTTTCCTATTAGCCCGATTGATTCTGATGCTTATAAAATCGTAAAGGCTTATCAAAGTATTGATAATTTACCGGATGTAACTTCCGGTATTCCAGTTCGGCAATATTTAGCTAGTATCGCTAATAATTGGGTAGAGTTTAATGGTACTCCTTTAGTTGACTCTCTTTATGAGGCAGTACTTTATTTTAGAGGTATGACGCCTAATGCTGGTTTTCTCCCACCGGACACATTAAGAGCAGCTCATCCCAGTACTTATAATGGTGCGATAACTAGTTGTAGTACTGCGTCTAAGATCTGGTGCCTCAGCGAGCGTGGTGGCTGTGATGCCACTGTGCCAACCAGTGTGCCGCCGTGCGAAGTATTAAGTTATGAAAATCGGCCGTTAAAGGTTTGCCCCACTACCACTTGTACTGCTGGAGCAGGTTTTGCTAAATATCGCTCTCCGATTACTCAAGTCTGTCAAAAAAACTTTATTGTATTAATGACAGATGGGCAGCCTACCCAAAACTCTGTTAAAGATAAAATTAAAAATGAATTGCTGGGTGGAAGTAATTGTCAAGCCTCTACAGATTTTAATGGCGAGGGTGAGTGTGGCTCTGATTTAACCCGCAGTTTATCGACGAATGATCAATCTGATAGTGTGCCGGGTAAACAAACTGTAGAAACTTTTACTATTGGTTTTGGTACGGATGTCAATAATACGGTTGCACAAAATTATTTACGCGGTTTAGCCTCTCCCGGTGGTGGATTTTTTGAAGCGAAAAATGGTGAAGAGCTAACTAAAGCATTTCAAACTATTATTCAAGAAGCTGAAAAGCAATCTATATCAGTTACCTCGCCAGCCTATACTTTAAATTCAAGTAATAATTTAGCCCATAGTGATGAAATATTCATTCCTGTTTTTGATAGCTCAGCAAAGCCTTTATGGAGTGGAAACCTACGCAAATTTAAGCTACAGAATGGTCAAATAGTTGGCAAAGGAATCAGTGGTGGGACAGCAGTAGCTTTGGCAGATGATGGTGATGGAAGTTTTGAAAGCAATGCACAAGATTTTTGGAGTACAGAGCCTAGTGGAAACGACGTTAAGAAAGGTGGGGCAGCTGGCTTACTAGATCCTACCAAACGCAATTTATATGTGGATTTAGGGGGTTCATTAGTATCTTTTACTACAGAAAATGCGGCTAATTTACCTAATAGCTTATTTGAAAGAGTAGTGGTTGCGTTAAGTAGTATTAATGTGGGGCTAAATGCCACTATTGCTTTAGCAACAGGGCAAATTAATACTCAAGTTGCATTATGGTGGTATGACTGTGATGGTAATTATCATACAGAGTTACCTATAGGTGGTTTAGGTGCCTTAACTGGATTGTTACAGTGTCATATCACAGTAGATGATGCTTTAAAGCTAAAGTATATCCAATTTGCTAGGGGCTATGATAGGAATGTCAATGGTGATATTACAGCAGGTTACCGTAAACATATGGGAGATATTCTACATTCAAAACCAGTTGTTTATGAGTATTTAAACGAACAAGGTCGTATTAAAGGACGTACTGTATTTGTTGGAACCAATGAAGGCTATTTACACGCTATTGATGCTGATACAGGATTAGAAAAATGGGCGTTTATGCCACAAAGTTTATTAAAAAATATTGGAATATTTTTTGATAATACTGAAACACTAAAACATGTTTATGGTGTCGATGGTCAGATTCGTATCTGGGTTAATGATGCAGATAAAAACGGTCAAATTGTTTATAACTCGGAAACAGGTGAAGGGGTTTACTTAATCTTTAGTTTAGGTCGCGGCGGTGCTTATTACTATGCCCTAAATATTACTGATCCGGATAAGCCCTATTTACAATGGTCTATTTATCCTAATAAGGGTGATAAATTTACCGAGTTAGGCGAGTCTTGGAGTAAGCCAGCTTTAGCTTATATGCGCGTTAAAAAGTCTACCGATGATACAGCTACAATAAAGCCAGTCTTTGTTTTTGGGGCGGGTTATGATCCTGTCAAAGATGAGGCGGATGCCAGTAAACGTTTAGCAGATCAAAAAGGTCGTGATGTCTATATTATAGATGCCTTGACAGGTGATTTAATTTGGTCTTTACGAGGTAGCAGTAGTAACTCTCCTTTAACACATAGTGTTCCTAGTGATATTCGAGTATTAGACATGAATCACGATGGTGCTTTAGACCGATTATACTTCGCCGATACAGGTGGTTATGTATGGCGGGTTGATATCGATAAAGTTAGTTCAGACTCCAATTATATTGATCCATTGATTACACAGTTTGCTGACTTAGGTGGTGATAATAATACAGGTGGACGTCGTATGTTCTTTTCTGAACCTGATGTAGCTTTGCAATTAAATCAGGGTACACCGGTATTAACAATTGCTTTAGGCAGTGGTTATCGTATGCATCCATTAAGTACTAGTATTTCAGATCGTTTTTATGTACTGAAAGACGAAAATGTTTATAGTTTGCCTACAGAAGATACCGCTATTCTAAAAGAAGAGGTTAATGTCAAACCGTTAAGTAGTCTGGCAAATAAATCACTATTAGATAGCAGCTTTAAAGGCTGGTACATGCCTTTAAGATTTAATGGTGAAAAGAGTTTATCGCGTGCATTAACATTTATGGGTAAAATTATCTTTACGACATTTGCTTTAACAGATGAAAATGGTCAAGCCAGTACTAATGATGGTTGTACAAAAACGGTCACTACCTCGCGAGTTTATATGTTAGATTTAATGAGTGGTGAGCCTTTAGCGGATTTAAATCGTGATGGTAAGGGTAAAGATGAGTTTATTGTTATTACTAATGGTGATATTTTAGAAACTCCTCAAATTGTGTTCCAAACGCCTAAGTCTGTAGATGGTCGCGACTGTTCTTTGGGTAATTGTGAGCAAGCAGTGGAGATTCGTGTGGGCAAGTTGAAATTACCCTTATTAGATAAAAGCAACACTGGAAATACTAATTTATTAGATAGTGTGGATTTGTCTAGGGTAGTGCCAAGAGTTTATTGGCTGAATATGAATGTTTCGCCACAACATCCCTAGGAAAAATCTAGTTGTAATGACCGAGGGTGACTCGGTCATTATGACTTAAGTCTTGAATGGTTTTTATATGGCTAAAGCCCCTGTTTTGAAAAAGCTCTCGTGCCTTCCTGCCTTGATCATAGCCATGCTCTATTAAAAGCCAACTATTTCTAGCAAGAAATTTTGGAGCTGATTCAATAATAATTCTTATATCGTCTAAGCCTGTTTCACCTGAAACTAATGCACTCATAGGCTCAAAGCGTACATCTCCTTGAGTTAAATGCACATCGTTATTGGCGATATAAGGCGGATTGGAAATAATAATATTAAATACGGGGCGAGTACTTTGCTGGTCTAAAGTCGTAAACCAATTAGATTCTAAAAAGCTAATATTAGTTATTTGATGACGTTGGGCATTAAGCTGTGCAACTATTAATGCAGCAGTACTTTGGTCGATAGCAGTAACATGACTATTAGGGCGTTCACTAGCAATCGCTAAAGCAATAGCGCCTGTGCCTGTACCCAAATCTAGTACTTGATAATTAGCATCAAGCGGAATCTGCTCTAAAGCTAATTCGACTAATAGCTCTGTTTCCGGTCGAGGAATTAAAGTATCAGGAGTAACTGTTAAATCTAGTGTCCAAAACTCACGTTTACCTAATATATACGCAATAGGTTTACCCTTTAAGCGTTCTTGTACCAGAGTATTAAAGTACTCGATTTGATTTTGATCGAGTACTTTATCCGGCCATGTAAATAAATAGCTGCGTGATTTATTAAGTACTTGAGCCAGTAATAATTCGACTTCTAAGCGGGCATTATCCACAGAAGTACTCAGTACTTTACTGGCTTGATCTAAAGTGGCTTTGATAGTCAAAGTACTCATGCTTCTTCGGCAAGTAGCGCTAGTTGATCAGCTTGATATTCATTAACTAATGGCTCAATAACATCATCTAAATAGCCTGCTATAACATCATCTAGTTTGTATAGCGTTAAATTAATTCGATGATCAGTTAAACGACCTTGCGGGAAATTATAAGTACGAATTCGTTCTGAGCGATCACCCGTTCCGACTAGGCTACGGCGTGTGGCAGCTTGTTCAGCCGCTTGCTTTTGGCGATCACGCTCTAATAAACGCGCTTGCAGCAATGACATCGCTCGTGCTCGGTTTTTGTGTTGGGAGCGCTCATCTTGGCATTCCACCACTAAACCAGAAGGTAAATGGGTAATCCGAATCGCAGAATCCGTTTTATTAACGTGCTGTCCGCCCGCGCCTGAGGCACGAAAAGTGTCCACTTTTAAGTCGGCTGGATTGATGTCTTGAGCTTCTACTTCGTCAATTTCTGGCAAAATTGCCACGGTTGCAGCCGAGGTATGGACTCGACCTTGGGATTCAGTTTCAGGTACACGTTGTACACGGTGTGCGCCTGATTCGAATTTTAGGCGTGAATAAGCCCCTGTACCAATGATACGTGCGATTACTTCACGATAGCCGCCATGTTCACCGTCATTACTGCTGACAACTTCGACTTGCCAACGACGTTGTTCGGCATAGCGTGAGTACATGCGAAATAAATCACCTGCAAAAATAGCAGCCTCATCACCCCCCGTTCCTGCGCGAATTTCCAAAAACACATTGCTATGATCATGAGGATCAGTGGGTAGAAGTAAACGTTGTAGCTCTAATTCTTGGGGTGCAATACGCTCTTTGGCAGCATTTAGTTCTTCATAAGCCATTTCACGCATTTCGGGGTCATCTATCATTTCCTTGGCGGTTTCAATGTCTTCCAAGGTTTGCTGATAAGCGCGAAAAGCCAACGCCACAGGCTCTAATTGAGCATATTCAATAGATAATTTACGAAATTGTTGTTGGTCATTAATAACATCAGACTCGCCTAATAATAAGGCAATTTCACTATAACGCTCGCTTAGACTTTCGAGCTTACGCAGTATTGAATCTTTCACGGTTTAATCACGATCGGTTAGGTTGAATAGCTTGCGAGCGTATTCAAGTTGAGCATAATCCCCCACGCGAGCAGCATGGTTGAGTGCTTGAGTGGGTGCATGCGTTAATTTATTAGTGAGGGTATGAGCAAGGAACTCTAGTACTTCCTCAGCAGGGTGCTGATTATCCAACATATGTTTAGCTTTGGATAATACTTCTTGGCGGGTTTGATCATTTTGCTGACGATAGTCGCGAATTAATTGCATATGTTGTTGAGCACGTAGCCATGCTGCAAACTCACCCACTTCAGCTACCACCATTTCTTCAGCCTGTGCTGCCGCTTCTCGCCGCGATTGCAAGTTTTCCTCAATAACTGACTGTAAATCATCGACGGTATAGAGATAAATATCATCTAACTCACTGACTTCAGGCTCAATATCACGGGGTACTGCAATATCAACCATAAAAATAGGACGATGTTTACGTTGCTTTAAGGCACGCTCCACCATGCCTTTACCAATAATGGGTAGAGGCGCTGCAGTGGACGAAATAACAATATCCGCTTTGGGCAAATACTCTGCTATCGAGGTAAGTGGCACACCTAAGCCATTGTATTGTTCAGCTAGAGCTTGAGCCTTATGCAAACTGCGATTCGCAATGATGATGTGACCAATATTATTCGCAGCTAGATGCTTGCCTACTAATTCAATCGTTTCACCTGCACCCACTAATAGAGCGGTTTGACGTTCAAAGTGGCTAAAAATTTGTTTAGCTAAATTGACGGCTGCGAAAGCCACTGAAACAGGATTAGCGCCAATATTGGTTTGAGTACGAACTTTTTTAGCAGTGGTAAACGCATGTTGAAGCAGGCGATTTAGTTGATTGCCAGTACTTTGTGCGGTGTGAGCTGATTTTAAAGCCTCTTTTAACTGCCCTAAAATTTGGGGTTCACCTAATATTAAAGAGTCCAAACCACAAGCCACTCGCAAAGCATGTTGAACGGCTTGTTCAGTCTCGTAAGTATAGAGGTAAGGTTTTAGTTCAGTTAAGGAAATGCCATGAAAATTAGCAAACCACTCAGTCACCGCGTGTAATTGTGTGGGTTGGACGACTGATAAATATAATTCAGTGCGATTACACGTCGACAAAATGAGACTTTCAGCCGTTATAAAACGTGTTTCATGTAAGGCTTGCTGTAAGCGTTCGGGCGTGAACGCTACACGCTCACGTAGTTGAACGGGTGCTGTTTTGTGATTGACGCCAATAACGAAGATAGTCATGTAGGATGCAGCGCTTTGGTACATTTAATTTTCCGAATCGCGAATTTTCTGCTACGTTATACACGATTACAAGGCAATTCGTTGTGCTATACCCTTAAAGTATTAATATACCTAAACATTTTGGTGTCGATGGACACTGGGGAATGATATGTCAACACAGTTATCACATCGGTTACGTCGAACCTTAGCGATTGCAACGACCGTTGGAAGTACTTTAATAATACCACCCGTGTTAGCAGCCGACTCCGTTACCCGCGATACTCATCAGGAAGCTGTACAACTGACATTTAGCTCGGAATACAGTAAAAATATGTTTCACCTTATGGTGGGTGAGCTATATCGTCAACAAGAGCAAACCGCAGAAGCCTTACAACATTACGCCATAGTAGCAGAAAGTACTAAGGATATCGCTATTTCTAAAGAAGCCGCTCAAATTGCCATTGAAGCAGGTGACAATAAACTAGCAGAGCGCTTTGTAAGCCAATGGGCATTGGCTAAACCTGATTCGCCTGAAGTTTATCAGTCTCGCGCCATCGTAAGAGCCAGAGCGGGTGATTATGACAAGGCTTTAGAGGATTTACTCTGGTTACGAGATGATGTTAATAAAAAAAATGGTCATGGTTTTGAGTACATTCTGACGACGTTAACTTTAGAGGCAGGGCCTGAGGCGGCTTATGAGGTTTTCAAACGTTATAGTGAGAAGATAGATACTTCACCTAGTGTTAAAATTTCAGTGGCTCATTTGGCAAACACCTTAGAGCGTAATGACGATATTTTAACCTTAACCGATGCCATTGCTAAAACAGGTAATGCTTCTGATAAGGAGCAAGCGGCTTATATCCGTTCTAAAGCATTCTTACGCCAAGGTAAACCTCAACAAGCCTTAGATAGTTTAGAGACCTTTATTAAAACGACCCAAGAATATGATATTAAGCTCGATTATGCTCGCATCTTAATTATGTTGGAGCGCCGCTCGGAGGCGATGCCACTGTTTAAGCAGTTATATGAATCACAGCCCGATGACGATACTATTTTTTACACATTGGGTTTATTGTATTTAGAGCAAAAAGAGTACACCTTTGCGGAGCCTTTAATTAAAAAGCTATTAGAGATTCCTAGCCGTAAACATGATGCTAATTACTTTTTGGGGCAAGTATACGAAGGGCTAAACCGCCCTGATGATGCCTTCAAAGCTTATGAGGAAGCTTTGCCTAATAGTCGTTTTGTTAATGAAGCTCTAGTTCGAGCGACTGCTTTATTAAATACTAAATCAGGGCTTGAGTCGGCATTAAAATGGTTAGAAGAACAATCTAATAAGCTTAATCTCAATGATATTCAACAAGCCGATATCTTGAGAATCAAAGCACAACTGCTCCAAGATGCTGAGAGATCAAAAGAGGCCGTTGAAGTACTAACTAAAGCGGATCAGCTGCGTCCTAATCATACTGAAACTTTATATCAACGCTCGTTGGCTTATGAGCGTTTAGGTAATATTAAGGCAGCAGAGGCTGATCTTCAGACTATTTTAAAAGTAAATCCTGATAATGCTCCGGCACTTAATGCTTTAGGGTACTTACTAACTGTCAATACAGATCGTCTTAAGGAAGCTCAAGGTCTTATTCAACGGGCAGCTAAGCTAAACTCAGATGATCCAGCGATTATGGATAGTTTGGGTTGGGTTGCATTTAAGTTAAATGAGCTAGAGACTGCCGAAACAGAACTGCGTAAAGCGTTCAATTTGTTAGCCGATGCGGAAGTGGGTAGCCATTTAGTACAAGTACTTCATGCCCGTGGTAAGACTGCTGAAGCTAAGAAGCTCTTGGATGATTTAATGGTTAAGTTCCCTAATAACAAGTTATTAGTAGAGGCTAGTAAGCGTCTTATTGGCTTAAAATAATCTATAGTTTGTATTTTATAAATAATTCAGGATGAATCCATGAAAAATGGCTTTTTGGTGCTGTGCACATCATTATTTGCAGTAGGGTGTGCTCAACAATCTGCCACCGTCTCTGCTGTTGATCCTATTACGGCTCCTACAAGTTCTGTTGTTAGCACACCTGTGGCAGTACCTACCATTCAAGTTGGTGCCCCTAAAGATATGTGGGCTCAACGCAATGCCATGTTTAACCGCATGTCTGCGTGGCGTATGCAGGGCAAGGTGGGTTTACAAGTTAAACAGCAAAGTTGGTCATTTAGTTTGTCATGGTTACAACAAGGCAATGACCAATACGAAATGAATATTAAAAATCCTTTGACAGGTTCTGTCATGGCGTATTTAAAAAGCTCAGGCAGTGTAGTCAATCTTAAAGCCGCTGATGGTAAAGAGTATCAAGATTCTGATGCCGAGCGTTTATTAAAACAACGTACAGGTTTTAGTTTGCCTGTTAGTGGTTTGCGTTACTGGGCGCGTGGTATTGCCTCTCCTTCCTCAGAAATTCAAGCACTACAACTGGATAATTCAGGTCGTCCTACATCGTTACAACAAGAAGGTTGGGTAGTAACCTATTCAGGTTATCAAAATAACTCGCCTAGCGCTTTACCTAGCAAAATGTCACTGGAGCGTGCGTCCGAGCAAATGCGATTAAAAGTAGTGACTAAAGATTGGAAAACCCGCTACTAATGAGTACTTTGACCTTACCAGCACCTGCTAAACTTAATCTATTTTTGCATATTACAGGGCGACGAGCAGATGGCTATCATTTGCTTCAAACCTTATTTATCTTCTTGGATTATGGCGATACGATTCATTTGACCTTGCGTCATGATGGTATCATTAGACGGGTAGCTGGTAATGAGTCTGTGCCAGAGTCGACGGATCTGATGATTCGGGCCGCTCAGCTGTTGCAGCAGCATACAGGCACAACCTTGGGTGTAGACCTTGCCATTGAAAAAGTACTACCCATGGGGGGCGGTTTAGGAGGGGGTAGCTCTGACGCAGCTACGGTATTGAGAGGCTTAGATAAGCTTTGGCAATGTCATTTGACACTAGATGAGTTAGCTTTATTAGGTCTACAGTTAGGTGCAGATGTCCCCGTTTTTGTGCGTGGGCAAGCTGCATGGGCCGAAGGAGTAGGAGAGCTATTAACGCCTGTGAGTGCTCCAGAGAAATGGTATTTAGTGGTAGTGCCTGATGCTCATGTAAATACGCGTGAAATTTTTTCGAATCCACTCTTGACAAGAAACTGTGAACCCATCACAATGGCGACCTTCCTGACAGGGGCAACACAAAATGTGTTTGAACCAGTAGTTAGGAAACTGCATCAAAACATTAATCAAACGTTTGAAGTACTTAACTTGTACAATAAACCAAGGTTAACAGGTTCTGGAGCATGTGTGTTTGCCGAGTTTGATACACAAACTCAAGCAATACAAATTAAACAAAAGTTACCCTCTTCATGGAACACTTTTGTAGCTAAAGGTAAACAAATGTCACCTTTAGCTAATCAACTAAAACTCAATTGATGGGCTGTCGCCAAGTCGGTAAGGCACTGGATTTTGATTCCAGCATTCCTAGGTTCGAGTCCTAGCAGCCCAGCCATCTCCCAACTGCGAGTTCCTCATGTCCGACGATAGAATGATGGTTTTCACGGGCAATTCAAACCCCGAACTATCCAGCAAAATCGTTGATCACCTCGGTATCCCCTTAGGCAAAATCAAAGCAGAGCGCTTCAGCGACGGCGAAGTGCATGTTGAATTGCTGGAAAATGTCCGTGGTCGAGACGTTTTTGTGGTGCAATCCACCTGTACCCCCACCAATGATAATTTAATGGAATTATTAATCATTGTGGATGCACTGTATCGTGCATCAGCGGGTCGTATTACGGCGGTTATTCCTTACTACGGCTATGCACGTCAAGATCGTCGTGTACGCTCACGTCGTGTGCCCATATCTGCCAAATTGGTAGCCGATATGATTGTCACTGCCCATGTGGATCGAGTACTTACTATTGATTTACACGCAGAGCAAGTACAGGGCTTTTTTGATTTACCTGTTGATAATATTTACGCATCCATCGTATTAGAAGAAGATCTACGTGCTAAAGAATTAGCAACGGATAGTCGTCTTTTAGTGGTATCACCTGATATTGGTGGGGTAGTGCGCGCTCGAGCTTTGGCTAAAAGTTTAGGTGATCATACCGATTTAGCTATCATTGATAAGCGTCGTCCTGAGCCTAATAAAGCTGAGGTCATGAATATTATCGGTAATGTAGAAGGTCGTCATTGTGTCTTGATTGATGACTTAATCGATACCGGTGGAACCCTCTGTAATGCCGCAGCCGCTTTAAAAGAGCGTGGTGCACTGAGTGTTTGCGCTTATGCTACACACGCAGTATTTTCAGGCAATGCATTGAAAAATATTGAAAACTCTGTAATTGATGAAGTAGTAGTGACCGATACTATTCCGCTAAGCGAAGCGGTTAGTAAATGTACTAAGATTCGTCAGTTATCTGTAGCGGGATTATTGGCTAAAACTATTTTACGAATTAACCGTGATGATTCGGTTAGTTCATTATTTGAAGAAGCTTAATTTAACGATTAAGCACTAATGCTTTTGGTCGCGGGAGCATTAGCTATTTTAATTTTGGAGTCTATCATGTCTAAAACTTATTCTTTAAAAGCCACTAAACGTGCTGATCAGGGCAAAGGTGCGAGCCGCCGCCTGCGTCACGCGGGTAGTGTACCTGCTATCGTTTATGGTGCAGGTGCTGAGCCAGTGTCTATTACTTTAAGCCACAATGAATTAATTCGTAATCTGCAAGAAGAAGCATTTTACTCACAATTGATTACATTGGATGTAGACGGCTCTACAGAAGTGGTAGTACTTCGTGATTTACAACGTCATCCTGCTAAAAATTTAGTAATGCACGCTGACTTACAACGTATCCAAGCAGATCAGGCTATCCGTGTAAGTGTCCCATTACACTTCAATAACGTAGAGATTGCTCCTGGTGTGAAAATTCAGGGTGGTGCGATTAATCAGCTAATGACTAACGTTGAAGTGTCTTGCTTACCAAAAGATATTCCTTCTTACATTGAAGTGGATATGCAAGCGGTAGAAAAAGGTCAGATTCTGCATTTATCTGATCTGAAATTGCCAGAGGGTGTAAGTTTGCCTCAATTAGCATTAGGTCAAGATCATGACCAAGCTATTGTTGCTATTCACTAATTGAGTACTTAAGGAATGGCTATCCAGCTAATTGCTGGCTTAGGCAATCCGGGCGCTAAATACGACAAAACCCGGCACAATGCCGGGTTTTGGTTTGTTGATGAACTTGCTCGACGCTATAACGCCAGTTTTAATCTAGAAAAACGCTTTTCAGGCGAAGTGTGCCGAATTGTTGTGAAAAATCAGCCCATATGGCTCATTAAGCCCACCACATTTATGAATTTAAGTGGTCTTGCGGTACGACAATTAGCGGATTTTTATCGCATCTCTGTTGAGCAAGTACTCATCGCACATGATGAGTTAGACCTTGTTCCGGGTGTGGCACGCTTAAAGCACAGTGGTGGTCATGGCGGTCATAACGGCTTACGTGATTTACATGCTCATATGACTAAAGACTATTGGCGCTTGCGTTTGGGAGTGGGTCATCCGGGGGATAAAAATAAAGTACATGATTATGTACTGTCAGCCCCTTCATTAAACGATAGTATTGCGATTACCAATGCCATTGATGCGGCGGCGGATTGTATTGAATTAATTGTGACAGGTGATATGCAAAACGCTATGCAACAATTGCATAGTCGAACATAAGCATCTGTTTGAAAGAGGATAAGAGACATGGGTTTTAAATGTGGCATTGTTGGATTGCCTAATGTGGGTAAATCGACCTTATTTAATGCTTTAACTAAGGCGGGCATTCAGGCTGAAAACTATCCGTTTTGCACCATTGAACCTAATGTTGGTATGGTTCCAGTGCCTGATTTGCGTCTTAATGCGTTGTCTGAAATTGTAAAGCCAGAGCGTGTGTTACCCACAACCATGGAATTTGTGGATATTGCAGGTTTAGTGGCAGGAGCCTCTAAAGGTGAGGGTTTAGGCAATCAGTTTTTAGCGCACATTCGTGAAACGGACGCGATTGCACAAGTCGTACGTTGCTTTGAAAATGATGACATTATTCACGTAGCAGGCAAAATTGACCCATTAGCTGATATTCGCGTCATTAACAATGAGCTGATTTTAGCGGATATGGAAACCATTGATAAGGCTATGAATCGTGTCAGTCGTGCTGCAAAATCGGGTTCTAAAGAGTTAGTACTCCAATTACAAACCATGCAAAAGCTCGCCGTTCATTTAGAGGATGGCAATGCAGCCCGTTCATTAGGTTTAAGTACTGATGAGTTAGCTTCCATTCGTGAGTTGCATTTGATTACGGTCAAGCCATTGTTATTTATTGCTAATGTGGCAGAGGATGGTTTTGAAAATAATTCCTTTTTGGACAAAGTACTAGCTCATGCTAAAACTGAGAATGCTCAAGTAGTACCCGTTTGTGCTGCTCTGGAGTCTGATATTTCTCAGCTAGAACCTGAGGAACAAGCAGAGTTCTTAGAAAGTATGGGTATGACCGAGCCGGGTCTTAATCGGGTAATTCGAGCAGGCTATGATTTATTAGGCTTACAGACCTTCTTTACGGCAGGGGTCAAAGAAGTTCGGGCTTGGACAGTCCATAAAGGGGCAACAGCGCCGAATGGTGCAGGGCGGATTCATACCGACTTTGAACGCGGCTTTATTCGAGCTGAAGTGATTGCTTATGAAGACTTTATTACCTACAAAGGTGAGCAAGGTGCGAAAGATGCAGGTAAGTGGCGCTTAGAGGGTAAAGAGTACATCATGAAAGAGGGTGATGTGGTTCATTTTCGCTTTAATGTGTAACTTTCAGGCTTGACGCGCTGGTAAGTTATCGTTAAGATATGCACCTCAATTGGCTACGTAGCTCAGTTGGTTAGAGCACAGCACTCATAATGCTGGGGTCGTAAGTTCGAATCTAACCGTAGCCACCATATTTAAAAGCCTTGTTATGACCTAACAAGGCTTTTTTCTTTTGTGCGATGCCGCAATAATCCTTTCTGGGTGATGAATTCCTTTAGGATTCGTATTATGATTCGAGTCTTTTCTTAATAGTTCAAGTACTTTCTATGATCATTGCTATAGCCATATAGCGTAGTACTTAACACTATTAGTGCTTTGTTTGATGAATCCTAATCAGGAGTTTAGAGTGGAACTGACCGGTGCCGAGATATTCGTTGAGTGTCTGAAGGCAGAAGGTGTTGATACCGTTTTCGGTTACCCAGGTGGAGCCGTATTGTATATTTACGATGCGTTATATAAAGCGCAAAACGAAATCAATCATATTCTAGCCCGACACGAGCAAGGGGCTGTGCATGCAGCCGAAGGTTATGCAAAATCGACCAATAAACCGGGCGTGGTGCTAGTGACCTCTGGCCCTGGAGCAACCAATGCAGTAACAGGCATTGCGGATGCTTATATGGACTCTGTGCCATTGGTCGTGTTTACAGGGCAAGTACCTCGTGCCCTGATTGGGAATGATGCGTTCCAAGAAGTGGATATTGTGGGGATTACCCGTCCTTGTGTAAAACATAACTTCTTGGTTACTCGTATTGAGGATTTAGCCTCGACCATTAAAAAGGCTTTCTTTATTGCCAGTACGGGTCGTCCAGGTCCAGTACTTGTTGATATTCCTAAAGACATTACCCAAATGTCTTACGAGTTTAGTTATCCAAGTGAAATCAGCATTCGCTCTTATAACCCAACCGTTAAAGGCAATAAGCGTCAAGTACGTCGCGCTATTGACTTGATATTGGAAGCTAAACGCCCAGTACTTTATACAGGGGGCGGGGTAGTACTAGCGGGTGCAGCTCAAGAGCTGACCGATTTTACGCGCTTAACGGGTTTCCCTATCACTAATACGTTGATGGGCTTAGGTGCTTATCCTGCAACCGACCCTCAATTTATTGGTATGTTGGGTATGCATGGCACGTTTGAAGCGAATCATACGATGCATGATTCTGATTTAATCGTTGCAATTGGGGCGCGTTTTGATGACCGTGTTACCGGTAATATCGAAAAGTTCTGTCCCTTTGCTAAGATCATTCATGTAGATATTGATCCTGCCACCATTTCTAAAAACGTTAAAGTAGATATTCCCATTGTAGGGGATGTTAAACACGTTTTAGCTGATTTACTGGAAGAGCTACGCAGCCGTGAACAGGGTGTTAATCCTGCTCAAATCGCAGATTGGTGGAATCAAATCAACGAATGGCGCAAAACCAAGTGCTTAAGCTATGACCAAAAGCCAGATAGTCCTATTTTGGCGCAATACGTAGTAGAGAAGCTTTGGGAAGTGACCAACGGTGATGCCTATATTTGCTCTGATGTCGGTCAGCATCAAATGTGGGCAGCGCAATTCTACAAATTTGATAAACCCAATCGCTGGATTAACTCCGGTGGCTTAGGCACGATGGGCTTTGGTCTACCTGCTGCCATGGGGGTACAAATTGCTCATCCTGAGGCTACTGTTGCTTGTATTACTGGTGATGGCAGTATTCAAATGTGCATCCAAGAGCTAGCTACTTGTTTGCAGTACGGTCTACCAGTGAAAATTATTTGCTTAAATAATGGCTATTTGGGCATGGTTAGACAATGGCAAGAGTTTTTCTATGAAAAGCGTTATTCCATGTCGTACATGGAAGCATTACCGGATTTTGTTAAATTAGCTGAAGCCTATGGTCATGTCGGTATGCGCATTGAGAACCCCAGTGATGTAGAGGGTGCTTTGCGTGAAGCGATGGCTATGAAAGATCGATTGGTCTTTATGGATTTCATTACTTCTGCTGAGAACAATGTTTATCCAATGGTTCCTGCTGGTGCAGGCCATAATGAAATGATACTGGTGTAAACATGCGACACGTAATCTCCATTCTAATGGAAAATGAATCGGGTGCACTGTCACGGGTCGCCGGATTATTTTCAGCTCGCGGTTATAATATTGAATCACTGACGGTGGCTCCCACTGAAGACGCTACTTTATCTCGTCTAACGTTGGTAACCGTTGGCAGCAATGAAATCGTTGAGCAAATTATTAAGCAATTACACAAGCTAGTAGATGTGGTCAAGGTCATGGATTTGAATGACTATCCCCACATTGAACGTGAAATGATGCTAGTCAAAATTGATGTGCAGAAAAGTGGTGCTTGTGATGTGGTGAAGCGCATTTCTGACATTTTCCGCGCCCGTATTATTGACGTAGGTGAAAAGTCTTATACCGTGGAAGTGACAGGTAGTCGAGGTAAGCTCGATGGTTTTTTGCAAGCCCTACATGAGCTGCGAGTAGTCGAAGTCGTTCGCTCAGGTAGTATGGGCATTGCACGTGGTGCAGTTGCTTTACATGTGTAGAGGTAGAAGTACTTTGTCTTAAGTACTTTCTAATGATCACATATTAGATAGGAGTACTTTATAGTACTCCTATTTTTTGTCGGCTAAACCCAGTATTTTCCGCCTGCGCCAATCAGCGTAGTTACCACACCTAAACCTAAGTTAATCCCTATCAATAACCGCATTTGATTGAGTGCAGCACCTGCCGCTTCCCAGTTTTGCGTTACTAAATGGTACTTGAGGCGTTTAAAGGGTGCAAAGTACAAATGACCAAAGATAGCCATCATGATTAAGCCTAGTAACTGCATAATATGCACATAGACAGGCGTGTTTGCCATGCCACCAAATGGCACGAAAACCATCCAATAACCACTAGCTAAAATTAATCCAATACTAACGATCACCCACGGGAAAAAGCGCTTAAATACACCTGCCCACAGAGTCAAGCGGACGGGAGCTCCTAGCTGCTCAGAGGTGACTGGGCGTAATGCCATATAAGCGAAAAACATCCCACCTACCCATATCACAATAGCCAACACATGCAAAGCCAATGCAACTGACATACTCATTATCCTTGTCTAATCAAAAGGTACTCATGACTATACCGAAAATCATCGAGTAAGCTCTATAAGCCTAATAACTCAATGTTTAGGTTTACTTAAAAAACAAAAGGCAGATATCACTATCTGCCTTGTCTTGAGTACTAAACTATCGCTATGAATTAAGCCGATTTGGACTTTTCATTTTTGTAGTAATAATAATCATAGTCATAGCCTAATCGCCCTGAGGTATCGACCTTATTTAATACAATACCCACCAAGTTAGCACGTGCTTGTTTTAAACGCTTAATAGCATTTTGTACGGCAGCAACTTTAGTATCACGGCTATTAACCGTTAATAACGTGCTATCAGCGAGTGAAGATAATAATAAGGAGTCGGCTAAGCCTAACACAGGAGGACCATCTAAAATAATGACTTCAAAGTTGCGTCGCGCTTGATCTAAAAACTGCTTGAGGCGCTTAGATGATAATAATTCAACAGGATCCTTAGGCGGTTCGCCAGCAGTCATAATATAGAGATTTTCTGCTTGAGCTTTATGAACTAATTGATCAGGCTCGGCTTTACCTTGTAGATAGTCCGCTAAACCGATTTTAGCATTAGCGGCTAGTGCTTCGCCAAAAGACGGATTACGTAAGTCGGCATCTACCAGTAACGTTCTGACTCCAACATTAGCGTAAGCTAAGGCAAGATTAGAGGCGGTCGTAGTTTTTCCTTCATTGGCTCCCGCACTAGTCACATAAATCACATGTGAGCTTTGTTGCGTTTCCACCGTACTAAAACGTAGAGTAGTACGTAGTGAGCGGAAGGCTTCAGCAATGGAAGATTTGGGGTCAGAGACTACATAACGGGCAATTTTGTGAGCATTAGCGTTATTTTTAGCAGCAGGAATCGCAGCTAAGATAGGTAGACCAGTAATTTGCTCTAAGTCAGAGACATTCTTGATACCGTCATACATAAACTCTTTCAAGAAAGCAGCGGCAACTCCTAGTAACAGACCTAATAAAGCACCAAACGCGAGGTTAGTACTTAACTTTGGCTTATAACGACTAGTTGGGATTTCGGCTTTATTAATAACCCAAATATTATTAGCAGCCATACTGCCTGCTAAGTTGACATCTTCTAGGCTTTTGAGCAGGTTTTGGAATACATCCTGATTATTACGTACTTCACGTTGTAAAGTATTATATTCCACCATTTTAGCTTGTTGTTGTAATAACTCACCTTGGCGAGATGCTAATTCTTCACGGAGTAAATTGACACGATTACGAGCGGAATCAATTTCAGCTTTAGTGGTTTTACTAGAGGTTTCAGCTTCGATGCGGTCATTTTCTGCCTGAACAATTTGTTCAGAAAGTTTGGATACCATTAAACTTAAAGTAGTTGTTTTAGTTTCATAAGCATCAGTAGTACCTAAAATACCGTTCTTACGACTGTATTCGGTTAGCTCATATTCCGACTTTTGCAGTTTATCTTTAGCATCACTAATGGATTTTTCTAGAGATGTTTTTGCAACTGTAGTGACTGAAGAGCGTTGTAATTGGGTATTTTTGACAAAGTTGTCGACTAAGGAGTTAGCAATTTTTGCAGATAACTCAGAGTCGGGTGTATCAACACTGACGTCAACCAAGCGCGCATTGCGAATGGGTTCTACGGTAATGTTATCTAATAAACTATCAATCAGTGTAGTTTGATTGGCAGTTTCATTTTTAGAGCGAAATAAACCTTTAATCTGACCAAGAATCGACGGACTAATAGCTGTTTCGTTAAGGTTTAAGTCTTTAATGACCTGTGCAATTAAGGAGCGGCTTTTGATCAGCTCTAATTGAGTATCAAAGTAGCCGCGGGGGTCACGAATATCACCAGGGCCTGTTAAGATATTGGTATCACTGACTTTAGTACCCGCCTCACGCTCAATTTGTACCGTAGCGGTAGCACGATAGACGGGAGTACTTAAAAAGGTAAACAACAGTGAAAGTAGGATAGTAGTAAGCAATATACCCAACACAAGACCTTTACGCCGCACCAGCGTTTTCCAAAACTCTCTTAGGTCGAGGTTGTCATGTGTCTTTAATAGCTCACTGCGCTGCGAAGTTGATCCATTGGCTTGCATGGGCTGGCTACGTCCTATGTTTTGCATAAAATTTCAAGTTATTAAGGTGTCATTAAGACAATTCACGGGCGCTGATTATAGCGAGTTCAATCTAAAATAATCAGCGTCCTATTACATAATTTACTAGCAATGATTGATTATTCTGCACGGGAGTCAGCGGAATTAACCAGTTTTACCGGATAAAGCGTAACGCTTATTAATCCAAGAGCGCATCGGAGTTTCAAAATAACGATACGACATAATCGCTAACACCGTAAGCGCTAGGATAAAGATATAAAAGTGCAATGTACTACCTTCTGGCAAGAAGGAAGCGGTTGCTTGTTTATAAATACCATAAACAGGGCGTTGTAATATATATAATGAGTAACTAGCCTCACCGAGCAGTACTAATAAGGGCAGGCTGAGTACTTTGCTAATAGTAGTTCTATCCAAGGCTAAAAAGATTATAAAAGCCATGAATAAAGGGGCAATCAATCCATTATTATAAGCAAACTTAAAGCCCACTAAGTGTTCTAGTGGCGCTTGCATAATAATGAGTAACGCTGCACCTACAGCACTCAGCAACATCAGAGTAGTATTTGACGTCGTTGAGAATCGGTCATTAAACCACCCCTGACAAAAATACACGCCCACTACAAAGCCCATAACAAAGGTACTTAAATGCATTAACGGATGATAGTAAATAAAATCATGTAAAGGTGGTGTTTGGTCATGACTTTGCATAAAGACACGAGCTTCATAAGCAGGTAAGCCCAATGCGTCGTTGATGATATTATTCAAGAGTCCCATTTGTAGGGCTTGAGTACCTACCCAAAACACTACGGCAAACAGTGCCAAACTAGTAAGGTGTTTTTTCTGTGCCCACACTAACCACAGTGGAAAAGTGAGGTAGAAAAAGGCTTCAACTGATAGTGACCATCCAGGGGAGTTATAACTAAGTGGATAACCACCTGGAACCCAAGCTTGTAACATGCTTAAATTTAAAACGGCTGCAAAGCCGTCAAAAGTACCCTTGCGAAAGCTATCTGCGATCATAAAGAGTAATGCTACTAAATAGACCGGATAAATTCGTGCTAAGCGTGCTACCCAATAGCGTCCTTTATTTAAAGGTTTGGGATGAGTAGGGGAATAATAGGCTACTGCCATGATAAAGCCGGAAAGCACAAAAAAATAACAAACCGCTATGGGTCCTGCGGTAATCAGCGGATTAAGCCAAGGTATATTGGCAGGGAAAGCCTCTCGACCGAAGTGAAAGAATACTACGGTCAAGGCGGCTATATAACGAGTAAAGGTTAGTTGGTCTAGTTTCAAGGCAATATCTCAGCTTAATCAACGCAAGCAGTATTTAAGCTTAGTATGCATTCTTATCATTTAAGGTTTTAAATGCAGTGGCAAAAATAATTTTGATGTCTAACCACAAAGTCCAGCGTTGAATGTAATCCAGATCATACTCAACCCGCTTTTGCATTTTATATAAGGTATCTGTTTCACCACGCCAGCCATTGACTTGTGCCCAACCTGTAATACCCGGTTTAACAGCATGGCGACTCATATAGCCAGGAATCAATTGCTTATATTGCTCATTGTGAGCAATGGCATGAGGACGTGGGCCTACGATTGACATATGTCCTTGTAAAACATTAAAGAATTGTGGCAATTCATCCAGTGAGGTGCGACGTAAAAAAGCCCCCACTTTGGTAATACGCACATCATTACGAGTGGCCTGTTTAATTTCAGAACCATTTTCACAAACAGTCATAGTACGGAACTTCCATACTTGAAATTTTTCACCTCGTAATCCGTGTCGACCTTGTTTAAATAAAATAGAACCTGGAGAGGATAGCTTTACTGCAAACGCTATCATGACTAATAATGGCGCAATCAAGGCTAGGATAATTATACTCAATACAATATCTTCTAAGCGTTTGATAACAGCACTAAATCCACTCAAGGGCTCATCATACAAACGCACCAGAGAGGTATTTACCATTTCTAATGGTCTGCTATTTAAAATTGTTTTAGTAAATTCATCAGGAATTAAGCGGATTGGTGTCATGGTATCAGCTAGACGGTTAATAATATCATTGGCTAAAGGTGACCAACCAGCAGGTAAAGATAGATAAATCTGATCCCAAGTGCCTGTGCGAGCCGCCTCCAACATAGTTTCTAAATCACCAATATGGGCATAGTGACTAGGAATATGAGCTGCTTCTTGTTCAGTAACCGTATAAAAGCCAGCGATGTGTAAACCTGTTTCTGGATGATTTTCAATAGTCTGAGCAAAACCTAACGATTGATGAGTTACGCCTGCTATAGCAATGGAGCGGTTATTAAGACCTAATGTCTTGAGCTTGGCTTGTAAAGAACGTAAGACATAACGAGTGCTAATCAGTAGCGCTGGCGTAATAAACAACCAGCTGATTAAAACTAACCGTGAAAAGTCGTTGGATTTTTTAGCAGCGAAAATCATGAAAATGAGTAGTAGAAAGGTAGCTAGCCATGTTACGGCTAAACGCATACCCTCATCGCGCATAAAGGGACGTCCACCCCATGAGGCGTAAATTTCAGTAAAGCGTCCTACAAAGCCAAAGAGTAATGCAGCACCTAAGCCAGCAATAATGTAAGAATGCAGTTCATAGGTATTGGGATAAACCCAAGCTAGAGCAATGATGCTCAGGATACTAAACGTATCAACACTGCGATAGATGAGTTCAGAGCTGATTTTTTTATCTACCATCGCTTTACTTATCCAGTCGAATTTGATCCTGACTACTTAGTAGGGTCTTTATTGTAGAAAAAGAGTTGCCATTATTGGTTTTGTATAAAAACAACACCTGCATAATTGTTAAGTGGTTAACAATAGCAACCGATAATAGTAACTTAGAAGATTGTTTTAAAAAGCAATCTAGTTTCGTTACTTCAGTGCAACACTCGTTAATTAAGAAATCACTAAGGCTAATATAGCTTATTTTTCAAACCTGTGTCTCAAAAAAACACTTAGTGGTGTTGTTTTGAAGCCAAATTGACCAAACGGTCAGGGGTTGACTTGACGAGATGACTCATCTGTTTCCCAACGATAATTAGCTAATTGTTTAAATTGCCATTTAGCGCGGGTGCGAATGGCAAAACTAATTGCGATATAGGTCATGACCGACACAAAGTCTTTACTCATTAAACGCTCACGTAAGATTGTGGAATAAGGTTTCACATCTTTTTGAGTACATAATCCTTTGGCAGCTAACTCCATATTGCCTAGACGTGCTCTAGATTTAATTTTAATCAAAGACTTAAGGTTATGAGGTGCAGCAATATAAATCTTTGCGCCTTGTACATTACCCCGCTCTTCACGAGCAAATTGACACCGGACAAATCCGTCATCATTGATGACAGACGGAAACTCAGAAAAGCGTTCATGTCCTTGTTTTGAAATGACATAGCTACAAGTGGCAACTACACCCTCTTGAATATAAGGCAAACTCAGCCATACTTTGTAATACTGACGAACTAACCAAGAAGATTTGTGGGTATCAATTACAGGCTCTGGTGCTGCAAGTAGTAGCTTTCCTTTGGCCATTTCTTCGGTGATACGTTGAATCGACCCATTGCTCAGTTGCGTATCGGCATCAATATAAAAGGCAGGCCATGTGCTGATGTGCTTTTCTGCTTCATTAAGGGCATTGACTTTGGAAGGTTTTGAGATATCTAAGCAAAGTACTTGTGGATAATGAGTACGTACAATGTCAGCCGTATTATCGGTGCAACCATTGCAAGCTACGATAATACGTTCAATACCTACTTGGCTAACCAAGCTATCTAAACAACGTTGAATAACGGTGGCTTCATTATGAGCAGGCACAATAATAGTAGCCATTAGCGATACCCCCGCATCCAATCTGAACGTTGATCATAGACAGTTTGCCACTCACGAGCTGCTTCAGTCTTAGACTTGAGTACTTTATGCATAAAGTACTTATTCCACACATATAAAAATAATAAACCTCTATGAAGTGGCTGTTGCCAACCCTCCACATGACGATAAGTCAGCTCAAATTTTCCTTTCATTAATTTAATCATTTTTCCGGAAAATCTTGCATGGCTAGCACCACCATGATGAATCAGTTTAGCCTCAGGGGTCACAATTGGCTTATAACCTAATTTAGCGGCTTTCAAACAAAAATCAGCTTCTTCAGCATACATAAAAAACAGCGGATCAAGTCCGCCTAGCTCATCCCAAAGTTTACGAGTCGTTAGAAAAAAACAACCGGAGACAATATCAACCTCTTTAATAGAGTCACGCTTCCAACACCCATAATTAGCATTATTGAATAAACAAGTACTACTAAAGGCTTTGCTCAAACCCATAGCACTAAACAATAAATTACTAATACTAGGTTTTGACCATGCGTGTTGCGAGTTAAGGCTTAAATCATTATTGAGAGTAATGCCGCTCCAAATACCATTATTAGGATGGGTTTTAGCAAAAGCCATCAATTTATCAATAGCACCATCTAAAATTTTAGTATCAGGATTCAGTAGTAATAAGTACTGACCATGAGAGTTATTTACTCCTATTTGTACTCCACCAGCAAAGCCTAAATTAGCTCCAGAATCAATCAGTCTTACTTGAGGAAACTGCGCTGCAATCACAGCTAATGAATCATCTTGCGAGGCATTATCGACAACGATAATTTCAAAGCTAGTTTGTTGAGTCTGATCGTAGACAGATTGTAATGCAGTAGTAATTAGTTTAGCCGTATTATAAGAAACTAAAATAATACTTAGTTCGGGAGTAGTCATTGTACTAGCCTCCCGTAAGCAATAGTACTAATGTCAGAGCGAACTACCTTGGCAGGGTTACCTGCAACAATACTATTAGAGGGGACATCTTTTGTCACAACGCTACCAGCCCCTACAATAACGTGATCACCTACTGTAACACCGGGCATAATAATAGAGGCACAGCCGATAAAACAGTTTTTGCCGATTTTAGTTTTTTGAGCAAAGGCTCCACCGTGGCGTTGTGTTGAGTAATCATGAGCTAATATAATAGAGTCGAAAGCAATATAAGTTTTTTCACCGATTTCAACACATTTGGGATTCGTTTTGTCTAAACGAGCTTTAAATGAAATTCGTACATCGGGTGCTATTTGCATCCCATAAAGTGTTCTAAACATCCAAGTTCTTAACCATAAAAGGCTATCACGTAAATGGACGAGCCACATAAATGCACGTTGGTTCAGGAATCGCAACCGCATCGCTTAATCCTGTAAGTTATTTGAGGTTATAACAGTATTATTAGCACGGATTTCGTGAGTTACCAGATTTTCCGTTGGATGGTCACTGTCCCATGATCGATAGAACTTAGCCCAACTAATAGCACCTAACATAAAAAACATAATAGGCTGTAAAGTACCAAAATAGTCTACCGTAAAACCTATTAATATCAAAGACATAAAGGATAGTATCCATGCTGTTACCATCCAACGACTAGTATCATCATGTTGATGTACTTGGTTTAACATATTAAATATTGCATAAAAGCAGGCAATTAATAGAACTAGTCCAGCAAAAATCCCATGTTGTAATACTAATAATAACCAATAGCTATCAATACTATTACCCATCCACTCCATCCAATAAGGGCGAGTCCAATCGTTATAAGCGATGCCTAAAATCAGATTTTCAGGAATATCATCATCCAGAGTATATTGCCATTGCAACATACGGAAATAACCCGTATTAGGGTTAAAGGTTAAGTAAGAAATTAATATTCCAAAAAAGCCACGATTAGAAAAGGCATTAATTAACATAGCTATTGCTATGAAACCTAAAAATAAGGCTACCCAGAATTGTCGTGCCCCGTGCCAAAATTTAACTAAAACTGCAGTAGCGCCATGGAAAATAACGGATAATAGTGGTGCTGAGGACATAGTTAAAATCATAGAAACTACTAATGAAAAAGCATTAAATAGATAAACGGGTCGAATAGTTCGTACAGCTAGTAATACGGCAAAAGGAAATAGTAACGCTGCTAAAGTACCGAATAATAAAGGATGCACAAATACACTAGTAGCACGCATAATAGGGCCACGTAAATAATCTTCTGTATATAAGCGATAATCTAGAGCGGTTTTGCCGGTAATCATTTCTGCCCAGCGATGTAAAATCCGATCATGAGTAAAAGCCTCATAAATAGTAAAGCCTATTAATAAGGTAATACCGATAATCATAAATTGGTTAACTTTAAAAAATCGAGCGGGAGTAATAACATACATTCGCGCTAAGTAAAAAGCACCTAATGTCTCTAGTGCAAATAATCCAGTTGATTCAATCGCTTTTTGTAACCCGTGATTATGCCAAAAGCTGGCAAAGGCTAACATAACTAAAGCAATTAACAACACATCCACTAGGTCTGCACGGGGTATTAATACTTTAAAGTTGAATAATGCATATACTAATGCAACAGCTAAAATGATTCGATAGGCTTCAATCCGTACGGTGCCTACCATGGTATAGAATTCGGCTGGTATAAACAGCGAAAATAAAAATAAAATAGCGAGTACTCTTAACATGATTTAGGCATAGCTGTTGAGTAATTGTTTAGAAAAAAACAGGATGACTACGCCCCCCGTTAACACTAAATTTGCCATCAGTGTTGCCATCGCTGCTCCATTAATTCCATATAAAGGAATGAGAATTGTGTGACCGATAATATTCACAATCAGGGCACTTACCAACATGATGTTTAAAAAGCGTACTTGTTCTTGCATGATAAACATAAACGAAAAGGTAAGGCTAAAAGCTCGAATCATCTGACCTAATAATAGTAGAGAAAGTACGGTACCCGCAGCGACATATTCAGCCCCGAAGGCTAAAAGCATATAATCACTAACTAGCCATAATGTTAAGGTGACTGTACTCAGTATGCCCATAACTAAAAAAGTACTTTTCCAGAAAAATGCTTTTAACTGTTGGGGATCACTACGTTGAATTTTTAGTAAGCGTGGGTAGATAGTGGCGTCCAATGCCCCTAAGAAAAATAGACTAATAAACGACAAACGTGCAGCGGTGGAAAATAATGCTACTTGGTCATTCGTAAGCAGTAACCCCGTCATAATCGTGTCCGCCCATAACATTAAAAAGGCAAACATCGACACAGGCGCCAAAGGTAGAGATTGCTTGAGTAATTGATTGACAGGCACTATGTGACTGGATCGCGCTAAAATGGTTTTGATCCATGGTCTCAACCAAAAAAATGAGGCAAAGCCAGCCAATAATAATGATAGGGTGTAAACCAAGACGTAGGTTTGTTGATTAGCAAAGCTGCTCCAAAGTACTGCTATTAAAAGTAGTAACGCAATTGCTGGTAACGTATTTTGGACTAATAGTGAGCTAGACGTATGGCGTATCGCTTTTAAAAAGGCTGAATTAGTCATTGCCAAATTAAAAGTCAGAATGCCCGTGCCTGCAATCATAAGATACCAGACATTCATTTGCCCATCGAACAACCATTGATTAAAAAAGGGGGCTAGTACTATCCATACTAGTAAAAATAAAAGGGAACTGATTAATGTTAATCGATAGGCAGAGTGTAGATAGTGAGCGGGACTATGTTGTGAGTCTTCGGGGAGACGTGCGATATCTCGAACAATCCATTGCTCCAGACCAATACGGCTAAAAAGTGATACTCCCGTCACAAGAGTCATCAGCATAAAAACCATACCCGCCTCATTTTTGGGTAGCAGCCTTGCAATTAAAATAGCTACCCCGAAATTGAGACCCACACCCACAAAACGTGCAAAGGTTGATAGTAGACTTTGTACCAACAGCGAATCACGTTTTAGATTTATCTTCATGCCTGAATCGCTTGGTCAATAAAATCAATCAAGGCTTGGCGACGTGCTCCCGCTTTTCCGTTAGCGGGTTTTAAGTCGGGTAGGTGATTTAGTAGTGCTAGTAATTGCTCTTGAGTACTAGCCGTATAAACCCCAGGTAATTGTCCCATCCACTCTAGACCATCAGCCTGATGGTTATTGCGGTGTTCACCCAGCTCAAATTGGCGGTTCATCACAATGATAGGCTTGTGGGCTTCTACCGCAGTAATAATATTACCCATGCCTGCATGTGAAATAATCAGATCAGCACTTTTGAGATGTTGATTAAATACATCGGTAGTCATGAATTTTTCATACTGCATATGTTTAGGCAAGTACTCGCCTTCAGCAATTTGGGCAATACCTTGATGTCGGTTTGCACCACACCATTCATCCACATAGCGAATTAAACGATCAAATGGAAACTGTGTCCCCACCGCAACAAAGATCATAGTACTGCCCCTTTGAAGAGAATGGTTTTACCGTCGCTCAGATGTTCCCATTGCGTGAGAAATACGTCGGCTTTACCTAGTACCATGTTGCCAGCGCGGGAGAGCTTTTTAACGTTGGCAATACTATCCACCCAAATGGTGCGAATTTTCAGCGCTTTGCCTAACATAATAGCGACAGCACCAGGGGCTGCTCCTGTGGAGATAATCGCTTGTGGACGCTCTTTAAAAATAATTTTAAGTAGTTGAAAAGCACAAGGGATGAGTTTCCATTTATCATCCGCACTAACATCAACAATATTATAAATTTTTTGCTGTTTAGAGGGTTTAAATAACGCATCTGGCATAGCATAAACGACATCATATTTTTGCTCTAAACCTGCACAAATACGGGTGAGTTGAATCCAATGTCCGCCAGGGGATGAAATCGCTAATAGTTTTGGTTTTTTTGTAGCGGTCATGATGGTTTGCGTAAGTAAAAGGCAGCTTGATCGCCTTGGTTTAATGAGTTGAGTTCTTGGGCGCGTTTTTCAAATTCTTTGATTTGTGCTGAGCTAAACAGTGAACCTTCGGGGTTTTCTGCCCATGAGTTTTTATCACGCAGCATAATGCCTTTTTCGTATTGCTCACTACCCCAGAATTGGAAGGCATTGGAGTCGTAAACTGCTTTGTCCATTTTAAAGCCACATTGTTCGGCAAGTACTTTCATGCTGTCCACAGAATGCAAAAATAAATGGCGAGGTGCATCGAGTTGTACCCAATTTACGCCGTAATGTTGCCATGCATAAGACGATACCGTAGGGACTCGAACCAATGCTGTGCCATTAGGGGCCAGGAGTTCAAATACTTTCTTTAAAGTGGCTTGTTGTTCAGGCATATGTTCAAAGGAGTGATGAAACATAATGACATCCCATTGCCCCTTTTCACTGAAAATATCACGCTTTTCAATACGTAATCCATTGGGGTACTCGATCACATCTTGATTGAAGGGATCAAGCCCTAATAGATGGTTAAAACCTATTTCACGCAATGAGTGTAATAATAAACCCGCACCACAACCCACGTCTAAAATGCGTGAGTTTTCAGTAAGGTTAAGTGGTCGTAGCGTAGTGAGTTTGGCATTAGGGCTGAGTAGTTGTAAGGCTTTACCTACTACATTTTTGCCCGTTGCCGCATATTGGTCGCGTAGCCGAATTAGCGATTGTTTAGTGCCACTTTTGCTATTGGGAGCAACATAAGAATAGTAGTTGCTGGGGTAATGATCACCAAGATTGTCAGGGATAGTCGTGATTTGTAAACACTGACATTGACTACATTGAAAGTACTGATGTTCTTCCAATTGCCCCATCATCATCTCTTTCACCACATAAGTACGGTGAGAACCTTCACTACCGCAAATCCGGCATTGCATTATTGTTGCTCCTTATGAGTCCCAAAAAGGGCGACATTGCCTGTCCAAAAACCTTGTTGTTCCAAATACCAGTCAACGGTTTTACGTAAACCTGTTTGGAACGTTTCGACAGGACTATAGCCTAGTTCGGTACAAATTTTATTGTTATTAATAGCATAGCGACGATCGTGACCGGGGCGGTCAGTCACATAAGTAATCAATTGATTGTGTGGCACATTAGGCGAATCAGGGAAGCGCTCATCCATCAGTGCACATAACGTATGGACTAATGAGAGATTAGCCTGTTCATTATTACCCCCAATATTATAAGTTTCACCTATACGACCTTGATGCACGATCAGATCAATACCACGATTATGATCTTCTACATATAACCAATCACGGATTTGCTGACCATCGCCATAAATCGGTACAGCCTCCCCCTTTAATAAACGCGAAATCGCTAAAGGAATCAGCTTTTCAGGGTATTGATAGGGACCATAATTATTCGAGCAATTACTAGTCGTGGTATTTAAACCGTAAGTGTGTTGGTACGCACGCACCACATGATCGGATGCAGCTTTACTGGCAGCATAGGGTGAGTTAGGTGCATATTGAGTAGTTTCAGTAAACGCAGGGTCGGTAGCTGACAGTGTCCCATAAACTTCGTCTGTAGAGACATGATGGAAGCGATGGTTGGTGCGTTTTTGCTCATCCAGCCAAACTTTTTTTGCGGCCTTCAAAAGGCTATGAGTACCATCAATATTCGTTTTCAAAAACGCATCAGGGCCATAAATCGAGCGATCTACATGGGATTCTGCGGCGAAATGTACGATGGTATCAATATCGTGGGCTTTGAGAAGTTGCTCTACTAAAGCCTGATCCAGAATGTCGCCGTGTACAAAATGAAAACGAGGGTGATCTTTTAGGGTTTCCAGATTTTCTTTACGCCCTGCGTAAGTTAAAGCATCCAGTATAGTAACGGTTTGCTCTGGATATTTATCGAGCCAGTAGTAAACAAAGTTAGTACCAATAAAACCAGCACCGCCAGTCACTAATAAATTTTTAGGTTGATAAGTTTGAGTGGTCATAATCAAGCATTCATTCCAAGTGTTGTGCGGTATTGGATTAACATATTTTTTAAGCTAGTTTGCCAATGCGGTAAAGCGATCCCTAAAGTACTTTCAGTTAAGGCCTTATCCATTAAGCTAAAGGCAGGACGTTTGGCAGGCGTGGGATAACTTTCCGTACGAATGGGACGAATCGGAATAGTTTTTTCTAACAAACCTAAAGTTAAAGCCTCACTCTGAATGGCTACTGCAAAATCATACCAACTAGCCACACCCTGATCAGAACAATGCAAAGTACCCGTGGCGTTTTGCTCAATAGCTGTCCAGATTGTTTGCGCTAAAGTACTAGCCCATGTGGGCGTGCCGATCTGGTCGTAAATGACATTCAAACTCTCTTTGGTCGCCATCAGCTTAAGCATGGTTTTAACAAAGTTATGACCATGGACTGAATATAACCAAGAGGTACGAATAATCAGATAATCGGAAAGTACTTGTCGCACAGCCTCTTCGCCGCGCCACTTGGTTTCACCATAAACACTTAAAGGATTAGCTTTGGCATCAACTGCATAGGGTAGGGCTTGAGTACCATCAAAGATAAAGTCGGTTGAGATTTGAATCAGCTTAATCGAGCGCTTCTTGGCAGCGTTAGCCAAGTACTCGACGGCTAAATGATTAATTTTATCGGCGAGATCAGGTTCGCCTTCGGCTTTATCAACGGCAGTATAAGCAGCACCGTTAATGATAATCTCTGGCTTATAGTGATCAAGTACTAGGTCAATATTGTGTGGATTAGTGATATCGAGATTATCGACATCGGTTAAAATCAGCTCATGTTGAGTAGGGCAAGAGTGTTGTAGTTCATAGCCTAATTGCCCCTTAGCACCTGTAATTAAGATTTTCATGCAAATAGCTCCGCCTCTTTAAACCAAACACCGTTGGCATCTTTGGCAGATAGTTTTGGGCTTTCACCTGTTGGAATAGGCCATTGAATATTTAAAGTAGGATCATCCCAACGAATCGAGTGCTCAGCCTGTGGGGCATAGAAATCAGTGCATTTATAAATAAAATCAGCACTCTCGCTCATCACATAAAAGCCGTGGGCAAAGCCTGCGGGAACCCAAAACATCCTGTGATTATCCTCAGAGAGTTCCACTCCAAACCATTGCCCAAAACTAGGTGAGGATTGGCGTAAATCTACTGCCACATCAAATACTTTACCGGCGGTAACCCGTACTAACTTACCCTGCGTTTGCTGCGTTTGATAATGTAAGCCGCGCAAAATCCCTTGAGCTGAGCGGCTATGGTTATCTTGCACGAAATTAAGATTTAAACCGGCATTAGCAAAGGCTTGTTGATTCCAAGTTTCTAAGAAAAAACCACGTGCATCACCAAAAACTTTAGGTTCAATAATGACCGCATCTTGGAGTGGGGTTTGAATAATATTCATGGCAGCAGCAGCCTTGTTAAATAATGTCCGTAGCCACTTTTCTTTAAAGGCTCCGCTAAACGCAATAATTGCTCGTCCCCAATATAGTTCATACGCCACGCTACTTCTTCAGGACAGGCAATCTTTAAACCTTGGCGCTCCTCGATGATCCTAATGTAGTTACTAGCGTCTAATAAAGACGCATGAGTACCTGTATCTAACCAAGCGGTACCCCGTTTGAGCATTTCTACAAACAGATTGTTTTGTTGAAGGTAGACATTATTAACATCAGTAATTTCTAGCTCACCGCGAGGCGAAGGTTTAATCGTTTTAGCGATTTCGACTACATTATTATCGTAAAAATATAGGCCTGTGACGGCATAATTAGAGCGTGGTTTAGCAGGCTTTTCTTCAATCGTTAAAGCTCGACCTTGAGCGTCAAAATCAACTACACCATAACGCTCTGGGTCTTGGACATAATAGGCAAAAACGGTTGCACCCTGATTTTGATTAGCACAGCTTTGCAAACGCTTGGATAAGCCTTCGCCGTAATAAATATTGTCACCTAGTATGAGAGTGACAGGGTTATTGCCCACAAACTCAGCACCAATAATGAAAGCTTGCGCTAAGCCTTCAGGTTTAGGTTGTACGGCATACTGGATGTGGATTCCCCATTGGCTACCATCACCTAGAAGCCTTTGAAAGGGAGTTGAGTCCTCAGGTGTAGTAATTATAAGCACATCACGAATACCCGATAACATCAGAACTGTTAGCGGATAATAAATCATGGGCTTGTCATAAACGGGCATAAGCTGTTTGCTAACGGCTTGAGTCAGTGGATAAAGTCGAGTTCCACTGCCACCAGCGAGTATAATGCCTTTACGTTTTGAGTTAGGGGTTGTCATAAAGTTGTTCCACTTTAATCTTAGTAGGCTTTTGCGGCTGAATTGTAGACGAATCCTCAGGTAATTGTCACAAGTCAACGCTATTCGGTGCTTAGATTTTAACGATTTAAAAATAAAATAGGGTCAACACTGGTTTGATTAAGATAAATTGACCAGTGCAAATGGGGACCTGTAGTTCTTCCAGTCTTACCAACTTTTCCTAGTACTTGCCCCTGCTCTAACCAATCACCAACATGTGTATTAATGGTATTGAGATGTGCATATAAGCTTAATACGCCTTGTCCGTGATCAAGAATTACGGTGTTTCCGGTATAAAATAAGTTGCCTGTATAAAGTACTCGTCCTTGAAGGGGCGTTTTAATGGGCGTGCCAATGGGTGCTGCGATATCCATTCCGCTATGGGGTTGGCGTGAAATACCATTCATGATTCTACGCATACCAAAACGCCCAGTATCACGTCCTTTGACAGGGCGAATAAAGTTTAAGCTGGGTAGCATGGGTGAAAATGTTTGTTTTAAACGATGGGTGAGAGCAATTTCTTGTTCAATCCGTGTTGTGGAGACATCATCTGGCGTAACTTTATTACGATCACGGATTTTTAACCGTTGGGTTCGATAAGCTTTAGGAAAAACCTGAAAGCTAATGGGCAGTACTTGAGAATTGTTTCGTACTTGCAGTACTTGAGGTGT
>JBDKGX010000014.1:0-40212 GCA_039797965.1 Pseudomonadota bacterium
ATGCTCAAGTACTGGAAGATCATGTGATTGATCGTATTACAGGCTCACCTTTTGCTCATCAGCCTGCTATTGGCGAGACGGATAATGATACGGTACGAGCAGGCATTCCCGGGCATGTTCTGAAACGCTTTGCCAAAGGTGCGCAATGGTTAGAAGAATATTTAACGACTCAAGTGGGCAGCTCTAGCTTTTTAAAGAAAGTACTTTATGTAGAACGTTATTTAGAAATCATAGAGCGCTTACTACGCCAACCTTATTATCTAATTGTGCTGATTACGATTAGTTTAGTGATCGTATTGTGAGGGGAATGAATGGATATTGTATTAACTGAAATTCCCAGCTCATGGCCGATTTTAAGTCTTTTGCAAGCTTTACCCTTTCTGGTGGGATTATTACTCACCCGCTGGCATGGCACTAAAGGTTTTATACTAGCACTATTAGTGACTTCTCTTGAATTTGCACTGGCTATTCATTTGTATTTACAGTTTGACGCGCATCAACCTGCATGGACTATGCAGTTTGTGGAGCAATTTACTATTTGGAAAGCCTTTCAATACCATGTAGGTGTAGATGGTTTAAGTGTATTGTTTATTTTAATTACTGCGCTGATTTCTTTTTTAGGCGTGGTCTTTATTGTCTTGCGGCGTTTGCATAGTACTTCAATGTTAGCATTGATCGTGCTGTGTGAATCGGTGTTAATGAGTCAATTTGTGACCCTAGATATTTTCTGGTTTTGGTTAATGACAGGCTGGGAAATACTATTTACTGCTTATATGACTAAACGCTGGGCTACATTCCACGATGTGACTCCTACTCTTATTCGCTATTTACAATTTATGGGAACAGCTTTTGCTCTAATGGGTTTTGGCGTATTACTAATGGGCTGGTCTTATGCTGATACTCATCAAGGACAATGGTCATTTGATTTAGCCGATTTAATACCTCTGCATTTTAGTACAACCCTTGGCACTTTAATTTTCTTTGCTTGGTTTTATGGATTAGCGATTCGAATTCCTGCTTTTCCCTTTCATGGTTGGTTAGCAGATTTTATGTTGTATGGTAATGTTACCAATGCACCCATGATTTTATTAGGGGTTAAAGTAGGTGTTTATGCTTTACTACGCTTTGTTTTTCCTATCGTGCCGGAAGCCGTAGAGCAATGGCAATATGCTGTAGTAGGTTTTGCGTTTATTGGGATATTTTATGCCGCTATTTTAGCAATTGGGCAACGCACCTTACGTGAGCAACTCGCTTTTGCTGTTATTAGTCATACAGGCTTAGTTATTATTGGTTTATTTACTCTGAAAGAAGAAGCCTTTCATGGTGCAGTATTATTAGCTATTAACTTTGGTTTAGCTATTTCAGCTTTATTACTCATGACAGGTTTATTATGGCAACGTACTCGTACCACACGGTTAAATAAGCTAGGGGGGTTATTGGATTATTTACCGATGGTAGGCGCTGCCTTTTTAATTGCGGGTTTAGCTATTGTAGGTATGCCCGGCACTCCCGGATTTGATGGCGTACATTTTATTTTGGCGGCAGCCATTCAGAGTTTTGGTGCTCCTGTTACTATTGCAGCAGCAATGGGTAATATTATGGCGGCGGGCTTTTTACTACGAGCCTTCCAACGTACCTTTTTAGGCTCTTTACCTGAGCAAAGCCTAATTCAACATTGGGATACTCAACCCCCCTTATTAGCTGAAAAAGTCCTAGCTAGTACTATGATTATTGCTATTTTAGGCATTGGTTTTTATAGCCTGCCGTGGCTTACCTTAATAGAATCACCGCTCAAAGGCATTAGCGAGTTATTCCCTGCCCTACAAAGCGCTATGGAGATCAAACCATGATTACGCCTACTTTAATCATGAGTACTTTCCCGTGGCTCAGTACTTTATTCGTACTATTAGGTTTGGGAGCTATATTAGCGTTAGCTAGTCCACTAAAATGGGCGCGATGGATTACTATTAGTATTCAACTCATTATTCTCGTCATCAGTATTATTTTAGTCATTAACTTTAAAATGACTACTAGTGATTTCCAATATGGTGAAAAACTACTATGGATACCTAGCCTCGATATCCATTATCAATTAGGTGTTGATGGTTTTTCAGTATTATTTTTACCCTTTAGTGCAGTACTTTTTATAGCTGTTGTGATGGGCACTTGGAATGCTATCCGAACCTTACCTAATGCTTATTTCTCCCTATTACTGATTATGCAATTAAGCTTAGTGGGGGTGTTTACTGCACTGGATACGGTTTTGTTTTTTCTGTTTTGGGAGTTATCTGTTATTCCCCTGTTTTTCCTAATTAGCTTTTGGGGTGCGGGAGCCAATCGACGCTATGCTGGAATGAAATATGCTCTCTTGATGCTGGTGGGTGGAGTACCATTATTATTAGGCTTTTTACTATTAGGTATTAATGAAAGTACTGGCTTTACCTCCGACTATTTTGAACTTTTAAAAACAGCGCATACGCAACCTTACGAGTTATTAGTTTTTGCGTTATTATTTATAGGCTTTGCCGTAAAAATGCCAGTATTTCCTTTACATACTTGGTTACCTGTCATTGCTCAAGAAGGCCCTGCTGGAATTATTGCTATCGTTTCAGGTTTAAAAATAGGGGTTTATGGTTTACTGCGTTTTGCTATGCCTTTAGTACCTGATGCAGCCATTAATTTTAAATGGCTATTAGTGGGCTTGGGTATGTTAGGTTTATTGTACGGAGCTATTACGGCATTAGGGCAAACTAATTTACGACGCATGTTAGCCTTTTCTAGTGTGAGTCATGTAGGCTTAGTTTTATTAGGAATTGCCAGTTTAAATCCCAGTGGCTTACAAGGGGCTATGTTACAACTACTCAATTTTGCTTTAATAGCTGGGGGATTATATTTATTGGTGGAGTTTATTCATCAACGCACTGGCTCAGCTGAAGCATTAAGTTTGGGTGGCATCGCGGGTAATATGCCTGTACTCGTGAGTTTATTTTTCTTACTCAGTATGGCTAGTATTGGAATCCCTGGAACTAGTGGATTTATTGCCGAGCTTTTACTCATTGTCAGTACTTTAAAAACTTATACAGGTGCAGGACTAGTCGCTTTATTCGTGGTCGTACTAGGCGCTGGATATGTACTCAATTCGATTCGAATTACATTATTAGGGCCTGCTCATCATGAGTACTTAACTCGACTACCCGACTTATTACCTCGTGAATTAGTGGCAATTAGTTTATTAGTGATTGGAGTATTAGTGTTTGGATTATATCCCCAAGGGATTTTAAATTTATTAGCCTTAAGTAGTGCTACTTGGTTAGGGCTAGTACAATAATTCTAATAAATTTAGAGTCTACTCAGTCGTTAGGTTGGATTAAATCCCATAAGTTACCATAGCAATCTTTAAATACTGAAACAATACCATAAGACTCCTCTGTAGGTACTCGGATGAACTCAACACCTTGGGCACGATAGTGATGGTAATCACGCCAAAAATCATCGGTGTGTAAAAATAAAAACACACGCCCACCTGTTTGTTGACCAATACAGGCTAGCTGCTCTGGAGTGTTGGCTTTAGCAAGTAATAAAGTAATAAATGCGTAGTAGAACCTTGTGGTGCTACCACAACCCAGCGCTTTTGTTGAGCCGCTTGGTAGGTATCTTCAATTAGTTCAAAGCCCAACTTATCCACATAAAACGCTAATGCTTCACCGTAATCACGCACGACTAAAGAGATTAATGCTAGTTGTTGTGCCATTAGCCCAATATTCCCGTGTCTTCTCGGACAATCATGGTTGCAAGCATGGTTGCAATCAGTTTTTCTTTGCCCTGAGTCACTGCAAAAACATCACCTGCACAGACCATTAGAGTTTTTCCCGGTTTAAGTACTCGCCCTTTAGCAATAAAGTACTCGCCTTGTGCGGGAGAAATAAAATTCGTTTTAAACTCTACCGTCAATACAGCAGCATTATCTGGCATCATACTTAAAGCCGCATAACCACAAGCATTGTCGACTAAAGTCGTCACAACACCAGCATGAATAAAACCGTGCTGCTGGGTCAAAGCGGAATTAAAAGGCATGCTAATGACAACCTGCCCAGCCTCTACACTAGTAAGCTGTGCTCCTAGCGTATGCATGAGTGCTTGTCGATTAAAGCTCTCGTGGATGCGCTCAAATAATGGCATTTGACTCATAGCAATACCTCATAGCGATGGTGGTAAATAAGGTGTAACTTTTTGACGAAGTAAATTGACTAAATTGTCTTCCATATAATCATAGTGGTCTGGGATATTTAAACAGATTATTTTTTTATTATGCAAATCAGCTTTAAAGCGTTCAGATAATTTGCGGCGGTGCGTTTTTTCCATCACAAAGATTACATCTGCCCATGCTAATAGATCAGGAGAGAGCGGTGTTATAGCACCTTTATTAAGACCTGCTGAGAGCGTTTCTATTCCTGCACAATCAGCAAATATATGTTCTGCGGTAGGGCTACGTAGCTTATTTTGACTGCAAAGAAATAAGATATGAACCAAATCTATTGCCTTAATAATTACTTAGGGCTAATTTGAAGGCTCCGGAAAAGCAGGAGCGGGAGGATTACTAGCGGTTTGCAAAGGCGGCTTCCAAATAAAAGACTCAATCCGCCAATCGGCTAACACAGGTAAAGGGGGTAAAGCATTTTTGGATCCCTCCCAGTTACCACTAAATAAATATAAGATGTTACCAGCACTAGGCGCGCGACAGAGCACTTTACCTGCTAACTCCTCCATACCGGGAGCACATTCTTCGACTTTATCTGCTGGGTAAATATCAACGAATTTAGTCCCAATTTTATGTTCAAGACGATTACCAATGTAGTTGTCATAAATAACTACAGAAAATACTTTTTGGTGCTCGTGGTCGGGATTGATGGCGAGTAAAGGTTTGGTACGTTGTTTGATGGTAATGACAGGATACTTATCACCATCAATAAAATTAGTTTCCTCAGTGACATTAAGCCCCTGAAAAGCATCACCAATCAAATGTAAATTAAACGGAGTAGCTGCGTTAATAGGGCCTACACCATCTTGTGATAGATAGTGAGCAGGTCTAGGGGTGGGTTGTGCTTGATGTAAAGCAGCATCACTTTCTTCACAACCACTTAAGGTAAATACGCTCATAACACTCACCACTAAAGATAGTGTAAGTTGTTGCCAATAACCCTTCATACAGCATCCCTCCGCACTCCGATATGCGGGATTGTATAGTACTTCAATCAGTTGCCAAGCAGATTAATGATTGAATTCTCTTAGTTTACTCTTCTAGGAATGGATAACAAGACAGCAAAATCGACCGCTCATCAGAAAATACCTGCCTGAACCGCGATAAACTCCGCAAAGTTTTCCAGAAGAAACTATAACTTAGGTTAGGCAATGCGTTGCAATGCTTTGTAGTGAAAACCACAAGTAATAGATAATGCCCTTTATCTAGCAACGTATCGCTAACATTCCCAATGCCCGTAAAGTAAGTTCTATTGCCGGAATATAACAATAAGCTCAGCCGTACACCAACAGCGGATGCTCCCATGCCAAAGGCTTGAAAGGCTTTAGATCACTATAATTAACCCGCCAGACATGTTCTGGCGGTTTTGTTATACTAACGAGCATGTATTCAAATCTACCTGCTTGCGATTCCGTTACTATAACACCTAAAGTTGTTTGGTTAATAGATACTAATATTTACGTTTATCGAGCGTGGCATACCAAAGAACCTGCCACTTTAGATCAGCATGGTCATAATATTCATGCCGTACGTGGTTTTTTACGCTGGTTATATGCATTTCTTACCAAACAACAACCGTTATATATTGCCTTTGCTTTTGATGAAGCACAAACACAAAGTTTTAGACGCTCCATATACCCTACTTATAAAGCTCACCGCCCTAGTATGCCTGATAACTTAAATTATCAATTTAAACTCTGTAGAGAGTTTTTAGCTGCACTAGGATTTGTCAATTATTCAAGCAATCAATATGAGGCAGACGATATTATTGGTACGTGGCTCACGCAACAAGCTAGCCAAACAACTTGTAATATTATTAGTGGTGACAAAGACTTAATGCAGTTAGTCCGTGATATAGATTACTGGTGGGATTACGATAAACGCGAACCGCTCAATCAAGGTAAAATCAAACGCACGATGGGGGTATGGCCTAAACAAATACCTGACCAGTTAGCTTTAGCAGGGGATGAAGCCGACAATATTCCGGGGATAAATGGGATTGGTTTAGGTACTGCCGCCAAAATCTTAAATAAATTTACCTCAATAGAAGTGTTGTTAATGCGTTTACCTGAACTGACTCAGCTCAAAACACTACGCTACACCAAAGTACTTCAAGAGCGAATAAGCGCCCAGCAAGAGCAAATCCGTACCAATAAGCAGCTCACTCGCATTTACTGCCAAGTACCTACAGTCCCCCAAGATTTAAAGCGCCAACCTATAGATATCACTAAACTTCAAGTACTTTGCGAGCAAATAGGTTTAAGTAAAGAACAATATGAAATGTGGCAAGCCATTTAATTAAGCAATAACCTCAGCCTAAATATTAAAAACACTTCGCTATGATAATGTAGAGCAAGCTCAGAAACTCTACAGAGAATTAGCTGCAAAAATGAGTGGCAATTAATTTAAAATAAAATAGTACTCTACCGATGAAATTGCAGAGTACTATTTTAACTAATCCTCAGCCTGAGCTATCTCATACTGTTCTAGTACTTCCATCCACTCCATCTCAATCACTTCTAAATCATTATCAACATTTGCTTTATCTAAAAGTACTTGTTTCAGCGCTTCTTTTTTAGCATCGGAATATAACTCACTATCTCCCAGCTTTTCTTCTAATTGAGCTTTCTTTTGCTGAAGTACTTCCATTTGCTTTTCTAGTTTATCGACCTTATTTTTTAAAGGTTGTAAGCGTTTACGTTTTTCGGCTGATTCACGGCGTTGATCTTTTCTCGCGGTTTGGGATTGGGAGTTATTTATGGGAGTACTTTGACTGGGGTTACTGTCTAATTCTTCTTGCTTAAAACGATTTTGTAACCAGACTGAATAATCGTCTAAATCGCCCTCAAACTCAGTAGCTTTACCGCTATCGACTAATATTAATTTATCAGTTACGGTTTTTAACATATGGCGATCATGCGAAACAATAACCATAGCCCCCGCAAAAGATTGCAAAGCCATACTTAATGCTAAACGCATTTCTAAATCTAAATGGTTAGTTGGCTCATCCAGTAATAATAAATTAGGGCGCTGATAAATTAATAACGCCAAAGCTAACCGCGCTTTTTCACCCCCTGAAAAGGGGGCAATCGCCTCATCAACCCGAGCGCCATGAAACGCAAAACCGCCTAAGTAATTTCGCAAATCTTGTTCACGGGCTTGTTTATCGAGATTACGTAAATGTTGTAAGGGCGAGTCATTCGGGTTTAGCTGCTCCAATTGATGTTGAGCAAAATAGCCAATCTTTAAATCTTGGGCTTGCCAATAAGTACCCCCTTGAGGCTCTAATTTAGCCGCTAAAAATTTAATTAAAGTCGATTTACCTGCACCATTCGGCCCAATTAAACCAATACGGTCACTGGGCAAAATTTGCATTTCAACTTTATTAATAATGCGCTTATCACCATAGCCTAAATTAACATCTTTCACATGTAGCAAGCGATCAGGCAACTTATCAGGGGCTTTAAAGCCAAAACTAAACGGTGAATCCACATGCGCTGGGGCAATCGCCTCCATACGCTCAAGGGCTTTTAGACGGCTTTGCGCTTGGCGCGCTTTGGTGGCTTGCGCTCTAAAACGGTCGACATAACTTTGAATATGCTCACGTTCGCGCTTTTGTTTTTCATAGGCGGATTGTTGCTGGGCTAAACGCTCAGAGCGGGTGATTTCAAAGGTCGAGTAGTTCCCTGTATAAAGGGTTAAGCGCCCTTGTTCAATATGGGCAATTTGCGTGCAAATATCATCTAGAAACTCCCTATCATGGGAAATCAGAATCAGCGTACCACGATAGCTTTTTAGCCACTCTTGTAGCCAAATAACCGCATCTAAATCGAGATGGTTAGTCGGCTCATCGAGTAACAATAAATCCGAACGACACATGAGCGCTTGAGCGAGATTCAAGCGCATCCGCCAACCACCGGAAAAACTACTCACCGGATTACGAATGTCTGAGGGTTTAAAGCCCAAACCGTGTAGCAATGTGGCGGCACGACTTTCAATAGTATAGCCATCAATGGCATCCAGTCGTGCATGTAACTCACCTAGACGCACCCCGTCGGCGTGTTCGAGGGCTTGTTTGAGGGTAACATACTCGGCATCGCCTTCGAGTGCGTAATCAAGGGCAGTTTGTGAGCTGGAGGGTGTTTCTTGTTTGACATGCGCCAATACCCAATTCGGCGGACGACTGAAATTACCACCGTCTGCTCCCATTTCACCACGAATCAGCGCAATCAAGGTCGATTTACCCGTACCATTCGCCCCCGTAAGACCGACACGTTGTCCAGGGTGAATACTAAATGTCGTTTGGGTTAGCAGCTCTTTGCTACCACGGCGCAAACTCAAATCCGAAAACACTAACATAAGGCATACTAAGTGAAAGCTATGAGGTCGGTGAGTATAACGCAAAAGTACTCATTGACGGGATTAAAACCTCGATGCTCACACCTGCCGCCATGCTCCTACCTTCAAACCATCAATGGTCCATGAACCAATCCGATAGCGAATCAGGCGCAAAGTAGGAAAACCAATCGCAGCCGTCATACGGCGAACTTGGCGATTGCGCCCTTCGCTGATAGTAATTTCTAGCCAAGTATCGGGAATAGATTGGCGGACTCGAATCGGCGGAGTGCGCTCCCACAACATATCAGGTGGTGGAATGACGCGGACTTTAGCAGGTAAGGTCATACCGTCTTTTAGCCCAATCCCTTTACGGAGTGGCTCTAAATCAGACTCAGTGGGTAAACCTTCGACTTGCACCCAATAGGTTTTAGTCGTTTTGTGTTTAGGATTAGCGATTTTATGTTGGAGCTTGCCATCATCAGTAAGGAGTACTAGCCCTTCACTATCTCGGTCTAAACGTCCCGCAGGATAAACCCCTGATACAGGGACATAATCCGCTAAAGTACTGCGCCCCTCACCATCGGTAAATTGGCAAAGTACATCAAACGGCTTATTTAAAAGGATAATAGTAGACACGATTAATCGAGCTTGATTAAAGCGGGTTGAAAAGAAGGTGTGGCATAGCTATCAAACCCCTGATCGGTGCGCCAAATAAAATAGGCCGCTAATTGATGTTCCTCAGCAAATTTTTTACCCTGTTCATCACCCAATACCATCAGCAATGTTGCATAACCATCCGCCTCTAAACCCGTAGAGGCAAGTACTGACACTGAAGCTAAATGATGTTGTACAGGAGTGCCTAACAGTGGATTCATAGTATGAGAATAGCGTTTGCCTTCCGCGACAAAAAAATTACGATAATCTCCCGAAGTCGCCAAACCTACGTTAGTTAAGTTCACACCCTGTTGAACTACTCGCCCTATTTCCACCGGTTTCTCAATCGCAATGCGCCAGTCATCTCCACGAGGGCTTTTACCCCGAGTCCGAATTTCGCCTGCTACTTCAACCATGTAGTCCTTTACCCCTAATGACTCTAAGTACTCACCTGCTTGATCGGTTGCATAGCCATCCGCTAGGGAAGCTAGTTCAATATCTAAATCCGCTTGAGTTTTACGTAGCGCCGGAGGGTCTAAGCGTACTTGTAATTTCTGATACCCCATTTTGGCTTTGGCTGCTTCCACTTGTGCAGGAGAAGGAATCACACCTTGTGCGGGATCACCATGCTTAAAGCCCCATAATTTTAATAAGGGTGCAACCGTCACATCATATAAACCCTTACTTTCGGTACTTAAACGCAGGGCAGTATTCACCACCTGAGCTAATTCTTTAGAAACAGGTTGCCAGTCAGTACTCGTACTTTGATTAAATTTAGAAATTTCCGAGTGGGGATCCCAAGTGCCTAAAATCTGATTGGTATGAGCCAGTACTTGCTCTAAGCCTGCTTGGGTTTTAGCAACATCTAAGGTAGTAGGGGGATTAGTTAGCGTGACATGCCAAGTAGCCGTACCTTGCAAGCCCTCTAGTTTGACAGCCTCAGGTGAGGTGTCACAGCCCGCTAACCCTATAAAGGCTGCTAAGCTTAATGCTAGCAGCCTATGATTCAATAATGAGCGCATTATTTTTTCAGATTCACATCAGATACATTTTCGGCAGGCTTGGTAAATACATCATTCAAACTCTGCACAAAGCGATCTGTAGCATCTCGCACTGTTGCTAAACCCCGTTTAGCTAAGAAGCCCCAACCACGAGGATTGTGTTGGAAAATACTCCGCCAAGGACGAGTACTGTATTGGAAGGCTCGTTGTAAATTGCCGTAAATTTCACGAGTAGGCAGTTTAGCGGCAATTGAGGTGGCTACTTTAGAGCGGATGCTAAAGTGGATTACTAACGTGCTGACCGCTAAAGCAGTCATAAATAAAATCCAAGCAATCGGGCTAGAACCAATATCGCCCCAAGGTGGATTAAAGATAATACCATTCCAATAGCCTAGCCAAGCCGTTAAAGCAATACCGCCCACTAATAAGCTACCTAGAATAATACCATCCCACATCAGTACTTTTTTACGCCAACTTTGTAGCGCCATTTCTAGGCTAGGAATCGCTTGTTGCTCAAGATTATTAGCAATGGACTCCATATTGCCCGTAATACGATAGACCCGCTCGGTATTCACACCTGCAATACGATCCATCATACGTTTGTAATCTGTATTACGTTTTTCCTGATAACGTCGCCATACTTGTTCATCTGCTACCGGTTGGGCAAGACGTTCGTTGTAAATGACGTAAAAATTGCCTGTCGCTAAACCTGCTTGGGCTAAGGCTTTTTGCCATGATGAGACAATGTCTTCGAGATTATCTTCACGAGCAGCCGTATCAATCTGGTTGAGGATAAACAGGAATTTATTATTATCATTACGACGTTGAGCACCTTTGACTAAATGCTCGAGTGTGTCCTGCATAGCTCCCGGCTCTGGATGACGGGCATCAAAGAAGACAAGTACTAGATCAGATAACTCAATAATATGATCAGTAATGCGTAAAGTAGCCTTGCGCTGGGCATCCGCATCAAAACCGGGGGAATCGATTAAAATACGACCTTTGAGCTTTTCACTAGGTGCTACTTTCATTTGTAAGTAGTTATTAACCTTAGCGCCCTCACCTGCCGCTACCCGCTCAATTTCTTCACTAATTTGATAAAAGGGGAAGCGAGGATCACCATCCAAAGCTAAACCAGGTAAAGTTTCTGTCTTGCCATCAGGACTATAAGTAATGACCGTAAAACGATCATCCACCGCTTGATTACCTGAGCGCTGTAAATCGATACCTAAATAGGTATTAATAAAACTGGATTTACAAGCAGAAAAAGTCCCTAGAATGGAAACCATAGGCCACCAAGAAATTTGGGTAGCATAAGACTCATTAGGACCGAGCAAACCTACTCGCTGAGCAACTTTATCTAGCTGCCGATACTGGTCAACCACTTCAACTAGAATGGGGTTTTCGCGACTTAACTGTTCTTGCAAGCGACTAATGCGCTGCTCCATGCGTTTTCCGGGATTTAACATACCTATCCTCTGTTCACAATTAGCCAGTCGCTCTATTACCTACGGGCTAGCAGAGTGACTTTGCCCCGCTGGTAATGTACTGGGGTCTGGTACAAATTGTAGCCCATCCGCTGTTTGAGTAGAGGTGGTTGTATTGACAACTGGTAGCGGATCGGCAGCTACGGTAGCAGTACTAGCAGTTGTTGAACTTGCTACTACAGTAGGGGTTTGTACACCATTATAAAGCCAAGAGGAATAATACCCTTGTTGTGGGTAATAAGTCACGAAGGGTGGTGGTACATATTGGCGACGATTACTGCCTGAAAAAGGCATAAAATTGCTCATCATTTTAAAGGGACTAGAAAAGCTGCGATTAATATTGCCCATATCACCTTGTAGGTTATACATGGAGGCAGCCATGTTTTGTGTAGAGGCATTCATTTGCTGCACATCATCAGCCATACGATCTGTACTAGTAGTCATACCCACTAAATGATAAGTCATTTGTTGAGTCGTTTCATTCATATAACTCATGCTATTTGAAACCTGCGTCAGGCTTTGAACCATAGTATCCATATCATTTTTAACGACTGCTTGCATTTGAGCTACTGAAGTACTCATTTGATGTACATCATATTGCATATTAACAATCGTATTGGTTAGACGATGAACATCAGTAGTTAAACTTTGAATCAAATAAAAGCCATAACTAGCTAAAATAACAAAGGCTATTAATGCGGGATAAACAATCGCTTTTAAAGAGTTAGTATCACTAGCCTGTTTAGATTCAAACTTATGTAACTCTTGCTCGACTTCCTCAATCTCTTGTTTAAGCTCAGGAGAGATGGCGCCTGTTATGGCCATAAATAATCCTCTAGTTACTTAAGACAAATAAGTAACCTGTCATACACAAAATCAATTTAATTCAGAGCTTAGACAAAAATAATAAGGCGGGATATAGCCCTTTTAGCCATATCCCGCCTCTCTGTGTAATCAACTAATAACGTTTATTGATTAATAATGGCGTCTAGTTGTTTACCTTTTTCAGCGTTACTGATTTTAATATATTCGCGCATATTGATCAGTTCGATAGTACGACCTTGTTGCTTCAACCAAGGGCCAATCTCAATGTATAAATCAGCTGCTTGGTCTGGTTTTTCCATTTTCCAAAACACATTTGCTAATTCACCTTTATACGCAGGCTGAGCATCAACACTGATCAGTTGTTGATATAGTTTTACAGACTCTTCGTATTTAGCTGGGTTACCTTTTTCAGCATCCCAATAAGCCTGACGAGCGGCACGTAATAATGAAACCGGATCTTGATCAACTACAGTAGTAGATGTAGCAGCAGGCGCTGTTGCCACTACAGCACCTTGCACTGGGGCAGCATTAGCTACAGGAGCGGGGGCTGGCACGGCAGCAGACTCTACAGGAGCAACATTATTTGCAACAGGAGCGGGTGCTGTCGTATTGGTAGCTTCTGGTTTAGTAGCTGGCTCACCTACATTGTGTTCAGGTTTGCCTTTACCTTCATGCTCAGCTTTTTCACCTTTGGCACCATGTTCAGGCTTTTCACCTTTACCATGATCCGCTTTTCCTTGGTTAGCCTCTGCCATTTGGCTATGCGGAGTACCTTTTGCTTCAGGTGCATGTGAATTGCCACTCACTAACCAATTTAAAATAATAGCAATAAATGCCAAAATCCAAGCAAATGCAATAGGATGCTTAAACAACCAAGCCGCATATTCGCGTACTTTATCCATTCCGAACTCCTCTGAAATCCTTTGGTTTAGCTGTTAAAAATGCTTACCGTACTTTGCGGTTTATCATGATTACAAGCTGATAAATGTGGGTACTTTGCCACTAATTCGCATTAGCACGAACGTGATTAGGATAGTACGCCACTCTCACTGACAAATTAATAGCTTTAAATAGTTTAATCACGAAATAACTCTCGTTATAGCACTGTGAGAAAATTTTGGTATGAGTACTCACAACCTTTGGGAGTACTTGATCTAATCGACTAAGTACTCTCTTTGTTTATGATATAAGTTATTTAGGTGACGACTCATTAGGTTTAACAGGAGTTGCCGGCACAGGTGCACTCTGAGTGTTGGTGGGAACCATCATCATAGGTACCATACGATAACCCTGTGGAACAGCATATCCCTGTGGCATTACATAGCCTTGTGGTACTACATAATTAGGCGCCATCGGCATCGCTTGCGCACCGTTTTGCATAGGCATCACAGGAATAAAATACATCATTTGTGGCTGCCCATACATGCCTACGGATGGTCTTCCAACAGTCAATCCTTGGCTTTGAGCCTGCGTACCTGTTGCACTTTGCTCTGTCCCTTTAGGGGCGCCTTGCGCTGTACCAGTTTGCGTAGTTAATGTTACTGAGTCTGTCGTTGCTACCGTAGTACTAGCCACTTGATTAGTTACTGTATCTACAACAGTACCTGCCTCTGGTGCACTGGATTGCGTACCATCTACGGGCAACGCTTGCATTACAGTTTGTGGAGTAGCGGGTGGAGTAGCCGTTGCTTGATTAGCATTACCCTCTGCTGTAGTAGCAGGTGCACCCGCTGCGGCTGTAATAGTCACTTGATCAACGGCTGGAATAGGAGTACCTGCTTCAGTACTCACCGGTACAGCGTTGGGAGCAGCAGGTGCAACTGGAACAGCCTGCCCCTGAGGTACTGGGGGTGCTTCTGGTGCAACAGCAGGATTTGCATCTACAACGGGTGTTTGAGGTGCTGCTGGAGCTGCATTACTGACCACAACCGAGTTTGCCTCACTCGACGCACCACTCTCTACTGCTTGATTCACTGGAACAACGGCAGCTTGCACACTAGGCGCTGAGGGTTCTTGTGGTGCTACCTGTGCGATGGGGGCTGTAGAGTTTTCTGGAGTAGCAACAGGTGCCTGAGGAGCCGCTTGAGCCTCTGGAGTGGCAGATACAACAGGAGCAGCAGGAGCCTCGGCTAATTGGGGTGGTTGAGCACTTGTAGCAGCAGGAGCATTAGGGGCTGTAGGAGCATTAACGACCACTTGCGCAACTTCTGGCGTGACCGGAGCTGAGGGTGACTCAGGTACTACAGGTGCTTGATTCAGCATTAAACCTTGTGGAGCAGGCGGCATATTTTCCACCGCACTACCTGCATTCGTCATTTCTTGTAATAAGGCATAGAGTCCCGGAGGGGCTGGTGGTAAAGCCTCGTCACTCACCATGATACTGACACTGTCTACAACACTAGGGGCTAAATACAATCCCTGAGGGGGAGGAGGTAATTCTCCTTGAGCATCAGAACCATTATTAGCCATGACCACAGACGTTGAACAACAGGCTGCAATCAACAGAGCTAATAAACGCTTTCTAAACTTATTCATAATTCTCATCATCCTCGACAGGTTAATTAGTGCCTTTAGGCTTTTTAGTACTACGTTGACGGGGGGATTTTGGCGCCATGGTCGTATCCTGTTTTGGAGTGGTTGAGGACGACTTTTTCGCAGTACTAGGCTTTGATTTAGGCTTTGAAGCAATGACTTCTGGGGTTACAGCTTCTATTGTAGATGGTATTACCTCTTTTACACTCGTCTCGTCAATGTCTGATTGAGTGGTATCTAAAATCAAGGGGCGTTGAGCATTTTTTTCAAGATCACCCACTTGAGCCACATCCGCCTTTAATAGTGTGAGGCTAGTACTTTCTACTGGTTTATCTTCGAGAGCAGTATTAAGTACTAAAATTGGTTCAACTAAAGCCACCTCTATTGATCTATCATCATCTACCAAAGTACTAGTCTCTACGATCGAACTCTCAGCGTCTTTCACTTTAACTTGATCAGTACTAATAGTTTCTGGTGCTAATGTCGCAGCCTCTTGAGGCTTTACCACTTCGCTATCTATCAAAGTACTGGGGTCAGGAATTGGTTTACTAAGCGTTGTTTCGACTAAAGTACTGGGCTCAACAGGTAATACCTCTGAAGGTGCTATTACTTCATTAGGCTCCACTACTACTGGAGTCGCAACGACTGGTACTTTAGTTTCTAAAGTACTCGCTTTTGTAGCTAAGGTTTTTTTATGGCGACGCTTAGGGCGTATTAAACGCCATAAAGCCCGTAGCAAATCTACTATCCCTATAACCATACTTTGTACTAATGATACTAAATATAAATACGTATAGGAAAAAATGCCTTTTACCGCTCGTCCGAGTTTTCCTTCCTTTCTACGAAATTGATCTGATGAGCTAGCATTATTATTAGGATCAGTAGGTTGATCGCCACTTAAAGAACGCCCTGCACTAATACAGCCTAAAGGGATGACAATCAAAGTTAATAACGTTGAAACTGCGCCCCCAAAAATCAAAGATACTGCCATCCCCTGAAAAATCGGGTCGGCAATAATGACACTAGAACCACCAATCAAAGCCAACGCCGTAATTAAAATGGGGCGAGTACGAGCCTCACAAGAATGAATCACTGCATCCGTCACTGAACTGCCATTACGCACCGCTTCACGTGAAAAATCGACTAATAAAATTGAATTACGCACAATAATCCCCGCTAAAGCTATAAACCCAATCATAGAAGTTGCGGTAAATTCGGCCTGCATCATCCAGTGTCCGGGTACAATACCAATCAAGGTCAAAGGAATCGGTGCCATGATAATAGCGGGTAAGGTAAAATTACCAAACTGCGCCACAATCAACATATAAATCAGTACTAAAGCAGCAGCAAAGGCAATCCCCATATCTCGGAAAGTTTCAAAGGTGACTGTCCACTCCCCTCCCCACACAATGGCTGTTTTACTATCCACATTCGCAGGCTCACGGAACCAATAAAACTCGTCCGCCAAATCCGTCCCATCAGGTGCTACATAGTGACCCTCTTTAATAACTTGCTCTACTTCTTTTTGACCATAAACAGGAGCTGCTAGTCGTCCAGTACCTTCAGCTGTCACAAATTCAACCGGACGTAAATCTTTATGGAAAATCGGTTTATCTTGTTTAACCTGTTTAAACGAACCTAACTCATGCAGGGGAATTAATTTACCTTGAGCATTACGTACGGGTAATTGTGCCAAACGCATCATTTGCGAACGTACGGCTAAGGGGATTTGTAAAATAATAGCTGTTGGCTCCACAATGGCGCGAATATTTTTCACATCACCAATAACATAATTACCTAATGCCATTTCCAAAGTTTGGTTAATATCTTGGACGGTAATACCTGTACGTTGTACTTTATTTTCATCGACTTCAAAGCGAATCACATCGTAATCCGCTTCCATTAAATTACGCACATCCGTGAGATTATCTGCCTGTTTAAAAAAGCGGGTCAGATCATTAGCCACTTGCCGACGCACATCATCATCGGGACCATACACTTCAGCTACTACGGTTTGTAGTACGGGTGGACCTGGAGGCATTTCGACCACTTCAACGGTTCCTTTTGCTGCCGTTACCATGGGGGTCAGTAACTCGCGAACCTCTAAGGCAATTTGATGACTGGTTTTTTTACGTTTAGTTTTATCTACTAATTGAACTTGAATATCGGCTTGCCACGGTTGTTGGCGTAAATAGTAATGTCTAACCAAACCATTAAAATTAAAAGGAGAAGCTGTACCTACATAACTTTGTAAAGCCGTTACTTCTTGAATAGGCTGGACTTTAGAGGCGAGTTCATGGACTAAATTAGCCGTTACAGGTAATGCAGTTCCTTCTGGTAAATTCACCACGATATTAAACTCGGGCTTATTATCCAGCGGTAGCATTTTGACGGGCACCGATTTAAGTGGATACAGCAATAAAACAGATGCAAAGAATAAAGCAACAATGCCTAGTAATAGGGAATAACCTAATAACTTATTACTCACTAAAGGTAATAATAATTTTCTAAAAAAACGCTCCATACGTTGCGCTAGTTTATGTTCTTTTTCAGCATCTTTATGCAGTTTATTTAAACTAGGTTTTAACGCATTAGTAAGCCATGGCGTAAAGGCAAACGCTGCAAACAGCGAAATAATCATGGCGATTGAACCCAGAATCGGAATCGGAGCCATATAAGGTCCCATCATCCCACTCACAAAGCCCATCGGTAATAAGGCAGCAATGACTGTTGCAGTCGCCAAAATAGTAGGATTGCCTACCTCCCGTACGGCATCAACGGCTACCTCTAAATCCTGATTACCCGCTAATAGCCAACGCCGATAAATATTTTCTACCACTACAATGGCATCGTCGACCAAAATACCAATCGAGAAAATCAAGGCAAATAAGCTAACCCGATCAATAGTCATCCCCAATGCCCACGCTGCAAACACCGTGGTAGTAATGACTGAAGGAATCACCAATAAAACTACTGTACCTGCTCGAACACCCAAAGCTAAACACACCAATAAGGTCACAATACCCGTAGCAATAAATAGCTTTTTAATTAAATCATTTACCTTAGTGCGAGCGGTTTCCCCATAATCACGGGTAATTTCAACATGAACGTTGTCAGGAATAATTTGCCCTTTCAACGTCTCTAAACGTTTTAAAACGGCTTGAGAGACATCTACGCCATTAGTTTGATATTTTTTAGCCACTGAAATAGTAACCGCAGCAGCATTATCAGCTCTAGCACCACCACTTTGGTAAGCCGCTCCTGTGTAATAACCCACAGAGCTAGTCGCATCACCCGGACCTTGTTTAACCTCGGCAATGTCTTGAATATAAACAGGACGACCATCAATCACAGCTACCATTAAGCGTTTGATTTCATCTGCAGAATTTAAAAATGCCCCGCTATAAATCTCATACATCCGACTAGAGGACTCGACTCGCCCCACATCCCGCTCAGAATTAGCGGCTCTGACCACACGAGCGACTTGATCGATGGTTACCCCAAAAGTCGCTAAACGTTCGGGAAGTACTTCGATTTGCACAGACTCTTTACGTCCTGAGACAATAAAGCTTTGACTAGTATTTTTAACTTCACGCAGCTTTTGGATGACGTCCACACCAATAAGGCGCAGTTGAGCATCATCGACCTCATTCGACCATAAGGTGATAGTGACCACAGGAACATCATCTACACCTTTGGGCTTGACTAAAGGGTCTTGTGCGCCTAGTGGCATATGATCACGGTTAGACGATAATTTATCGTACAACTTGACCAGAGAAGATTCTAAATCCTCACCCACTTCAAACTGTACCGTCACCATCGCCTGACCATAGCCTGAAATAGAGTACACATGCTCTACCCCAGTCATCTCGGATAAAATACTTTCTAAAGGTCTAGCGATTAACCCTTCAACATCCTTAGCAGAAGCTCCCGGATACTGTACAAATACATCCACCATGGGTACTGAGATTTGCGGATCTTCTTGGCGCGGGGTAATCATTAGCCCCAATACACCAATCGCAAAAAAGGATATCAATAAGAGCAAAGAAAGCGGTGAAGTAATAAAGGCACGTGCCGTTAAGCCCGCTATCCCTAATGAGTGCGGTTTACTAGATTCGGATACTGGAGTCATAGCCATGTCCCTAGCGGTTCACAAATGGATTATTGGGGCTTAGAGTCGGTATTTGGCATCCAACCCGAACTAGCTTTAGGTGGAGGATTATCAATCACTTGCTCACCTGATTTTAAACCGGATACGACTTCGATTTTCGTACCGTGATTATTACCTGTGCGAATCATACGTAACTCAGAGGTATTATTAGCAACCACTAGCACACTCGATAAACTACGCCCCCGCAAAATAGCCGTTTCAGGAATTAATAACGTTTTAGAGCCACTACTCACTTGTGGAGTCGGTAAATAAAGCTCGGCATAAACACCCGGCTTAGTTTGAGTAGTCGTGGGTAAATCCAGTTTCACAGTAACCGTGTGGCGCTCCGGATCAGCTAAAGGATAAATTTGCGTTACTTTGGCTTTAGTCCGCTCATTGACACCATCAATACGAACATCGATTTCCATACCTTCTTTGATTTGGCTAATCATGCCAGACGGCACATCAGTCAAAAGGCGCTTATACTTCACATAGCCAATACGTAATAAAGGTTGTCCCGGTTGAACCGCATCCCCTACCTCGACTAGCTTTTGCATAATAATGCCTTCAAAAGGGGCAATCGCTTGAGTATTCCGTAAAGCGGCATCGACTTCCTGTAGCTGTGACAGGGCTTGTTGGACTACACCATTGGCTTGAGACACATTAGAAGCACTAGTCATCAAATCTGAATAGCGAACCGTTTCAGAGTTATACCCGCCTAACATCGACTCTGCAAAAGGACGAGTAAACATTTGATCCATCATGGCAGGCAGACCAAATCCCGGCATAGTCCCAATATCTTTGCTACGCGGCGAGATCAATTCTCGATTGTATTGCACTTGAGAAGAGCGTAAGGCAGCTTGAGCATTTTGAATTTGTGCAATCACAGCATTACGTTTTGCCAGCAACTGTGACTCATCAATTTGAACTAAAGCGACATCCTTAGGGAAGGCAGCTCCCACATCACCCCCAATAAACTTAACCACACCCGCTGTTTGTGCAGACAAAGTGACTTCTTTATAAGGAATGACTGTACTGCCTAATACCGAGGTAGAAGCAGAATCCAATACTTCAACAGGTACTAGAGTAGGTACTGGGGCAGATGCTGCATTTAACCAACTACTCAGCAGGAACGTTGATAATCCTGCTATTAACTGAAATCGCTTCATTCATTACATCCTCAAAGCTACTAGCAGACCCGCCTTTGCAAAGTACTCGGTCTGTAACATCAATCTAACCCTAATGGTGAACGTAACGCACTGCCCTGACTAAAGCTCAAAGGGGATAGGGCAAAACGGTTCGGGTAATCAATCCCAATTGACGATGCTCAATAATTAAGGAGACTGCATTAGAGGTCGCTAATATACCTGTATTTTCAGAGGATGTCTCGTGCTGATTAGCATCCGCTTTGACGATTTCAATGGAAGCTTGGATTAAATTATCTAATAAAATTAATGATTGCGGTGCTGTGGTTTGAAGATGATCCGGATAGCCCCATACCTCACGAATTAACTTACCCTCATTAAAACGATAACGAACTCGTTGAAGGGTATGCCCTGCTTTACCACTCCAATCATAATAATTATTCGCACTAAACTCGATGAGTACTCCATCACCGACTCGCATACTAGGCTGTGTAGAGTTGATATCATCTACAATCGCCCGAGGGGCAGCCTGACGTAAATCACGCTCCCACATCATAAAAGCCCGTTGTAACTCGGTCAAATCGGTCAAAGCCTTGCGTGATTGCTGCTCAGTATGAATTAGAGTATTAATACCCTGATACGACATTACCGCAATCACGGCGAAAATACTCAGTGCAATCAGTACTTCGATTAAAGTAAAACCCGCCTGTTGTCTTAAATGCCCTAAAGTACTCATGGTGTGGCTAACCTAAACCCACGCTCAATAGCCACTCGCTTATCAAAATTACCCGCCTGTGTACTGACCTCCACAACGATTTCTAATAGTTCATTTTCAGGTGTAGGTTTGACTGTCTGCCGCCAATACCAAGTGCGACCCGCCATTTGGGTTTCTCCACTCAGTTCGCCCTCTCCGGTTTTATTGAGTTGCGCTAAACTAATTTGATTCAAAGCCACCCAACTACCCATGGTATTAGCCTCTAAAACACTCACATTATTTAAAGTACTGCCCACCAATTGACTGGTTGCGCCCAGTACTAAACCTAGAATTAATAGAGCCACGAGTACTTCGATTAAACTAAAGCCACTTTGCTCAGGATGTTGAATCTGAAGCATCACTCACCCGTCCTACACCATCCCAGTGTTGTTTTAAAGTACTTGCCCCCTCACTCCACTCAAAGCCAAAGGGTGTCATCTCACCGGTGGGTAACATCACAATCTGCGGTTGTTGGGGCGTTTCTTGATCAGTGCCTAAAAACTGCTCTAACTCAGTAGGCTCCCTATACTCCGGCAAAATGACTGGAATTTGATCTAAATATAATTGTACTTTGAGCTTTGGCTCAAAATCATAGCGCTCAGCTTTACTTAATTTAATAGGTAGCCACTCTTTAGGTGCCGCTTGCTCTAGTACTTGATACCCTTTTTGATCTATTAAAATACCCAGTACTTGCGAACGAATCACTGCCTCATTTTGCGTGAGACGAATCAAGCCCCCTAACTGTGACGAGGCCTGCTCAATTGGATTAGCCTTAATACCATTCAATGACACACTGGCAATACCATAAAGTACTCCTAAAATAACGAGCACTAAAAGCATTTCCAATAGTGAAAAACCAGAGTGTGATTTAGGCATAGTTAAAGCACTAACTTATTGAATCGTTAATATTTATTTTTGCCAATTACCAATATCATCTTCACTTTCTTTACCATCTTTACCTAAACTAAAAATGTCATAATCCCCACCACTACGAGCACCCGGACTCATATAACGATACTCACGCCCCCAAGGATCAACCGGCACTTCTTTCGCCCCTTTAATATACGGACCTTGCCAATTACGAGGAATAGGCTCCCCAGAAGGCTTTGTAATGAGCGCTTTTAGACCCTGCTCTGTAGAGGGTATAGCGGCATTTTGAGCTTGATAAAGGGTTAAAGTGGTTTCCATATTTTTAATAGCACTCGCTGCCGCGACTCGTTTCCCCTCATCCGAAGCTCCGGTCATATTGGGAATCGCAACCGCTAAAAGTACTCCGATAATCGTAATAACAATGAGTAACTCCATTAAAGAGAAACCGGTAGTTTTGCGGGTGTAGCGACGTATTTGCTTCATAGTTCTATCCTGTTTGCGTATCCTACCTAGGGTTTATCAAGCCTAGGTTTTAACTTGAGCAAGTATACTTGCAAGCTTCTGTATTCCTGCAAGGTAATAAATGCGTGTCTTATCTGCGAGCCATTGGGGCTATTATGGTGCTCAGCACTGTAATGCTAATAGCACAAGCCTATCCTGAAGTACTGCAATATCATCGTACTAAACTAGCGCAAGGTGAGTTATGGCGTCTAGTCACCGGACATTTTACCCACAGTAACTTCAACCATCTCTGTCTCAATCTGATGGGGCTAGGCTTATGGGCAATATTACAGCCTAAAACACTTAGCCTGCCTAAAGTACTCAGTCTTAGTTTGTTCTTAGCTTTAATCATCAGCCTATTGTTTTGGGTTCTTAATCCTCACCTACAATGGTATGTAGGCTATTCTGGTGTTTTATATAGCCTGTTTGGTGCTTGGGTCTTTTACCTTATTGGTAATCATGAGTACTTTACTGCTCTTGTATTCGGTCTTGCTTTAATGGGTAAAACTTTCTGGGATGCACTTTACCCCGACTCACTCAGTCAACAGCTCATTGCTGTTCCTGTGGTGTATCAAGCTCATTGGTATGGGTTACTGCTAAGCCCTTTAAGTGCCTTTTGGCTTTATAGACGCCCCTCCACCATGGATACTAAGGCATCAGGCTTACAAAATGATTAATTGGCGTGCTCGTCTGAGCCAAAGCTGGAGTACTTTGTGGCACAGCCCTTGTCCGATTTGTCAGGCTCAACGAAAACACCATCAAGTACTTTGTGTGGACTGTTTACAAGGCTTACCGACACCCCCTCCATTTGAGCAAAATCCTGACTTTACCGTACTTTATGCGTTTTATTACGAGCCACCTATTCGTGACTTAATTGTTAAAGTAAAATTTGCTCAATCTTTAGCGGATATCAAATTATTAGGACAACTGATGACGCAGTACTTAGCCCCTAAAATTATTGATAAGCCCCAGATCATTTTACCTGTACCGCTACATACTAAAAGATTACGCTCAAGAGGCTATAACCAAGCATTGGAGTTAGCCAAACCCTTAGGTAATGCGCTACACTGTCCGGTAAGTACACAATTTATCAAACGAATTAAGGCAACCCAAGCTCAATCGAGATTGCGAGCGAGTGAGCGTATAACTAATGTGCAACAAGCCTTTGCAATAGCACAACCTATTCCTTATCGACATGTAGCCTTATTTGATGATGTCATCACCACAGGGGCTACTTTGGGTACCATTAAACAATTATTACAGGCTCATGGTGTTGAGCGTGTTGATTTTTATGCCTGTGCTCGTCCTTTAATTTAGCGCTACTACGTTAGCCTGCTTGACTGTTGAGAGATCTCTTATGATTCGTAGTATGACTGCATTTGCCTATCGGGAACTGACCACTGATCAAGGTACTTTGAGTTGGGAAATACGCTCGGTTAATCATCGTTATTTAGACATTTCACTACGTTTGCCCGAAGAGTTTCGTAGTCAGGAAAATGTATTTCGTGAATTCATTCAAAGTCGAGCGAAGCGCGGCAAGGTTGAAGCCACTCTACGTTTTAACGCAAAAATCAGCACCGATAATGCAATTCAAGTCAATGAAGAATTAGCCCGCGCCCTCATTGTAGCCTGTCGACAAATTGAAGCATTTGCAGGGAATACAGAGGCTTTAAAAGCGGTCGATATTTTACGTTGGCCAGGGGTTACTCAAGAAGCCAGCCCTAATTTAGAAACGCTTCATCAACACGCACGTGCTAGTTTACTAGAAGGCTTAAATGATTTAGTTAGTACTCGTACCCGTGAAGGGCAGCGTTTAGCTGAATTTATTTATGCACGTTGTGATCAAATTGCTGAAATTTTAGTGAGAATTCGTAAGCGTCGCCCGCTGATTATTACACAATTACGGGACAAGATTTTACAGCGCCTTGAAGAGCTTAATGTCACACCCGATAACAATCGTTTAGAACAAGAACTCGTCATGTTGGCGCAACGTCTCGATGTGGAAGAGGAGCTAGATCGCATTATGGCGCATTTGGATGAGATTAATGCAGTACTTGAGCGTAAAGAACCCGTGGGACGACGTTTGGACTTTTTAATGCAAGAACTTAATCGAGAAGCCAATACACTTAGTGCTAAATCTAACGATGCTGAGACCACTCAGGCTTCAGTGGATTTAAAAGTACTAATAGAGCAGTTGCGTGAACAGGTGCAAAATATAGAATAAAGACTTACTAAGTACTTTAAAAAATAAGTGGCAATGGACAATAAAGATTATTATGCCCTATTAGGGATTCACGTTAGTGCCGATGCTGACACTATTAAAACTGCTTACCGCCGAGCAGCCCGTAAATATCATCCTGATGTCAGTCATGAGCGTAATGCTGAGGAAATATTTAAATCCATTAATGAAGCTTATGAAATACTTAGTAACCCTTTAAAGCGCGAGAAATTTGACCGCGCCTATAGGGCATGGCAAATCGAACAAGAGGAATTTACGGTTCATCAACGAAATGCCCAAAGCCAAACACCTCATCATCCTAACACTCAATCTTCTCAAGCATTCTCCGCACCTAAAGGTAAGTTTAGCTCGCTCTTAGATGCTTTGTTTGGCTCACCGAAAAATCCCCCTAAGCGTGCTAATCGTAAAACAGGCAAACCTACTTCTTCTATTGCAGCTATCCGACTGACTTTAGAGGATATTTATCTCGGATCCACTAAAACGATTAGACTACCTTCAGGGGAGAATATACAAATCAAAATCCCCCAAGGCATTGAGGATGGTAAAAAAATCCGCCTTCCTGGTAGAGGTCTACAAAAAACAGATTTACATCTTAAAATCCAGTTGCTTGAGCATCCTTTATTTAAGCTACAAGAACAGGACTTGCATTTGACTCTACCGATTGCTCCTTGGGAGGCAGCCTTAGGCTCTAAAATCACGATTCCAGGGTTAGGTGGTCCATTACAACTGACTATTCCTAGTAATACAGTTGGCGGGCAAAAGCTGCGTTTGAAAGGTCAAGGAATGCAGCACCCCGAAAAAACAGGTGATTTGATTGTCACTATTCATATTGAAACACCTCCCATACAAAGTACTCAGGAGCGTGATTTTTATTTGCAAATGGCTCAACAATTTAATTGGACACCTCGCGCTCATTTCTAAGCCATCACACAAATCCAATTGTTGTTTCATAAAAACAGTGCTAGCTTTAGCAATTACGGGAATCGGTTTTAGCGCTTGTATCAGCACTACTAAAGCGGCTTAGCTAGACATAATTTAAATTTCATTTATCGCTTTAATTAGGGTAGTAATTCATGTGGTCGCATGGACTCAAGATAATTACATTGGTGGGACTTTTAGCAGGTTCATGGGTTAGTACGGCTACTGCAGGTGCTATTCCTAGTTATGTGGGTAATCAAAAAGTACCCTCTTTGGCTCCTATGTTAGAGCGTGTGACCCCTGCCGTAGTTAATATTGCCACTAAAGGTCGCCCTAAAGCCGATGCCTCTGTTCTCAAAGACCCTTTTTTCCAACGCTTCTTGAACACACCTAGTTCTGGTAATAGTAAGCCCATTGATGGTACTGGCTCAGGCGTTATTGTACATAGCAAATTAGGACATATTTTAACTAACTATCATGTCATTCAAGACGCTGAAAGTATTCAAGTCACACTAAATGATGGCAGACGATTTGAAGCAGCGGTGGTGGGTACGGATGAAAGAGCTGATTTAGCCATTTTAAAAATTGACTCACCCGATTTAGTTTCTATCCCATTTGGTGACTCTAGCCGCTTGCGGGTGGGTGACTTCGTAGTGGCTATCGGTAACCCTTATGGGATTGGTCAATCGGTATCTTCAGGTATTGTCAGTGCTCTGCATCGCAATCCGGGAATTGGTGAGTACGAAAATTTTATTCAAACTGATGCCTCAATTAATTTAGGTAACTCAGGTGGTGCCTTGGTTAATCTAAATGGTGAACTAGTGGGAGTAAATACGGCTATTTTGGGGGGGCAAAGTGGTGGCAATATTGGTATTGGATTTGCTATACCTGTGAATACTGCTATTGGTGTCATTGATCAAATCATACGCTACGGAACGGTGGAACGTGGCGAGATTGGCATTGATGTAACTAATCCCAGCGCTACTCTCGCAGAACAAGCAGGAATTAGTCCGGGCATCGGCGCACTGGTTACTCAAGTCTTTCAAAACTCTCCCGCCGAAGAGGCTGGACTAGAAGCCGGCGATATTATCGTACGTATTGATAATCAAGATATGTACAGTGCCAGTGAAGTGAAAAACTTTATCGGAGCCTTGCGCGTAGGAACTGAAGTATCTATTACTTTTGTGCGCAAAAGTGAGTACTTTATGACAACCGCTGTATTGAGTAAGCCGATTGAAAATTGATCTGATTAGTTATTGATCAAATTAGCCTATTACTGATTAACTATTAACGAGCTAAGTTATTGCAAACAAAGCAAAAACTCTAGTTAGTTAAAATACCCTCAAACTGAGTTGAGTTGTTAATTAAACGGTGTATTTTATAGACAACAAAGTGTTATTGACAATAATAGAAAAAGTGATATAAGTATAAGTCTATGGAGATGATTGAATTTTCCAGAGAATTCTATAGCACTAAGGATTGCAATGGATGAAAACGCTTAAGCCCAGCGTTGTTGTAATTCTGCTATAGGGACAGGTTTGGTGTCCCCAATCCAGACCTGTTAATTCAGCCCCGGCTTTTAGACCCCCTGTTTGGCCGGGGTTCCTTTTCTAGGAATACTAACTCGCTAATTGTGAACAGTTGCTGAATCATCCAGTAACTTAACCTTTCTACCCAACCAAACTTCTAATTGATTCCACACTATCTCAACTCCTAAACCCGTTTGAGCGGAAAAGGCCTGCACTGTAATTTTGCCCGCATAAGTCTCTAATTTTTTTTGTACTGCCAATAATTCATTCATTACTGCTCCACGACTTAATTTATCCGACTTATTTAGTAATATATGCACGGGTAAATTTCGTGAATTAGCCCATTCTAATAACATACCGTCGTGCTCAGTTAATGGATGACGAATATCCATAACAATCACTAACCCTTTTAAAGTCTTGCGCTTTGTTAAATAATCATTAATAAAGCTTTGCCATTCTAATTTAAGTTTTTCGGGTACTTTTGCGTAACCATATCCCGGTAGGTCGACTAAATACTCCCCTTGGGGTAATGCAAAAAAATTAATTAATTGTGTACGACCTGGGGTTTTACTAGTGCGAGCTAAAGAGCGCTGGGAGCAAATTCGATTGAGCGAGCTGGATTTACCTGAATTAGAGCGACCTGCAAAGGCAACTTCAAAACCTGCCTCAGGGGGAAGTGTTTTAGCGGTAGTGGCACTTTGCGTAAAATGTGCCTGTTGAAAGTAATGATTCATGTTAGCATTCTCTAATATTTTTTGAGGCATTGAGATTGAATATGTTATACAATTTTGACGTTTTAACACTCGCGTAAAGCGGCTGTATAATACCGATTTTTTAAGAGCTTGACTAATCGCAAAGTCAGGCTATAAAACCGAATTTTCAGGCTGTGTTCGTTCTATCAACTCATGCTGGTGCTCAACATAGTCTCAATAGTAATTTATCCATAGACTTTAGAGCTTATCGATTTTAGGAGCACTTTATAAATGAAAAAAGCACTTGTAATTGCGCTTACCAGTCTCGCCATCGGCGCTTCTACTGCTGCTTGGTCTGCAGGTGATGCAGCAGCAGGCAAAACTAAAGCCGCTGTTTGTGCCGCTTGCCATGCTGCTGATGGTAATAGCACTAACCCAGAATGGCCAAAACTAGCCGGCCAACATGAGTCATATATTCTTAAACAGCTACAAAACTTTAAAGCAGGTAGCCGTGTTAATGCTTTGATGACTCCTCAAGCACAAGCATTAAGTGACCAAGATATGTTAGATGTCGCCGCTTATTTCTCTAGTCAAGAAGCCAAACCAGGGGTGGCTGATATGACTAAAGTGGAGTTAGGCGAAAAAATCTATCGTGGCGGCAATATTGCAACAGGTGTTGCAGCTTGTGCAGCCTGCCATGGCCCTGCGGGTATGGGTAATCCAGCCGCTAAATTCCCTTCACTGCAAGGTCAACACGCTACTTATACCAAGCTACAACTAACTAGCTTCCGTAGCGGTAATCGTGCTAATGACGCAGGCAAAATGATGCGTAACATTGCATCCAAAATGTCAGATGCAGAAATCGAAGCCGTATCAGAATATATCGCTGGCTTACAGAAGTAATTTAAGGTTAGCTTAATAATCTGATATAAGACTAGGGTGAGCTTAGACTCACCCTTTTTATTGCCTATTCTATAAGCTAACTTAACACGCATGACTCAACGCAGATCCTATAGTACCCAGTTGGTACAATTTTTAGGTTCCATGAACCTAGCTATCACCCTACTTGTGGTCATTGCCTTTGCCTCCATTATCGGTACGGTATTACAGCAAAACCAACCCTATCCTTCCTACGTCATTAAATTTGGCTCTTTCTGGTTTGAAATTTTTCGAGTACTAGGTCTTTACGATGTGTACTCCTCGGTCTGGTTTCTAACAATTCTAGGCTTTTTAGTCATTTCTACGGCAACCTGCATTGTTCGTAATACGCCGGGGATTATTCGTGAGCTAAGGCATTATCGTGAGAATGTACAAGAAAAATCCTTAAAACTCATGAATAACAGCCACACGCTGCAACTGAATCAACCCAGTACTTCATTACAAACAACGGCTGAAACCATTCTACAAAATCAAGGTTATCGTTTTAGAACTAAGCAAACTGAAAATAATGTGCTTATTTCTGCCAAAAAAGGTGGAGCACATTATTGGGGCTATTGGCTAACTCATCTAGGTATTATTGTTATTTGCCTAGGGGGATTATTAGATAGTCGCTTACCGATTATGATCGCCGAGTCTAAAAACTTAATTACGCCAGAAACTAGAAATATACCAGTAAGCCAAGTACCTAAACAAAGTTATCTTAGCGCAGATAGTTTAGCTTTTCGTGGTAATGTTCGTATTTCTGAAGGTCAATCGACTGATGTATTATTTATATCTGTACGAGATGGCTATTTAGTCCAACCCTTACCTTTTGAGGTAGAGCTAAAAGATTTTCGTGTTGAACATTATTCAACAGGTATGCCTAAATCCTTTGAATCGGATTTAATTATTCGCGATCCAGATTTAAAAGAGCCGCTGATTAAAACTATTGCTGTTAATCACCCGCTTATTTATAAAGGCGTTGCTATTTTCCAAGCAGATTTTGGTGATGGTGGTTCAGAGGTTGATTTAAAGTTTAATGCTTTTACCCCTGAAAGTACTGCACAAGATTTAAAAGGTAAGGTTTTCCGTGACTATAAAATCAGTAATGCGACTACTCAATATAAATTAGAGCTGACTGATTTTAGATTATTCAATATTTTACCCGTTACAGATGAGAAAGGGATTACTCATCAAAAAAATGTGGGACCCAGCGTAATATTCAAACTACGTAATGCAGCCGGAGAGGCGATTGAATACACGAACTACATGGCCCCCATTAGTATCAATAATCAAAATTATATCGTAAGTGGAATCCGTAAAAATCCTGGTGATCCTTTGCTTTACCTGCATATTCCCGTAGATGAGCAAGGCACTGTCAATGGCTTTATGCAGTTTATGCATAACTTACAAGATGCTGATTTCGTGCGTAAAGCTGCTATGACGGCTACCCAGCAATCTATGCAAGATATACACCTTAAAAGTCCTGAAGTTGAACAACAAATCATTGAGTCAATGGTACGTTTAACTGAGGTTTTCTCCACTCGTGGTTTTGATGGTATCACCGAAGATATTAATAAGCGTTTTCCTGAAGACCAACGTAAAAATGTTAATGAAGCTTTCGCTAAAGTACTCAATGCCGCATTGCGTGCTGTTTATTTAGAAACGCTAAAAGCTAAAGGGAATTCTAATCCCACAGAGAAAGACTGGGTATTTTACGATGATAGTTTAAGTGCTATGGCAAATTTACCCTTATATGGTTCGCCTTGGTATGTACAGCTAACAGGCTTTAAACAAATACAAGCATCCGGTTTACAAATGAGCCGTGCCCCTGGTCAAAATGTGGTTTACTTTGGAAGTGTTATGTTAACGCTAGGAGTATTCCTAATGTTCTATATGGCACAACGCCGAATTTGGATATGGTTAAAACCACAGCCTAATAGTGATAATGTCGAGATGATTTTAGCGGGCACTACAAATCGACAACAACCCGAATTTGAAAAATTTATGAGAACCTTAAGACAAGCGTTTGAATCAACGTCTGTCAGGAGTTGAAATATTATGTCTGTTTCAAATGAAACTTTGAATGAGTTATTAACCAAACCCTCATTTTTCCAACGCATTAAGTCACAAGATTGGATTTGGGCAGCCTTAGTGTTAGCAGGCGGAGTATTTGCTTTCGTAAAATACGCTCATGCTATGGATACTTATGAGCAGGCATTTTTACTACTGTCTATTCCCGCATTGATTTACTTGGGTTGGTCATGGCGACCGATTCAAACGTATACTACAGCGGTTACTTTAATCAGTTTATTAGGTATTAGCCTATACGGTGGAGTTTATGCTAATGGTGAAACTGTTTTTGGCTTAAAGTACTTATTCTCTAGTCAATCTGCTGTTATGTGGATGAGCGCTTTGTTTGTCCTCGCCACTGTGTTTTATTTTGGTGGTTTAGTCACTCATAATGAGTTCATACTCAAAACCGCTAGTGCTATCACATGGACAGCATTGGTTATGGGCTTAGTAGGCCTCATGGTACGTTGGTATGAGTCTTACTTGGTTGACCCAGAATTTGGTCATATTCCTGTCAGTAATCTCTATGAAGTTTTCATTTTATTCTGTGTGATCACTGGTCTGCTCTACCTGTACTATGAAAACAGCTATAAAACTCGCTCAATGGGGGGGTTTGTATTACTCATTATTAGTGCCGCGGTAGGATTTATCTTATGGTATGCCTTCACACGTGAGGGGGGTACGATTCGTCCGCTGGTACCCGCTTTAAAAAGCTATTGGATGAAAATACATGTACCGGCCAACTTTATCGGTTATGGCGCTTTTGCGATTGCCGCGATGACTAGCGTGATCTATCTCCTAAAAGAGTATGGCACGCAAAAAGCGCCCGATAGCTTTGTTAAATATTTACCCTCTACTGAAGTTTTAGAAGATCTTACCTACAAAGCCATTGCCTTAGGTTTTGCATTCTTTACGATTGCCACCATTTTAGGTGCCATGTGGGCTGCTGAGGCATGGGGCGGCTATTGGTCTTGGGATCCTAAAGAAACATGGGCTTTGATTGTATGGCTCAACTATGCGGCGTGGTTGCACTTCCGCTTCAGTAAGGGTGCACGGGGTACACCAATGGCATGGTGGGCAATTATTGGGCTTTTTGTGACTTTATTTGCATTCTTAGGCGTTAATATGTTCCTCTCTGGGTTACACTCATATGGTGAACTTTGATTATGGTAAGCCTGTCTCAGTAAGAGATTTTAATAAAACAAGTAACGGAGCAGACGCATGAAACGTTTTTTCAGCCGCATCCTGACTATTGCCGCTTTTACTGCGGTCACTTTAACAGGATGTTTTTCAGAACCAACACAAGCGGATAATCTAACTTATCTGAACGGTACGCATTACACTACCATCGGCACGCCTTTGCCTACTCGCACGGCGGCCAATAAGATCGAAGTAGCGGAATTATTCTGGTATGGCTGCCCGCATTGCTATCACCTAGAACCTGTCATTGAAAAGTACTTGGCACAAAAACCTGCCAATGTAGAATTTGTGCGTATCCCTGCAACACTCAGCCCACGCTGGGAGTTTCATGCCAAATTGTACTATGTAGGTCAATTACTTGATCCACAAGGCACTAAAAATGTTCATGCTAAAATTTTTGACGCTTTGCAAAAACAAAATCGTCGAATTGATAACGAAGATTCTTTAAAACGTTTCTTTGTATCCTTGGGTTATACCAATGAACAAGTTGACAATGTTTTAAAGTCAATGGAATTAGATAATCTCATGAGATTTGCCAAGGACTACAGTGCCAAATCAGGCGCAGACTCAGTACCTAATATCATTGTAAACGGCAAGTACATGACAGGACCTGGCATGGTTGGGGCTGACAATGTGGTTGCCACTCTTAATTATTTGACTCAAAAAGAGACCAAGTAAACATGTCTAAAGCACGTCATCTCAGTTTATTAGACCAAGTTTTAAGTGAAGTCGATCATGGCCTGCGTACTCTTCATGGCTCACTGGCTACGACTAACCGCCCTAATCCTGCAACAGGTTTAGCAGAAAAAACAGATATGACTGATGATGAACGTGTATTGGCAGGTCGTTTAATGCGTATTAATCACGCGGGTGAGGTAGCTGCTCAAGGTTTATATCGGGGGCAAGCCTTTGTGGCTAAAACCCCAGCTACTCAACAACATCTACGTGATTCAGCCGTAGAGGAAAGCGACCATTTAGATTGGTGTAATCAGCGTCTGCAAGTACTAAACTCGCGTCCTAGCTTGCTAGGTTCTTTTTGGTACTGGGGCTCTTTCTCAATAGGGGCTGTCACAGGACAATTAGGTGATAAACTCAGCCTTGGGTTTGTTAAGGAAACAGAGGATCAGGTCATTAATCATATCAATGAGCATTTGACCCGATTACCTGTTAATGATTTACCGGATCTTGCAGTTTTGCAGCAAATGAAGGCTGATGAAGATCATCATGGCAACGCTGCTATACAAGCAGGTGGGGCTAAATTACCTTGGCCTATGCGTAAGTTATTAATGCCTTTTCTATCTAAGGTAATGACCAAAACCACTTATTACGTCTGAAACTTCTTATCCTTGATAGAGTACTTTATCGTTGTATTTTTTATAAAGATAAAGTACTCCAGCTCACTGTCGAATAATTCAACTTTTGAGCCAAATAATTAACAATAATAGTAGCTGCTTGATCTAAGGTTAACTGGATACCTAAATCACGACATTGAGTGACCTCAAGACCAGCATAACCACAGGGATTAATGCGTTTAAAGGCACTTAAGTCCATATCCACATTTAAGCTCAAACCATGATAGGTACAGCCGCGTGAAACTCGCAGTCCTAACGCTGCAATTTTTTTCCCTCTAACATAAACGCCCGGAGCATCACGATCACCTTGTGCTTCTATTCCAAATGTACTGAGTAGATGAATAATTGAGTTTTCAATTAGTATCACCAGATCACGGATACCCAACTCTAAGCGTTTTAAATCTAGCAATAAGTACATCACTAATTGACCAGGACCGTGATAGGTGACTTGCCCACCTCTATCAATGGGTATTACAGCAATATCACCTGCTTCTAAAATATGCTCTGGTTTGCCATTGCGCCCCAAGGTAAATACAGGCTTATGATTAATCAGCCAAATTTCGTCTGGAGATTGGGTTTCACGAGTACGTGTAAAAGCCTGCATAGCTTGCCAGACAGGCTCATACGCGGCTAACTGATCTAAGTGAGAACGAATCAATAGTGGCTGCATAATTTACAATAACCAAAGTACTTGATCACAAGCCTCTAAGTCTTTGTATAGAGCATCCAAATGGTCACGACTTTGTGCATGAAACGTAAAAGACATACTACGATACTTACCTGTACGACTTTGATGTTGGCGTAAATCAGCACCTTTTTCAATGGTACTACCCTGCCGAGCCGCAACTTCATTGACCTGTTGTTCAAATAAGGGGGTGGCATAGCCCACCACCTTAATTTGCATTAAATAGGGGTATTCTACTTGGGGTTGGTTTTGCATTTATCCTTAGCCTAGTTAAACCAAGACTTGACCGAGTCCATCATTTGCCGCCACATACCACCTTCTTGTACGTCAGCTAAAGCAATTAAGGGCAGCTGTTTAATGACTTTGCCTTGGTCGGAGAAAACAATTTGTCCTAAAACATCACCACGCTTAACAGGGGCGTAAATTTCTTTACTAACCTGAACAGCGCCTTTTAGATTATTATAGTTACCTTTTTGCACACTGATATAGACGTCTTCTGTGACACCTGCGGGAACGGTTTCATCCTCACCTTTCCATACACGAGCCTCATGAAGGACTGAGTTAGCCGTATACATTTTGTGTGTTTCAAAGGTTCTAAAGCCATACTCTAGCAGTTTTTGACTATTTTCAGCCCGCGCATCTTCGCTAGCCGTACCTAACATAATCGAAATCAAGCGAGTATCTTGGCGTTTGGCTGATGCAACTAAACAATAACCCGCTTTATCTGTAAATCCGGTTTTCATGCCATCTACAGTAGCATCACGGAATAATAGTTTATTGCGGTTATATTGACGAATCTTATTGTAGGTAAACTCTTTTTCTGAATAGAGTTTATAACGGTCAGGAAACTCGGTGATAATCGCCTTAGCCAAAGTAGCAATATCTCTGGCGGTGGTATAATGATTATCAATCGGCCAACCTGTCACATTCGAATAGTGGGTATCTTTCATACCCAACTCGACAGCCACTTGATTCATCTTATCTACATAAGCACTTTCACTACCTGCTACATGCTCAGCAATAGCAATGGCTGCATCATTTCCTGATTGGATGATTAGCCCTTTCATGAGCTTTTCTAGTTCAACCTTTTTGCCTACCTCAATGAACATACGGGAACCATCCATTTCCCATGCCCCTTGATTAATCAGTACTTGATCCTCAAGTTTAACAGTACCTTTTGCTAACTCTCGATACAGTACATACGCAGTCATTAACTTAGTAATGCTGGCGGGGTCTACACGTAGACTAGCATTGTAAGAGGCTAGCTCTGAGCCACTTTGATAATCCACCAATAAGAAACTATTAGCCGCAATTTCTGGCACGCCTGAGGCTAATGCTTGAACTTGATCGGGTGGCACTACAGGCACAACTTTCTCGACTGCTGAAGCAGTACTTAGCCCTACTAATAATGCTAAAAAGCCTGTACGTATTATTGTTTTAAACATCTTGAAACTTACTCCCTGCCCGAATTGACATACGTTAGCCATTAATGCCAATAACTCGGAATTTTGCTAATCCATTACCTTCTAACGTATTTTTTACGTTATCGATTTCGCCTTGAGTGTAAAGGGGGCCAATGCGAACTTGGTGTACTTCACGCCCTTGAAATTGTGCGGTAGCCATTTCAGATTTACCCAAACCTGCAGCAGCTAGCCGCACATAAGTATCTACTGCTTCTGATTGGGTAGGATAACTACCCACAATAATATAAAACACCTTACCCTGAGCCTGAGCTTTAATTTCGGGTGAAACTGATTTATTGGTATTAGTTAAACCTGCATTGGGTGCAACATAAATTTGACTAGGGTCTTGAGTCGTTGTTTTATCAAGTCCCTCTACTATAACGGGTACGGCTGTATTATTAATCCCTAATGCGTTGGCAGCGGCTGTCGAGATTTGAATTAACGCTTTAGCATCATCTGGCACTCGATCATTAATCCGCACCACTACCGATCGCTTAGTATCTAGCCGTGTTATACGCGCATCACTAGGAATGGGTAGGGTTCTATGTGCCGCCGAATAAGCTAGTGGCTCATAGTGCTCACAACCTGCTGTAGTTTTGCCTGCATCTTGATCTTTATAAACCGTTGCCCAACCCTGCTCTTGATAACCTTGACCGGACGCTAATACGTTTACAACCTGTCCATCTAACTGATAAGCACGAGGATTACCACACAGTGCACTTGCTTTGGCGGTGGGATTAAGCAAAGGAATCGCCTCCACAGACTTTCCCTCTAAACTCTCACCCTCAAAAACAGAACAACCGCTTAGATAAAGTACTCCTAAGCTCACCATCGAACGTGCTGCGTAACGCATTATAATCTTCATATTAGCCCCGTATAGAGTACTTAATAAGCTAAGTGCCTATTAAGTCGCAAACCCCGATCCAGCTAGCTTAACACGCTAGAGCTGAACCGTACGCAATTAGAGCTATTACTCATCACCTTGATAAATACGTTTACGTTTTTTCATGCCCATAATAATACCAAAGGCAATCATCAAAGTAACAATCGATGTACCACCATAACTCACTAGAGGTAGAGGCACACCCACTACAGGCAACACGCCACTTACCATACCGGTATTAACCAACAAGTAAATAAAGAAGGTCAAACTTAGGCTACCCGCTAATAATCGCCCAAAAGTATCTTCTCCTTTTGACGCAATATATAAACCACGCCAAATAATGAACAAATACAACGACAATAATGCCAAGTTACCCACTAAACCAAATTCTTCGCCAAATACCGCATAGATAAAATCAGTATGGCGCTCTGGTAAAAAGTCTAGATGAGATTGGTCACCCTTTCCCCAACCTTTACCATAAATACCACCCGCCCCTATCGCAATTTTTGACTGGTAAATGTGGTACCCCTCTTTTAAAACATCAACGTCCTCACTAATTAAAGTCAAAACACGCTGACGTTGGTACTCATGCATACCATAATGAAACATTAAAGGCGCTGCAATCGCCACTGCTGCCAAGGATCCCCCAATTAACCACCACGACATTCCCGCCAAATAAATGACGAAAATTCCTGCTACAGCAATTAGTAATGAAGTTCCCAAATCAGGTTGCTTCATGATTAAAAGCATGGGAATGAAGATTAAAATCAGGGCGATAATAATATCAATGAATCGTGGCGGCAGGCTTTTTTCAGAAAAATAATAAGCCACCATCATAGGCACTGCTATTTTCATAATTTCAGCAGGTTGAATGTCTACGCCTACATATAACCAACGCGTAGCACCTTTTTTAGTTTCTCCAATGATTAATACCAACACTAAAAGTACTATGCCAGTGCCATACAACCACACGACCCATTGGCGCAGAGTTTTACTTTGAACCTGCGACAATATCACCATCAAGGTTCCACCAATCAGAAAATGTAAGCCTTGCCGATACACCATCTCAGATGACATATCACTAGCACTATATAGGGTTACGCCCCCTACAAATATCAATAACCCCAAGGCGGTAATCAAGACTAAATCAAGACGTTGTAAGATTTGCACCACTATGGGAGGTAGTAAACTATTAAACATGATTTAGTGCCCTGTAGGAGTCGCAGAAACTTTTTTATTATTGACTAATGGATCAGTGGGTGTAGTGCCCGTTTGTGTAGGAGTGACATTAGCATCCGTAGGTGCATTAGGATCTACTTTGGGCTTAGGAACCAAGTACTCATCCATAATCGCTCGCGCCAAGGGTGCCGCTACCGAACTCCCCCCACCACCATTTTCTACAATCACTGACATAGCAATTTTAGGATTATTAGCAGGAGCAAACCCCACAAACAACGCATGATCATGTAAACGCTTAGCTAAGCGCTTAGCATCATATTTTGCATTTTGGGCAATACCAAAAACCTGCGCTGTGCCCGTTTTACCTGCCATCGTATAGCTAATATCTTCGCTGACTTTTTTGGCTGTACCATAGCTTGAGTTCACCACATTGATCATGCCGTTAATGGCTAAATCCCAATACCGCGAATTTTTTAACGTGATTTTAGGTAAATAGTCGGGTGGAATCATCTCAGGTGGTTCGTTTTTGACTCGTCTTACCGCATGCAATAGCCTTGGTTTAATACGTACTCCGCGCATTGCTGTGGTTGATACAGCGTGAGCTAATTGCAGTGGAGTGGCTAACCAATAGCCTTGACCGATACCAATATTAACAGTATCGCCCGGATACCAGACTTGTTTATAGCGTTTTTGTTTCCATTCTGGCGTAGGCATTAAACCAGCGGATTCAGACGGCAGATCAATGCCTGTTAATTGTCCGAAACCATAACTGCGCATAAAGGCTGAGTACTTTTCCACCCCCATACGATAAGCCATATCGTAAAAGAAGGTATCGCACGATTGAGCAATCGCTCGATCAATTCCTACTGCACCATGTCCAGATTTTTTCCAACAACGATAACGATGTTTATTCCCTGGAATTTGGAAAAAACCAGGATCATAGGTCGTTTTGCTAGGCCAAATAACCCCTTCTTGTAACCCTCCTAAAGCCACCATGGGCTTGATCGTAGAGCCAGGAGGATACGCAGATTGTAAAGCGCGATTATATAAAGGACGATCAGGGTTATCACGTAAATCGATATAATCTTTATGTGAAATACCATTAACGAATAAGTTAGGGTCAAAAGTCGGTACACTAGCCATCGCTAGTACTTCGCCACTTGACGGATCAATCGCAATAATCGCGCCACGCTCATCTTTTAGTAACTCTTCGGCTTTTAATTGCAGATTGATATCGATACTAAGAAATAAGTCTTGTCCCCCAACCGGTGGAATTTCTTTAATGACGCCTTTATGTTGCCCATGTGCATCGACTTCGACTTCAAGATAACCCGTCTGACCATGTAGCCGATCTTCGTGGGAAGCCTCAACGCCTGTTTTACCAATATGAGTACTCGCAGCATATTCATCGCGATTGAGATTTTTCATATCACGCTCATCAATGCGCCCTACATACCCAATCACATGGCTCGCTACCGCGCCATAGGGATAATTGCGTTCCATACGTACTTCAATATCAACGCCTGGAAAGCGGGGCTTATTAACGGCAAATTTGGCGACTTCTACATCGGTTAAATTTTCTTTTAATACCGTTGGTTGATAACGGCTCTTTTTACGCAGTTGTTGCATAAACAGACGCTGTTCTTTATCCGTAATCGTAACAATATTATTGAGTTGACCTAAAAGTACTTCAATGTCGTCATAACGGCGTAAATTGTCGCCATTTAGATCAGGCACCCCATCTCGAATAATTTGTAATACATACTTGGTTTTGCTATCAGCTAGCAAAACCCCATTACGATCATAAATCTGCCCACGGGTTGGAGCCTTAGGAATACGCCGTTGATAATTTTGTAATGATAATTCGGTGTAATGGTCATGTTGTTTGACCTGTAAAAAATACATACGAGCTGCTATACCTGTTAAGGCTAGCAAGACAATTAATGCAGCGACGATGGCACGGCTATTGAATAATTGTTGTTCATCACGCTCTGTTTTTATTGATAACCGTTCACCCATAAATGGCAAGCCCCCAAGTGGTGACAATGGTGCAATGGCCGTCGCAATCAAATTTGATCAAAAAGACGGCCATTTAAAAAGCGTTATATCATGCCAGACTTAAGCTTTGCTGTCTTGAAAGCGCTTAATGCTTGCTAAAATTTCAGCTTTTGCGTCATCTGCATTGCCCCAGCCTTCTACTTTTACCCACTTACCAGGCTCTAACTCTTTGTAACGCTCAAAGAAATGCTTGATTTGCTGTAATAAAAGCTCTGGCAACTGCTCATAAGAAGTCACATCTTTATATTGAGGTGCTAATTTACCTGCAGGTACTGCAATAATTTTAGAATCACCACCTGCCTCATCGCTCATTTTTAAAATGCCGATAGGACGAGCAGGAATCACACAACCATGTACTAATGGGTGAGGAGTGACTACCAATACGTCAGCAGGATCACCATCTTCTGCTAAAGTATGAGGTACAAAACCATAGTTAGCTGGATAAAACATCGGTGCTGACATAAAACGGTCAACCATTAAAGCACCAGTCTCTTTATCCACTTCGTAC